>NZ_JAGGLN010000003.1 GCF_017874455.1 Methanobacterium aggregans | reverse complement strand
AAACAGGAACCAAATACCTAATACTAATACACACCGCAAGCCTAACAGACACATCAAACAACAACATAAAATCCTACTTTAGCCAATTCACAACAAAAACAAATTAACCCATTAATTCCCTCTATTTTTTTATTTTTATATCCCGATGCCATCAAAAACTTGGATGTCTATTTAAAATTATTGAAGCTCACGACACGTTTATATATACACATAGAAAAATAAACTAATGTGGACAATCGTTATAGGAAGGCTTAATTAGTTCATTACTCCATTTAAATGATGAAATTGTTCTGAATAAGATAAAATAAATTTTTTAATGAACTAAAAGTTACATGGAGGAATCAATGCCAAAATGAAGCTCAAAAAATTTACCATCCCACTATTAGGGCTAATATTAATCTTATCACTCATTGGCAGTGCATCTGCTGCCGGCCTAACTGCGGAGTTCGAACCAAAAACAGCACAGGTGGGAGATACAGTCACATTAACAGTGACTGCAAATAATGACGGATTATATGACTGGTATCCAGTTATTATAATGGTTACACATTCCAGTGGATTGAAGTATCAAACTTTTACAATTCCAGATAAAACACTGCAAAACTACGAGGAATCAACTGGAATATGGAACGTTAACAGGATGAGGCACGAGGAAAGGGGTTTGTTGAAAACCCTCATTATAACCTACAAGGTAATGCCTTCAGCAGCAGGTAAATCCCTGACTGCATCAGCAAGGTTCACAAAACTTAAAATAGAAGCCACAGGTGACGATATAAAAAATAATTACCCTGCTGCAAGGACAGATGCCCTCACTGTTTCCAGTTCTAGTAATGGTAATACAGGACATGGAAATGGTACCGGAAATGGTACCGGGACAGGGACAGGAAGTGGTAGTGGAAATGGAAATGGTACGGGTAGTGGAAATGGAAATGGAAATGGGAATGGAAATAGTCTTATCGATGCCTCTGGAAATTCTAAGCTCGCCAGTGCAATAGGTAACCTGACGAGTTCCAATAAAAACAGTCCCCTGAAGAATTTACAAGGTGGAGGAGGGGGAGGAAGTGGAAAAGCCTACGAAGTTACCACCACTCCTAAAAAGACAGACACCAACTCCATTTACATCCTGGCAGCACTGCTGCTGATTGGCCTGATCCTTGCAGGTTACTTCTACGGAGTCCGGAGAAATGAGTAAGAGTGTTTATCCTCTTTTTACATTATTAGATTCAAACAGCCAAAATCAAGAGTAAAAATTATATTCAGTAAAAATATCGTTTAAAACTATAAAAAAAGGTGTTTAATCATGAGTACCGTTTACAGTACGTTCAGCAGCAGTATGCATGCAATTTCCCAGAGCCTCCTGATGCCAGTGATGATCGTTCTTACAATCTTCTTCATCTATGCTCTCATCAATCTGGGCATTTTATTGGGTGAATACTATAAAAGAAGAAAGAATAACTTTGATCTTAAGGTTTTCATCAACCAGATCCTGTCCCTGAAGGATCGGGTTGACCACCAGGAATTAATCAGAATAGTTGAAGCAAGTGAAATTCCAAAGGGCCATAAAGACGTGCTCGTGACCCTGGTGAACAGTTCCAATGTGAGTTCTGAATTCAGAGAGTCAGTTGCCATGAAGATGGTTGAGGACGAAACTATTAAAGCTGCTAAAAGGCTTGAAAAAACTGATATCGTTGCAAAGATTTCCCCTGCGGTGGGACTTATGGGAACACTTATACCCCTGGGTCCGGGACTCACAGCCCTGGGAAGTGGGGATATTCAGAGTCTTGCACAGCATCTTCTCATTGCATTTGATGCAGCTGTGCTTGGTATGGCTGCAGCAGCCATCGCATTCAGTGTATCCAAGATCAGGAGAAGGTGGTACGAGGAGGATATTTCAAACCTTGAAAGCATGGCAGATGCAGTTATGGAGATTTTATGATGTTGAAGCAGAGGCGTTTTAAACAGAAACGGGGGTTGCTCTCCAGTGATGAAGAAATAGATCCAATGATCTACGCCGTTAACATGGTGGACTGCATGCTTGTGCTTGCAGTTGGATTCCTGATATTCACCATAATGTTCATGAGCACAAGCACAGTGTCTCCACAGGAAAAGCCATAATGCAAGAGGCAGTTGATCTCAACCTGGGACAGGCAGTGAATAGCACTATCCAAAATTCCTCAAGTGGTGAGAGCGGACTGTCATCTGTGGGAAAAGTTTACAAGGACCCCGCAACTGGCAAGCTGATAATGATCAAGAATTGACATGAACGATAAAAAGAAAATTTTTGAGGAGGAATCAAATGACTATCTACGTTTGCGTTGATGATACAGACAACCTGAATTCAAGGGGCACAGGAAGACTTGCAAGGGCAATTGCTGGAACCATTTCAAAGAAGCATCCAGTGATTGGTGTTACAAGGCACCAGCTCTACGTGCACCCTGACATACCCTTCACATCCCACAACAGCTGTGCAGTTATTCATGTGGACAGTGATGACATGGAGATCATGGACGATCTCTTCGAGATAGGTAAAAAGGAGATCTACGATGACTTCATTGAGGGCAGTGATCCTGGTATTTCTGTGGCTCATGACAGTCAGATCCTACCGTCGCTTGTGGCGTACAGTAAGGATGCTAAGAACACTGTTTTAAACCAGGAAAAGGCAAGAACCCTTGCAAAAAACCTTAACATTCGCCTTGAAGGTCTTGGTGGAACAGAGGATGGAGTTATAGGATCCATGGCAGGACTTGGTCTGGCCTTTGCAGGTAACGACGGCAGGTTTCTGATGAAGGGAAATATAAGGGACTACTTAGGCCCACAATCTGTGGAAACCCTTCTCAATGCAGGTATTGATGCTGTTTACACCGTTGATGGTCGATTGGTGACCGAAGGTACTGTGATTAACCCCGAAGGTAAATCTGTGAAACCATGTCCAGTCAATGGTAAATGCATTCTTTTCGTTGATACAAACGATGGAGTGCTTCAGGCTGTTAAAAGAGACTGATTCATTGATTAGAAATTAATAAAATTAGTTTAATTATTTGAAATCGATTGAAAATAAATATTTGATATCGATCTTTTTCTATTTTTTAAATTTATTTAAAAATGATTTTTTAAAGTTTTTTAGGTTAAAATTATTGATATTGAGTTAATTTTTAAAATTAATTTAAAACGAGTTTTTAAAAATAAAAAAAAGTAGGGATTTGAAGCCGCGCGCCAGCTTCAATCCATTTTTTTGTCCATTATTTGGATGCGTTGATCTCTTTGACCTTGTCAAGGATCCTCTCAAGGATCTCCCTGTCAGGAAGTAGGTCAGATTCCACAACCTTTCTCATCCTGATTGGAACTCCTTCCATCCTATATGCAGTACCCTCTGCCTGCATACCTACAATTGCAGGTGGGATGATGACATCGGACATCTCTGTGGTTGGTGTTCTGTGTGGTTCTATTGCCACGATAGGAATCTCAGCCATTCTCTCAAGGGACTTCTGTGGGAAGTTTCCACCAGGGTCGGATGCTATTACAAGCATTCCATCTGTCTCCTTGTTCTGGAGAAGGTCGTTTGAACCTGATTCACCAGGGTTGTACCTTGGAGATCCTGTTGCAAAGTCAACACAGTACGGGTATCCAACCTCCCAGGTACATACCTGGTTGAATCCTGTAACGTTGTAGTGTCCCCTCATTGGTATGAGGTTGAACTTGGCACTTCTGTTGAGATCAGTTACAAGACATATGGCTGTGTCTATGTTCCTGTGTTTTCCACGGCTGTGGGTTATACCCATTCCAAAGAAGAGTATACCGAACTGTGCCTTTTTGAGTACTTCAACTGTTTCGTATATGAGTTCCTTTGGTACTCCTGCAACTTCATCGTAGAGGATGTCGTTACCAAGGAGTACTGTTCTTATTGCATCCAGGAGTTCGTAGTCATGGTCGAAGTCAAGCTGCAGGTGGATGTCTGCGAGTTTTGATGAATCTGTTTTTCTTGGATCCACAACTATGAGTGTCCTGTCTGGTCTTCCTCTCTCCCTGAAGAAACCCCTTCCAAAGACGTTTCTTGAAAGGTGTCTTGGGTGTGCGTGCATTGGGTTACATCCCCAGTAGACAACTACGTCTGCACGGTTTTTAACCTCACCAAAGGTACATATTGGGTATCCAACGTCCTGAAGTGCGAGAACAGATGGTCCGTGGCATACAGAAGCTGTGTTATCTATAACTGCTTTGGCTTCCTCTGCAAGTTTTACTCCAACTGCCTGTGCATCACAGTCAGTACAGCTCCATCCGTACATCAATGGCCTTTTTGAATCTGCAAGTATATGTGCTGCTTTGTCTATGGCTTCATCCATAGTGACTTCCACAAATTCTCCATTCTTTCTCACAAGTGGTTTTGTGTATCTTTCAGCACCTTCAGTGTGAACAAATTTACTGTGTCCTATTCTGCAGGCGTTCATTGTGCCCACGATCTCGTTGTCCTCAACTTTACAGACTATGTCGTCGCACAGGGTTCCGCAAAATGGGCACACAACATTTTTTACAAGTTCCAAAGTTATCCCTCCAATAACTCCTAATTTAATAAGGTGCTATATGGCTGTTTCCTGCAACTGCAACGTATACAATTCCGCTTGATCCTTTAGTTGCAAGATCACCCTTAAATTTATAGAAAGCACCTTCAATAAATTCTCCATCTATTTCTATGTCTTTTTCGACTCCAAGGTACTGGAATCCTGGTAAGAATTCTTTGACAATTCCTTTAACAACGATTGTACCGCCTTTCATTTCTCCACCAGTTCTTGCAACGACGTTACCCTCAATTATAAGTAATCCGCCGTTCATATGGATTCCTGGTTCTATTGCAGTATCTCCTTTGATTACCATCTTACCGCCGAGCATGTACTCTGCAATTTCACTGCCCACATTTCCATGAACAGTTATTATACCTCCAGTCATACCCCTCCAGTCACCACGGTATGCTGAGCCAACGTAATCCTCTGCATTACCCATTATGGTTAATTCACCGCCGACCATGTTCTGTCCGGCCCATGAACCAACGTTTCCTTCCACTGTGATTTTTCCGCCTTTCATTTCCACACCAACGTACATGTTGGCGTTTCCTTTGACGATTATTTCACCAGCAGTCATTCCCTGGCCGATCCTCTTGGTGTTGTGAACATCACCATCGATTATGATCTTGATTTCAGAGGGATTTTCTGCTGATTCTCCTTCCACATCAAAGAACTCATGGAGTCTTACTTGACCGTTACCGTTCCATATTCCCATGTTTTTGATTTCATCTATACTTTTACCTGCTAAAACATCTGGAATTATGTTGTTTATTTCGAGAGGTACCATTGGCTGTTCTTTAGGTGTTAGAATTATTTCACTCATTGGATCACCCCGTTTATTGGATTGGACCTTGGAAGATATTCTTCCTGGACAGGGTAGTTCGCGAAGTTGACTGAGTAGTACTTTTTGAACATCTTCTCAACTTCAGATTCTACCTCTTTCTCTAACTCCCCATCGTAAAGAGAGTTGATCCAGTAGGTTCTTCCGTGTTCACCAATACTAACAACTTTACCATCTTTAACTACAATTTCACCATCTTTAAGGACGTATGCAGCGCTCTGAAGTGCGTCTTCAAGTGCCACGTAGTCTGCAGACTGGTCCTGTGTTTCTGGGTTGAAGTCGTATATTGCTATATCTGCATCTGCACCAACTCCCAGGTGTCCTTTGGTGTCGCTTAAACCAAGAACTGTGGCTGGTGTGCTTCTTGTTACCTGTGCTATTTCATAGAAGCCGTATTCCCTATCAATTGTGGCTATGCTGGTTTTTTTCTGAGCCCATTTGTGAAGATGGTTTTCTATCATGTCTTCCCTGTACTTGTTGCTCATCAACCATGCCATGACCCTTGGATACCTTGTGAATGGTCCACCGTTTGGACTGTCTGTTGTTAGACATACCTTTCCAGGATCGTTTATGAGAAGGAAGAGTTCAAGTCCTATTGCCCACTGTGATGCTGGGACTGGTGCCTTTGGTGAGTAAAGGTAAGGAATGATACCAGAGCCTGTTTCAAGTTCCACATCACAGTTAGCCCATTTAAGTCCATTTATAAGGTGCATATCATATTCTGCAGGACCGTCAGCAGTCATGGTTGTTGTTTCATCCAGTGTGACCTGTCCAACATCTATAACAACGTGATCGTTCTTGTTAACATAGTCTGCTACCCTAGGTGCTTCTGATATGAAGTCCCTCCAGTTGGTACCACCGTAGCTGTGGAACTGAACGTGGGTTGCATAGAGTACTGCATCCCTTTTTCCATGTTTTGGGTTTGCTTTTATTCCCTTAGGTATGTCAAATGATTTTAAGGTTGTTTCATAGTTTCCTGGGTGTCCAAGGTCGTTACAGTGAAGGTGTATTGCATGTGGAAGTCCGAGTTTCTCGTTGACTTCAGCCAGACCCCTTATGATTTCTGCTCCTGTGATGTCGAAGTAGGGTGCTGGATCATTTATTCCATGAACATTTCCACCCCAACCCCATGCTTCTGTTCCTGCAGGGTTAACTATCTTTATTGTGTAACCTTTGGTTGCCTTTAAAAGCCAGGATGCGTATGCTGCACATTTGTCAATGTCTCCATCTTTGAGGTACTGCATTACGAACCAGTTGTTACCGAACAGGGGGTATGCTGCATGATCAAGTATGGGTGTGTCGATAAATTCCTCATGGGTGTGTCTTGAAAGGAGTGGAGGCATTGCTGCTTCCATTGCAGTTGTGTAACCCATCTGAGCGTACCTGTAACCTGTCATGAATGTTGAAGGAACTGAAAAACCACTTCCTGCCCTTTTAACATTTGTTATGGTTTCAACGTCTTTTTTACTGTCTTCTGGACGGAACATCCTTCCAACGTTAACCTTTGGACCTGCTATGTGAGTGTGTGGGTCCACACCTCCAGGCATTACTACTTTTCCAGATGCATCTATTACGTCTGCATCTTCACTTACGCTGTCCACTACTTTACCATCTTTTATACAGATGTCCATCTTCTCTCCATCGATGTTGTTTAGTGGATCATAAACAATTCCATTTTTTATTATACGTTCCAACGAAAATCCTCCTAAAACCGTTAGTAATTTGAAATTTTCCCGTATACTTTCATGAGAGTTGGCATGTCAAGAACAGGTTCTTCTGTAGGTGTGATATCAACAGGGACGTTTTTGAAACTAGGTGTTGCTGTAGAGTCCGTGTTAGGTCTTATAACTCTGTTTGCCCACGGTCCCATTGGAACGTACACCATTCCCTTTGGAAGTTCTTCTTTTGCTTCCACAGCTTTGACAATAACATCACCATATTCAGAAACTATTTTTACATTGTCCCCATGTTTAATTCCCAGTTCTTCCAGGACATCCTTGTTTATGTTACATATGGCTGCTGCATTCACAAACATTGGGAGATCCTTACCGCACTCTATTGCCTGTCCCTGCCATACTGTTCTGCCTGTGTTTAATATAACCCTCATTTGGCTTCCTCCAGTTTTTCAAGTTTTATGGCGTTTACAGGACATGTTTCAACACATGTACCGCATTTTCCACATAGATTTACATGTTTGAGGTTTATCTCTCCATCCTCTACTATCATTATCAGATCCGCATCATCTGTAGGTCCCTTTCCTCCAGCGACTTCAGGACTGTTTAATGCATTGACAGGACAGGAGATAACGCAGTTTCCACATCCATGACAAAGTTCTGGATATACTACTAGTCCAATTGGCATTTATTTACCTCCAATTAAATTTTAGTTCTATAATTAAATTTGAATCCTTTATTTGTATGTTCTATTTTTAAAGGTTTGGGAGCATTCATGTATCAATTCTGATAAAAAAAATATGATAAAAAAAATTCTTTCATCAGTTTTTAACTGATTCGAAGGCTTTTTCCCATGATTTTGATCTTATTGGTGTGCTGTTGATCTTGGTTCTTGTGACAT
The DNA here is from genome assembly GCF_017874455.1 of Methanobacterium aggregans. NCBI lineage: Archaea > Methanobacteriati > Methanobacteriota > Methanobacteria > Methanobacteriales > Methanobacteriaceae > Methanobacterium > Methanobacterium aggregans. Next base: position 346,263 of record NZ_JAGGLN010000003.1, on the reverse strand, counting down.
CTATTGCACTCACTGGGCATGATCTTTCACATGCACCGCAGTATATGCAGTATTTCTCATCCATGTAGAGTTTTGCTTCTTTATCACCAGATTCTGCAGGCTGTGGGAATGCTAATGCGTTACATGGGCACACCATAACACAGGTTTCACATCCCTGGCATGTTTCATCGTCATGCTCAAGTTTACCCTCGAATGGTTTGGTAACTGTTGCAGCATCCACTGGGCAGATGTCTTCACACCATCCGCAGTTCACACATGCTTCTTCATCTATGAAGGAGTCTCCTTTGATTTCAGCATCTTCGGGTTTGATATCGTATTCTCCGTAGGAACATATTCTGCAGGCAGCTTTTATTGCGTTAACTGGGCATGCTTTTTTACATACAAGGCAGTAAACACATTTATCTTTATCAACGTTGATGTCTGAGGATATGGTTGGGTCATCAGAAGTAGGTAATCTATAATCTAATGTTATGGCATCTGCAGGACACATCTCTTCACAAACACCACAGTTTATGCAGGTTTCCTTGTCTATCTCAATTTCACCACTCACAAGTTTGGATCTGTCTGGCAGTTCCCTTGCAATGGTTATTGCTTCCTGTGGACATGCAGTTTCACATGCCTTACAGTAAATACAAGTATCCTCATCAATATCTGATGATTTTATGAGCTGAGGATATTCTTCCATGGTTTTTATAGATTTTCCCTCTATCTCAAGGTCTAATGCATCGAATGGGCAGATGCAACTGCACATACCACAGAGTACACATTTATCTTCATCTATGTCTATCCTACTGGATTCCTGTTCTGTTCTGACCATGGCTCCTGTTGGGTTTACCTCTATAGCACTTACTGGACATATTTTTTCACACAAGCCACATGAAGCACATAGCTCATCTTTGAAAAGCAATTTTCTGGCTTCTTCGCCTGTTCTTTCTACAGAAATATCTCTACCTTCCACCATTTCTGTTGTCTCCATTATCGTCTACCTCCTTAATCTTAATTGATTTAGTGGGGCACATTTCTCCACAAATAAGACATCCACAGCACCATTCAGGGTTTATGTCTGCCTTTAGATCATCCAACACAACGGCATTCATCATGCATGAATCAACACAGAGGCCGCATCCAATGCATGAATTTCTCACGGAACATTCATATTTTTTATTTGAACATATCTTCACTAAGGTTCTTGTTTTATCCTTATCTTTAACAAGAACATAGGTCATTGTAAGAAAATCCCTTGGACATAAATTTGTTATTGCTTCTGCAACTTCTATTGAATTCCAGGATATGTTTCTACCATTCAAATAGTGTGAAACTGTTGATCTATCCATTTCGAGTTCTTTTGCAATTTCTCGTTGACTATGTCCGTCCTTTCTTAACTCAACTGCTGCTAAATATTTCAAACCTGATATTATATGTTTCGGCATATGGACACCATGTGTGTTAATTACACTTATGGATCCTGTGGATATATACATTTTCTCAAAAAATTAAATAGAAAAATTTATATATGATTGTGTAGATTCAACACATAAAAATGGTGTTTTAGAGCAATGATTCTTAGAAATGTTGAAAACATAAAAATGAATATTAAAGAGTAAAAATTGAATTAAAAACAATTTAAAGCTTCAATTTAAAAGAATTGGATTAAAATCTAAAATTGATAATCAAAGCATGAAACATGGACAATAGTCATTAAAAAATCCTTAGAAAATCCTTAAAAAAATCCTTAAAAATAAAAAAATAAATTATGAGCATCCCATCCTATTTTTATAGGTGATATATTAAGTTGAGTTCATAGATTGAAACCCGAATACATATATCCAATAGGATTTTTAGTGGTTTACCACATTACCTTATATGAGTTGGGGCTATCATTTAAGTAGAATAAGTACTTATAAAAATTTTAACGATAATTCTAAAGTTAATTTTGAGGTGCAATCATGAGGATCGTAGGAGTGGCTGGAACTAAGAATACAGGCAAAACAACCCTTGTTACCCGTATCATTACCGAACTCAGGGAAAGGGGTTTTCACGTGGGTACTGTGAAACATGCACATGGTGGACTGGATGTTGAAGGCAGGGACACTTGGCAGCACAAGAAGGCCGGAGCTGAGCTTGTGGTTGGAACTGGAAACGAAACTCTGTTCAACCTCAATGAAGGCCTGGAACTTGAAGAAATACTGAACATCATGAAGTACATAAAAAACCTTGATTTTGTAGTTTTAGAAGGTTTTAAACATTCACCGTATGTTAAAATAGCAACATCAGATTTTTTAACCCCTGAAGATGATTCATCCACCATACTAAAAACAGTTGATGTGATGAGATTAGATGACCATGACGTCGTATCTCTGGTTGATCTTATAGAGGAACGAAGTTTTGGAATCATACAAAGGCTTGACTGTAAGAAGTGCGGCTTTGAAAGCTGCCAGGAATTTAGAACTGCCAAGATCAGTGGGGCTGCAGGTGCCAATGTTCAATGTGTTACAGATTCATCTGATGTTCTCCTCAAAGTTGACGACTCCTTCATACCCATGAACCCCTTCGTGAAGAACCTGGTTAAAAAGGTAACCCTTGGAATGGTTGAATCCCTTCGAACAGAAGAATTTGGTGCTGAAGACTTCAAAAAGATTGAATTGATGATAAAAAATGAAGACGACCGATAGATACCAGAGACCCATAATATCCCTGAGGATATCCATAACCAACCGCTGCAACGTCCGCTGCTTCTACTGCCACCACGATGGTATAGTTGCTGAAAGTTATGAAATGTCTCCAGATGAAATATTCAGGATAGCAAAGATTGCAAAGAACATTGGAGTTGAAAAAATAAGGCTTTCTGGCGGGGAACCCCTGGTAAGAAAGGATATAGTGGAGATCGTCTCGAAAATATCTTCACTGGACTTTAGAGACATTTCCATCACTACCAACGGAACCCTCCTTGGAAGGTACGCAGCTGAACTTGTTGATGCAGGGCTTAGCAGGGTTAATGTTAGCTTCGACACCCTGAACCCCAAAACCTACCGTTTCATAACCAAAAGGGATTACATGGAAAATGCCAGGGAGGGTATAAAGAAAGCTGTTGAAGCCGGCCTTGACCCTGTTAAGGTGAACATGGTGGTTATGAAGGGTGTTAACGACCATGAGATATGGGACATGTTCCAGTTCTGCAGGGAGAATGGAGTTATACTCCAACTCATCGAGCTTCTCAAGACTGAGAACTGTGAAGAAGCAGAGTTTTTAGAGGATTATCACTACGATATGAACCCCCTTGAAGAGGAGCTCAGTAGAATATCCCACAAGGTTAAGAAGAGACGTTTCATGCAGGACCGGAAGAAGTACTTCATAGATGATGGTGAAATTGAAGTTGTCAGGCCTATGGACAATACAGAGTTCTGCAAAAATTGTACAAGACTTAGAATAACCCCTGAAGGTAAGATTAAACCTTGTTTGCTTCGAAACGACAACCTCGTAGATCTTATAGAATCCATGCGCAGGGGCAGTTCTGATGAGGAACTTAAAAACCTCTTTTTAAATGCAATAAATAAGAGAGAACCATACTACGCTGAAACATGTGCCACAAAATCCAGTTGAATCCTTTAAAAAATTTTTTACCTCAAAACCTGAATTTAATTGAGAAACCTTTAAAATCTGTTTAAATCTGATTTATTCCCCTTATAATATATTAAACTTTTTTTATTAAAATTCTTGTTTTAAGGGTTCAATTTTATTGTGCTGCCCTTCATCATGTATTTTTCTTGGACTTAAAAAATTATATTCAATCCAAAAAAAATAGATAAAACCTAAAGGAAAGGGTAAAGGAGGAAAAGGGTATGTCTGATAAAAATATTAAAAACACACTACCAAATAACTATGAAAACATACAGAAAAGGTTTGAAGAGTATGGTGAAGCTTTGAATGGTCTTGGAATTGCAGTGAAGCAAAGCGGCCCCCTCGATGAGAAAACTTCACAGCTTGTGCAGCTTGCAGCATCTGCAGCCATAAGATCTGAAGGTGCTGTTCACAGCCATGCAAAAAGGGCTCTTAAAGCAGGTGCAAGTCCTGAAGAGGTTTATCAGTCTTTACTGCTCATTACAAGTACCATTGGATTTCCAAATGTTGCAGCTGCAGTTTCCTGGGTGGATGATCTCTTGGAAGATTTTTTATAAATTCTTGTATGAATGCTCTTGAGTTGAAATCCCTGTTATGAATGTTCATTACAATTAAAAGGAAATCCTTTCAGGGTGGGTGTATATGTTGAACCTGCCACCCCTTACAAATCCAACTATTGTAAGCCCTGATTCTTCTCCTGCCATAAAACCAGAAGCAGTGGGTGCTGCTTTTGATGTTAGTACAGGGATTCCCATTCTTGCAACTTTCATAACCATGTCAGAAGGCATTCTACCACTTGAAACAATGAAGCTTCTTGAAAAATCAAGGCCTTTAAGCAATCCTGCACCCATCACTTTATCAATTGCCACATGTCGACTTACATCTTCTATTGTTATGAACTCTTCTTCTGTTACAAGTGCTGCTATATGTGTACCACCTGTTTCCTTCCAAACCTTAGATTCTTCTCTCAGTTTTTTGAAAGATTCTAAGATCTGATCCTTGGATATGGTGTAATCAGAAACCACTTCATCCACGAATTCTATTTTACCTCTCCATCCTCCAAAGCAATCAGAACTCATTACCATTTCCCTTCTAATATCAAAGTCTTGAAGGTCAATTTCAATGTTTATGGTGTTTTTATCTATGTCAATTTTTTTTACGCTATCAATGGAATCGATCAATCCTTCCCCTGCCAGGTATCCCAGAGCAAATTCCTTTAAAAAGGTAGGACTAACAGAAAATCTTCCAAATGCAAGTTCATTCACGATGATTTCAATTTCTTCATCATTAACTATCTTCTCGTCCAGCTCGAACGTTTCTTTACCAACCCTTATGGCTTTGACATTCCTAAACATTTCAGACATGATTTCACACTCGCTTTAATCAGTATCTTGAACTTCTGTAAGTTCGTAAGGATGAACTTAGGATCACTCCAGAACAGTGTGCCTCTCCTTGAGGTCACTTTCTGTTTTACCCATTCTATCCATGAGCTGGGCTATCAATCCATCAAGGAATATTAAGCTTGAAACCTCGAATAATGTTCCAAGGGGCGAAAGTGAGAGATGTTTTCCGTTAATCTGCCTTTTTATATAATTTTTTTCTATATCAATCTTTGTCCTGCCCTGAATGTGTACTATAAGATCTGACATCTTTCCAAGGGTTGAGTCGTCATATGAAGTTACTGCAATAAGTTTTGCCCCTCTTTTTTTGGCTATCTTTGCTGTGCTTATTATGTAACTGGTTTCTCCAGAACCTGAGATTGCAAGGAGACAGTCATCCTGAGTTATAGCAGGTGTTATCGTTTCCCCAACAACGTAAACACTAATGCCAAGGTGCATGAGGCGCATTGCAAATGCCCTGGCAACCAGGCCTGATCTTCCCTGTCCAAGGAGGAAAACATCTTTTGAAGAGGTTAGTACATCCATCAATTCCATTATAGTTTTTTCATCAAGTTCAGATGAAACAACCCGTACATTGTCAATTATTTCATCTATTGCATCGTTTAAAATCATGAGTTCACCAAATAAGGATTTTTCAAATTATTTATGCTTTCACTGTTATATTTATATTGTTATATCCTGAAGTTTATATCCCTGATGAATGTACCACTTAACAGGGATTTATTATGCATTTCTTGAGGACATCAATTAAGTTGATAGCTTAAAAAACAGAAGGATACATTTGATTCAAAAAAAAGAGGATTGGAAATGGATTACCTTCCGAAGCTGAACCTTTTCATAAATGGTCATGAATTCAACTACAAGTTCTTTGAAACCCTTGAATGTGTTTCAAAAACATGGTCCCAGCGTGAAGCTGCAAAGAGGCTTGGAGTGTCCCATGCAGTCCTGAACCGCAGGATAAGGGATGCCGAGGACAAACTAGGTAAGAGGATCGTTGAAACAACTGGTGCAGGTTCAGGGCTGACAGATTATGGACTTGAAATACTTCAAAAGTATCAGGAGTACATGCAGCGGCTTCAGGGACGTGAAATTCCAGTTATATGTGGGGGACATATTTCTTCAGGACTCATGGAAGTTCTTTCATCTGAATATGGCCTTGAAAGCCATGTTTACAGGACACAGGATGAAAGTGCCATCCAGCTTGCCCAAAGGGATATGGTGGATATTTTAACCTTCGACGACCCTGTTCAGGCATTCATGAGGGATCTGGACTTCACACCAGTTGCCTACGACCACCTTGTTCTTGTATCTGGTGGTGGCTATACTCCTAAAAGCATGGATGACATCAACGGCATGAGCTTCGTTGAGGTACCTGGTTCCTCCCAGCGTCTGGCATGGAACACCCTTGATGAGAATGGAGTGGATTACAGAGTAGTTGAACTGGTTAAATCCCCCTACGAAGCCCTGAAAAGGGTTCAGAAAAATGAAGATCTTTATACATTCCTTAACAGCAGTTTTGCAGGGGGTTCCAACGTCCTTGAGAACGAAACAAAACATATAATAAGCCTTGTGAATCTTAACCCTGAAAACCTTGTATTGAAAGATTTTATAGAATTCGTGCTTGATGAAGGTCAGCAGATAATTCGTGACGAAGGCTTTGAACCCCTTTGAAATGTTAGTATTTAAATGAATTGAAGATCAGTTTTATTTTTGACAATTTGTTTTAGGCAAAATTAATTTTAAATTCATTGAAAAAAAAGGAATCCTTTTAAATTTCCTGTTCCTTTTACCAGAACTTCTTAACCATTTACACTATTAAAAACTTGTTTACTAGGTTCTGGTTGGTTAGTTTTAAATATTTCAAAGATAAAAATATGGAGGGTGATGGATTGAGCAATAAAAAAGATTTACTAGCGGTTGGACACACAGCACTGGACTACATAATACAGGTTGGAGAATTCCCACAACCAAACTCCTCAACAGCAATAAACAGGATGCGCACATTCCATGGAGGTGCTGCAGCAAATGTAGCAGTTGTTGCATCCACACTTGGACTTAAATCTTCCCTTGTATCTGCGGTTGGGAATGAATTTCCTGGATCTGACTATGAGAAGAAGCTCAAAGACCTTGGAATAGACACCGCAAACATGATACTCATTGAAGAAGAGAAAACACCCACTGCATTTGTGATGACAGATTCCTCCAACAACCAGATAAGCTACTTCTACTGGGGTGCAGCAGCACACTTCCAGGACTCAGAAGTTCCATACAATGCCATTGACCACGTGGAAGCTGTTCATCTGGCAACTGGAGACCCGGGTTTTAACAGAAGATCTGGAGAGGCAGCCCATGAAGCTGGAAAGATGATATCCTTTGATCCAGGTCAGGACCTTCACATGTACTCCAAGGAGGAGTTAAAAGAGGTTTTAAAGATATCAAACATACTCTTCGGTAACCACTACGAGATAGAAAGGATAATGAAGACCACCCAAATGGACATGGATGATCTGAGGAACTTCGGTCCGGACATAGTGGTTAAAACCTGTGGAAAAAGTGGCAGCACCATCTACGCAGATGAGGAAGTGATGGTGGATTCAGTTCCAAGGGAAGCTGTTGACCCAACAGGTGCAGGTGATTCCTACAGGGCCGGTTTCATGAAGGCCTATTTGAAGGGTGAAGACCTGGAAACCTGTGGTAAATTTGCTTCAGCAGTTGCATCCTTTATTGTTGAAGCTGAAGGATGTCAGACAAATGTTCCTAACCGTGAAATGGTGCTGGAACGCATGCATGAGAGATGGGATTGAAACCTAGCATGGAAACACAACATATAGTTTTTAAAATTAAATAGGGTCTTCTACAGTGATTTTGTACAGAAAATATTGTATACTGTCATATTGTATAATAAAATAGGATACAATAGCATCATTTAGAAGATCACTACTTACTATTGTCTTGCAATTACCTGGAAAGGTTGGACTAATTTTATTTTACATCAATTTATATAGGACATCCATAACTGGAAAATCAAATAGAAAGTCTATTAAAATATAAGTATACTAAACTTATAATAGCATTCAAGTAAACTTGATTTAGTTCCTTATGTTTTGAAAAGGGATACCTATTTTTACCCGTAACATAAAATGAGATCAAGATTTGAATATCACTGTTTTGATATATTGAAGCATTCAAGCTTGATATTTCAGACTGAAATAGCAGACTTTAGTTAAAAAATGAACATGGTGATTCTATGACACAGATGGACGATGCAAAAAAGGGCATTATAACAGAAGAAATGAAAGCAGTTGCAAAGCTGGAAAACGTTGATGAAGAGTTTATCAGAAAATCAGTTGCAGCAGGAACAATCGCGATTCCAAACAACGTCAACAGGAATGCTAGGCCTGTTGGTATTGGAGCAGGTTTAAGAACCAAGGTCAACGCAACCATTGGAACATCAACCGACATAAACGATGTTGACATGGAAATTGAAAAGGCAAAAATCGCAATGGAAAACAAAGCAGACACCCTCATGGAACTCAGTATTGGAGGAGATCTGGACGAAATACGAAGGACTATCCTCGGTGTTACAGACCTTCCATTTGGAAGTGTACCAGTGTACCAGGCAGCAACTGAAGCCATAAACAAAGAGGGTTCTGCAATCTACATGGATGAAGATGCCATGTTCAAGGCCATTGAAACCCAGGCAAAAGATGGTGTGGACTTCATGGCAATTCACTGCTCTGTGAACAAGGAAACCCTAAGAAGACTCAAAAGACAGGGCCGTGAAGGTGGACTTGTGAGCAGGGGTGGAGCATTCATATCAGCATGGATGGTTCACAACGAAATTGAAAACCCCCTCTACAAGAACTACGACAAGGTCATTGAAATAGCCAAGGAATACGACTTCTGTATAAGCCTTGCAAACGGTATGAGGGCAGGAGCAATAGCAGATTCAACAGACAGGGCTCAGATACAGGAGTTAATCATACTCGGTGAACTCATTGACAGGGCAAGGGAAGCAGGAGTTCAGACCATTGTTGAAGGACCAGGACACATACCACTCAATGAGATACCAACCAACGTAATGGTTCAGAAGAAGCTCTGCCGTGGAGCACCTTTCTACATGCTCGGACCAATCGTAACAGACATAGCACCAGCATACGACCACATAGTCTCATCAATAGGTGCAGCACAGTCTGCAGCAGCTGGAGCAGACTTCATATGTTATGTTACACCTGCAGAGCACCTGGCACTTCCAGGACCTCAGGATGTTAAGGATGGAGTTATAGCAACCAGGATCGGTGCATACGTTGGTGACATGGCCAAAGGAATTCACAACGGAGAATTAGACCTTAAAATGGCTAACGCACGTAAAAAACTCGACTGGGAAGGTCAGTACGCAGCAGCAATCTGCCCTGCAGATGCAAGGAAGATCAGGGAGGCAAAACCTCCAGAAGACCCTGACACCTGCACAATGTGCGGAAACTACTGTTCAATTAAAATAGTGAATGAATGGCTGGATGATGCAAGTCAGGACGTATTTGACTGATATCATCACCTTAATTCCTTTTTTTATTCTTTTTAAATTTAAATCAGTACTTCATTAAATTAAATCAGTTCATTAAATGATCTAAAACTATTATCCAATTCATTTAATTAATTAAGCTAATTATTCATTTATTTAATTGGGTTATCCAACTACAAAAATTCAAAAAAATCTTTTTACTGAATTTTAATCCCGTTGAACTGGATCGTGACCATCCCATGATCTGGTAAAAACTTTTTTAAAAGATTTAAATCATATAATCTCCTAAATTATATAAGCTGATTATAAAATACAAACTGATTATAAAATTTAGATGAATTATACCTGATCGAATCTGTATATAGCATCTTAATTTTATCATTTTTACAATTAACAATTTTTAAGGAGTTCATTATGGATTCCAGACTTGAATAAACTAAGGTGATACTATTGAAACACTGGATCGAAAGGATCGCAGAAGAGTTAAATGAAAGGGATGTCAAGGAGCATGTTATTGCAAGCGGGACATCCATATCAGGATCTATACATATAGGAAATTCATGTGACGTTTTTATAGCAAATGCTGTTGGTAATGCCCTCAGAAATCTTGGTGCATCTGCAAGGACCATCTGGATCGCAGACGACCACGACCCCCTCAGGAAGGTGCCCCATCCACTTCCAGAGTCCTACGAGAAGTACCTGGGAATGCCCTACTCCAAGATACCATGTCCAGAGGGCTGCTGTTCCAACTTCGTTGAGCACTTTGAGAAACCATTCCTTGAAACCCTGGACGAGTTTAAAATAGAACTTGAGGTTAAATCCGGGGAGCAGATGTACAAAGACGGAGTTTACGATGATTACATACGTACCTCCCTTGAAAAGGCCCCTGAAATAAGGGAAATATTCAACAGGTTCCGTGAACACCCACTTGGCGATGACTGGCTTCCATACAACCCAATATGTGAGGAGTGCGGACGTGTGAACACCACCTACGCCTACTCCTATGATGGAGACATGGTTTCCTACAGGTGCCAGTGCGGACACGAGGGAAGCATGGACATCAAAAAAGGGGAGGGGAAACTCACCTGGCGTGTTGAATGGGCTGCAAGGTGGAAGATCTTCGGTACAACCTGCGAACCCTTCGGAAAGGACCATGCAGCAAGCGGAGGATCCTACGATGTGAGTACAATTATATCAGAGGAGATATTCAACTACCCTGCACCCTACCCTGTTCCATACGAATGGATAACCCTCAAAGGAGAGGCCATGTCCAAGTCCCACGGAGTTTTCTTCACACCAGGCCAGTGGCTTGAAATAGGTGCACCTGAAACCCTGAACTACTTCATATTCAGAAGCAAACCAATGAAACACAAAGATTTCAGCCCTGAAATGCCATTTTTAGATTTCATAGAACAGTACGACCGTGTTGAACGTATATTCTACGGTGAGGAGGAGGCAACCTCTGAGAAGGAGGGTGAAAAATCCAAGAAGGTTTACGAGGCATCCCAAATATCTGTTAAGGATAAAATGCCATTCCAGCCTTCATACAGGTTCCTGACCGTGGCCTACCAAATAGTGGGAGATGATACTGAGAAGGTATTCAACATACTCAGGAGGAACTCCCAGCTGCCAAAAGACATGGAGAACCTGGAATTTGCCCAGATTGATGCTGAGGATGTTGAAAGGCTCGAGAAAAGGATTGGACACGTTAAAAACTGGCTTAACACCTATGCACCAGGATTTGTGAAGTTCCAGGTTATGGAGAAACTTCCAAGGGTTGAGATCAGCGATGTTCAGAAGGAATTCCTTTCGAAGCTTGCAGATGTCCTTGAAGCTGGGGAGTACACTTCTGAGGAGTTCCAGGACCAGATGTATTTAATACTGAACGATCTGGAGATGAAACCTCAAAAGGCATTCCAGGCCATTTACAAGGTAATGACCGGGAGAAAACAGGGCCCAAGAGCTGCATCATTTGTTCTGTCCCTTGATAAGGACATGGTGCTTAAGAGGTTCAGGCTGGAGGAATAAAAACTCCATTTTCTCCCATTTTTTTTATATTTTTCCCATATTTTATTGTTTTCAAGGATTTTATCCTAAAAAAACTTTTAAATGAAGATATCAAAGCAAATTTACCATTTTTTCATCCCACTGTTTTATTTTTTAAGATCAAATTTTTAAATCACTGTTACAGGAAGTCACAGCTTTATAACTGTCATAAAAGTAATTTACTAATTAAAGGGATTATAAAGGATTGAAAAGATTGAAAAAAGGATTTAAATGGTATTATGAAGGTTAAAATCACTGAAAGGGATGTTTTAAATCCCCTTGCTGAAACTGAGATTGACGATGTTCCACTGAACCCTATTCCAGATTCTTTAAGTAAAATATCACTTTTTGACAACACCAAACCCGGTGCAAGTGTTATATTAAGCACAATTCAGGAGAATCTGGAAGGTTTTGATTTTATCAGTGCAGATAAACCTGCAGGTGCAACTGCAAGCCCAGATCAGATGAAAAAGGCTGCTGATGCAGATCTGTGCATTCTTGCCCTGGGAGACTGTGGTTCCTGCACCACATGGGTGGTTCTGGATGCTGTGAAACTTGAGAAACGCAGCATGCCCACCATCTGCATATGTTCCACGGAGTTCAGCACCTACGCAGGGGAACTTGCCAGTTCCCACGGTGCAGCGGACCTTAGGATAATGGAGATTCAGCACCCCATTGCAGGGCAGTCTAATGCCCTGATTCAAAAAAAGGCCCTTAAAATCCTCCCAGAATTGAAGAAGATCATTGCAGGTAGGTGAGTTTCATGGATGAAAAGAAAGTCAAGATCAATGAAAACTGCGGATGTTCCATAGACGAACTCCTCTCTGGAAAATCATGTAATACAGATTCAGGAGTTAAAATGAATGGAGACAGGCTCTGCAGTGCCCATGAAAGTGATTTTGAGGTTTTCGTTGATCCAGACATTGAGAAGGTAAGCCATGATTTTTACATGCGTAAACTCACAGACGGGCTTCCTGTGGTTCCACCAACACGTGAAAGGGTGAACAGATTTCTCAGGTACACTGATATGGATCCTGATGAGGTTGTTGCAGTACTGCCCCCAATTCAAGGCAGGGCAACCATTGAGAAGATCGCGATAAACTCTGTTATGGCCGGCTGCATCCCCCAGTTCCTGGGAGTTCTTCAGCATGCTGTGAGTGCAGTTTCAAGGGAGAGGTTCAACCTTGCAGGGGTTAACGCCACAACCCACCCTGTTTCTATCTGCACCATCCTTAATGGTCCTGTGTCCAGAGAACTAGCTGTTAACAGCGGGGCGGGCTGTCTTGGTCCAGGTAACCTTGCCAATGCAACCATTGGAAGGGCACTGAGGCTGTGCCTCATGAACATTGCAGGTGCTGTGCCCGGTGTTGGGGACCATGCAACCATGGGTTCACCTGCCAAGTACAGCTACTGTTTTAGAGAGGCAGAAGGTGAAAGTCCGTGGGATCCACTGCATGTTGAGCAGGGATTCAAAGAAGATATGAGTACGGTGACCGTTATGGCTCTTGAAGCACCCCAAAACGTTAACGATCACAGGAGCAGGACCGCTGAGGATCTTCTGGATACCATCGTGCACACAGCTGCAACTGCGGGCTGCAACAACAGCCACGTGCCAGGGGAGCTTCTCGTTGTAATGAGTCCGGAGCATGCCAGGACAGTTTCAGATGACGGCTGGAACAAGGAGGATGTTAAAAATTACATCCACGAAAATGCAGTTGTACCTGTTGACCTTGCAGATCGTGGGGGCAGGAAGCTTGATCCTCAGTGGGTGGTTGGGGATGAGGTGAGATTGACACCTTCACCAGCCCATGTTGTGGTGGTTGTTGCAGGGGGTGCTGGAAGGCACACCATGATAGCCCACAGCTTCGGAACATCATCCCACTCTGTAACACTGCCCTTGACCCTTAAAAATGGGAATCCAGTTGGTTCAGTTGAGGAGTTCAGAAAGGGTTAAATAAAATTTCTAAAATAATTAAAAAAATTCTCAAATTTAATTTTTTTTATATTAAATGATTTTAAATTTATTATTTTTTAATTTTTATGGACAAATATCATTTATAAGACATTTTAAGTCCAATTTTATTTTTAATTCATTATAATTGAGCATTATAAAAAATAACGGATTATAATAAGAATCCTGTCGAATGTAATTTCAAGAGGTGTTTTTATGAAAGAGTTAATCCCAAAGACCGTACTCTTTTTAATAATTGGACAATTTTAATTCAATTTTTTTTCTCTTCTACTCTATTTAAGAGTCAAATTTTAAAATTAGAAAGTATTTCTTAAATTTTTGATCATTTTAAAAAAAAAAATAGTGGATTTTAGGTTAACACATATTTGGTTCCTGTTTTTGTCACGTACTTGTACGTCCAGCCGTACTTCCACTTGTAAGCTAACTTACGTGTTACTGAGCACTTCAACTTACCATGAGATCTGTACCAGTGCTTGTAGGTCTTGTAGTAGTAAGATTTGTACCATCCCTTGTAGCGTACCTTAACTGTGCTGCGGTACTTCATTGCCTTGTAAATCTTGTAGTTCTCTGTTACAACAGAAGCAACATTCCCTGCAAAATCAACACCAACGTACTTCAAAGTCTTAGAAGTTCCGAGAACAAGAGAACCATTGTACAGGATACCCCTGGTTGTTGGATCCGTACCATCCAGTGTGTAGTAAACAACGGCCCACTCATTGGCATAGAAAACCACTCTCAGTGGAGAAACATAGGATCCACTCTTAGGAACAGCATTTACTACAGGAGCCACAATATCAATGGTATACACCTGAGTGTAAACCTGACTGGTACTGTTTGCAGCATCCACAGCCATATACTTAAGTGTGGTAGTGTTACCGATCGTAATTGGGCCCGTGTACAGTGTACTGCTGGTTGTAGGAACTGAACCATTGGTTGTGTAGTAAATTTTGGTGCCGTTAGCATCAGTCGCATTCAGAACAATGGTCTGATTACGGTTGTACCATCCACCAGGAACGTTAACTCCAACACCAATAGTATTCAAAACACTGATGTAATTGGTCTTGGTTACTGTGTTGTTACCGTTTACATTGGCTGATGTCAATTTGACAGTGTATTTTCCTGTTTTTGTGTAGGTGTGTCTTGGGTTCTGCTCAGTGCTGGTGTTCCCATCACCGAAGTCCCAGTTCCAACTGGTTGGTGTGTTGTTGGATGTGTCGTTGAACTGCACACTCAAAGGTGCCGTCCCACTGGTCACGTTGCTCGTGAAGTTGGCAGACGGCATATCGGCCGCTGCAACAGCCCCACTGAACATGACCACAGTAGCACATAGAAGTGCCAAACAAATCATATTTTTCTGCATTTAAATCTCCCTTTCAATTTTTAATAATCTTTTTCAATTTTAATATTAGATCCCAAAGGAATCATAAACACTAATTAGACGAAATGATTATTTAAACATATCGATGAATCTTCAAGTTCATTGATTTGGAATTAAAAATAAGCCAACAACATTATTATAATCACTGATAACCCAAGTAAAGTATTCTAAAAAGGATTATCAACTTAAATCTTTGATTTTTATTATAAAAAACTAAATGAGAAAAGTTTTTTCAACTTAAAGCATATTAACTGGTTTAATCATTATTGATATGGCCTTTATAGAGGGCTAAAGTTTTTTATGATATTTAAATATACCATTTTTAATTTTTATTGGTTAAAATTACTTTATAAGTCACTTTAAGTCCAATCTTATTTCTAATTCCTTAAAAAGTTAATATTATAAAAATAACTAATTATAATAAGAATCCCGTGGAAATATAATTTCAAGAGGTGTTTTTATGAAAAAGATGGGCCTGGGAATTTTGGGATTGATCATTCTTGTTGTCATGGCATCTGGATGCGTTGGCACAGGATCAGGAAAGGTTGTGAATCAGACCAGGGATGTTTCTGGTTTCAACCAGATAAGCACGAATGGAGATATAAACCTTTTCATAAAGCAGGGAACCAATGAATCCCTAGTTATAGAGGCTGAAAACAATGTTATACCCAACATAAAAACCGCTGTGTCCAACAGCAGACTGACCATAGATCAGGGACTTGGACAGACAACTGTGATGCCAACAAAACCCGTGAATGTTTACGTAACAGTTAAAGACCTGAGCAGCGTGGATTCATCAGGTTCAGGATCCGTGCAGACAGATAAACTCAACGTGAACAGTTTAACCCTGACTATAAGCGGTTCAGGTAACGATACCATAAACGGACTGACTGCAAACACACTCAAAGTGGTGATATCAGGTTCTGGAAGTGTTACAGCAGCAGGCAAAGCTAACAGTCAGGATGTGACCATCTCAGGGTCAGGAGAGTACAATGGATCCAACCTCACAAGCAACACAGCATCTGTTAACATCAATGGATCAGGAAAAGCAATTGTTTACGCCCTGCAGCAGCTGAACATTATGATAAGCGGTTCCGGAGAGGTAAACTACCTTGGAAATCCTAAGCTGACCCAGCAGATATCTGGAAGCGGTAAGGTGACGAGTATATAAAACATTAATTTCTTTTCTTTTTTGATAATCCATTACATCAGTAAAATTCGTGGCAATCCACTTTAAATACTGATTAAAGAAGGAAATATGAATACATTGAATTATTAGGTTGAATTAGGGGATAAAAAACTAAAAAAAAGAATAAAAAAAGGTTTATGGTTTATTTTCTTCTTGGTAACATTCCACCGAATATTGCAAGGATTGCCGTTATAAGTCCTGCTATTGGCATACCAGTATGTTGCATTGGAACTGTTTTTGTTGTTGATGCAGCGTTCACTGTATTGTCGTTACTATTGTTTTGTGCTTGTACGTTGACCGTGAACGGTGTTAGTGGCTCTGTGTTTCTATTGTATGTGTCTGAGGTTATTGTTGGTATGATGGTGTAACTTCCACTTCCCAATGCCTTGACCGTGAGGTAAAGATAAGGGTCTCCAACAGCCACGTTAGTTAGGTTCCAAGTTACAGTTCTGTATAGTGGGTTGTAACTCCATGTTCCGTTATCAACACTTGCACTTACAAATTCCAAACCAGATGGTACCTGGAAAGACATCGTTACATTAGTTGCATTGTTTGGTCCGCTGTTACTGAGTTTGTAGGTTAAAACGAATGTTTCACCCACCGTTGGGTTATCCTTGGAACTTGTAACGTTCAGGTACAAGTATGCTGCTGGATTCACTGTTAAGAGTTCTGTAGCTGTTTGATTATCCGTAACTGCTTTTAGATTACCGGTTCCTGTCTGGTTTGCTGTGAACAATGCTGTTGCAATACCATTAACAGTTGTGGTTATTACAGGATTGAAACTTCCCAATGCACTAGTAAGATTTACAGGTGTTCCGTCTGGGATGTGTCCTGTGCTCGGATTGAATGGAGTAACTGTAGTACCATTATAGTAGTTGTTGAAGCTAACTGTGACTAAACTGGTCTGTGTGTTGTTGATAGTGGTTGGTGTGACTTCCATTGTCATGTATAACCATTGTGTAGGATTTGACATTCCAGATATGAGATTTGCCCATACTGGATTATTAGAACCCCACCAGTTATTATCAGCACTCACTGAACCACTATCTTCATATATAGAACACTCTCCGTTGTTAATGAACTGGCTGAATGAAACCACAGAAGTAGCAGTAGTAGAATCACTCCAATTATCAATGGCTCCACCACCTTCACCATTTGCTATGTTCTTTATGAATGTGCTTCCATAAACCACCAGAGAACCCCTATTTTCAATAGCACCACCAAAAGAAGTTGCTGTGTTGTTGGTGAATGTACAATTAGTCACGGTTAACGTACCATAATTATAAATAGCACCGCCATAAGAAGTTGCATTACCTTGAGTTAGTGTTAAATTCGTGATGGTTGCAGTAACCCCACTGTTAATGTGGAATATCCAGTTGGTGTCTGTTCCGTTGATTATGGTTCCTGTCTGGCTTTGGCCGTTGATATTCATGTTTTTGTTGATTGTGATGTTGGTGTTGCCTGTTCCACTGTAGGTTCCATCTGCGATGTGTACTGTTCCATTTTCATCAACACTGCTTATTCCTTGAGCTATCGTCTGGTAAGGATGGTCAATGGTTCCGATGTTGGAGTCATTACCTCCTGTTGCGTTAACATAAACCGTCGAAGCTGCACTGACACTAGATATTGAAACCATGATAGCAAAAATGGTGAGTAAAATGAACATAACTTGTGCTTTAGGCTTTATTTGTTTTCGCATATTTTCACCTCCTTCATGCTCGTTATAAACAGGATATTATATCCTAATCAGAATAATACATTCACAATAATAAAACTTTGGATTTTATCCGCAAAATACGGACAATTAACGCGAATAAAATCAATCCACAAAAAATATAGAAGCCCTAGGCAGTAATACTTTCAAATTAAACAGTCACATAATATACTGGCCAAAATATAAAAACAACCCCAGATTCCTGCATAAAAACAGATTAAATAAGTAAGATAACGTAATATAAACATTAAAATTGTTTATAAACAAAAAAAGTAACCATTCACAAAACACAAAGAATGAAAAAAGAGAATGTGTTGGCATGATAAAGTGGGACATGGAACATTTTAGCATAATAAAAACGAAATTTAAAAAAAACAATTTTTAGAGGTAATTATAAAATAAACTGGGCTTTCAGTACCCCACCCTCTCCATCTCTTCATCCCAGAGCTTGGAATTGTTTTCTATGTAATCCTCCATGAGCTTCCTGCACTCTGGAAGGTTCAGGTTCAAAACCTCAACACCATTCTCCCTCAGAAGGGATTCGGGACCTTTGAGAGTTTCGTTCTCTCCAATCACAACCATTGGGATTTTGTAGAGGATTATCATGCCAGAACACATCTCACAGGGCGAAAGGGTTGTGTAGAGTGTGCATCTACGGTAATCTGCACCTTTGAGTCTGCCTGCATTCTCGATGCAGTCCATTTCACCGTGGAGAACTGTGGAACCGTGCTGAATGAGCTGGTTGTGGCCCCTGGAGATGATCTTTCCATCTTCAACGAGAACTGCACCTATGGGGATTCCACCCTCTTTCAGGCTTTTTTTGGCTTCTTTCAGGGCTTCCTGCAGGAAGGTTTGGTGGTTTGGCATTTTTAGATCCTTCTTTTGTTTTAATCATTGCTAAAAAAAACGAAACTAGTATTTAATAAATTAAAATTAATGAAAAATAAAAAAATAATTAATAAAAAAGGGAATCAGAAACGTTTCCTATCCCTTAATTCCTGCATCTTTCCAGGGTTCCATCCGCCTGAAGCTGATTTGGACCTTCCAACCTGCTGAACGTAGCCGGTTATTCTGTCGTACCATTCAACTTCTTTCTGTTCCCCACAGGTTCCGCACTGGTCCTGAAGGCCTTTCATTAGGCTTTTGCATTTCATGCAGAAGCTCATTGCTGAGCTGTAGGCCCAGAATCCTATGTCGGAGTTTTTAGCCATTTTGTTGGTGAGGCTCATGAGTGAGTCTGGGTCTGCGTAGGATTCTCCCATGAATGCGTGGAATATGTGTCCTCCCAGCGTTAGTGGGTGGAATTTCTCTTCAATCCTTATTTTCTCAGGAAGCAAGACATCTGCATTCACAGGTACGTGGGATGAGTTGGTGTAGTAGTATGCACCCGTATCTCCCTGTGTGATTGCTTTATCCCCGAATTTTTCCTTGTCGAGCATTGCGAATCTGTAGGCAGTGGACTCTGCAGGTGTCTGGAGAACACTCCATCTGAGTCCTGTTTCGTTTTTAAGTTCATCTGCACGTTTGTTGATGTATTTTATAACGTCCAATCCGAAGTTTCTGGCATCTTCATCCTCTATTCCATTACCGCAGTGTTCAAGGAGCATTTCGTTGAGTCCTACAAATCCAAAGGACATGGTTGAATTCTCCACCCTGTAGTACCTTTCACCATCCACATCCTGGGTCAAGAATGGTAGAAGGTTGTAGTCATCAAGGCAGTGGAGTGACTGTCTTCTCCTGAGCATTAAAACCTGTTCTGCAAGGCCCATATAAGAATCTAGGTATTCAAAGACGTCATCATCATCCCCTGAGTTGTAGGCTATCCTTGGAAGGTTCAGTGTGACGTATGCAAGGTTTCCTGTTCTCAGGCAGTCCTTGTCCCAGTCTCCTGTCCAGTTATCGTTCAGCTGGGTTCTGCATCCCATGTAGTTGGCCATGTCTCCCCTGTAGTCAGGGAGCATGTTCGCGAAGTAGGCTGTTCCGTACTTGGCTGAGAGTTCGTGCACGAGGTGCAGGTCTTCCTCAAATTCTCCCTTAAGAACCTTGTCCCTGAGGGCGTAGATGGTGTTTGGGAAGAGATGTGGTTTTCCATCTGAATCTCCCTTTAGAAGTTCCTCTGTAAATGCCCTTCCAAGTGCCCTTGTTTCATTCTCAAAATCACCGTAAACCCCTACAACCTTACCCCCTGGTCCGTAGGCTGTTTCATTTTTAAGGAAATCAGGAACTGTGAATTCCAGGTTCATGGATGTGAATGGTACCTGACTGCCCCTTGCAGCGTAGGCCATGTTGAGGTTGTAGATGAGCATCTGAACTGCCTGTTTAATCTCATCGTATGAAAGTCCTGCGGCGAATGGTGCCACGAAGACATTCCACAGGCTCATTGACTGACCTCCACTCATGTTCTGCTGTGCAGCCAGCATTATTTCCCCTGTATGGTTCATGAGGGTTCCTATATGTTTTGGAGGTCCTGCAACTGAGGTGTGGTCTCCTGTACCGTCAACCCTTAATCCGTACCTTATGAAGGTTCTAATATCGTGCTGAAGACAGTTTAATGGTCTTCCTGCGAAGAACTCCAGGTCGTGTATGTGTATGTCCCCGCTCATGTGTGCATCTGCAAGTTCGTTTGGAAGACTTAGAAGTGCGTACTGTTTGAGGGCTTCGTCTGCAACGTACTTGTGAACTGTTTCAGGGTTGTGTATCATGTTTGCGTTGTCCCTGGAACCGTTCTTTATGAGGTTTGTGATGTTGTAAACAGGTATACCAAGTCTTGTGTATTTTTTACGTAGCGATTCAAGGCCGTTTTCCACGAGCTTTGTGTTCACTATTTCCCTTATCATCGGTGCGGTTAAATATTCTACATCCAGTTTTTTAAGCTCTTTCCATACTTGTGTGGCTATTTTTCTGGCCAGTTCACCTGAAGCCTCCGTCTCCACAATCAGAGTTTTCTCTATCTTCTTTTGATCGAAGGGTTCTATTGTATCCCTGGATGTCCTGACACGCAGAGTGTTCGTTGCAAGATATTTATCTGCAACCTCCTCATTTACCCTCTTCAAATTGTCGAAGACCAGTATCTTTATCTCTGCAGTGGATATGCCATCGTATGCTGTTTTTGCAACGTATGAGGCAATTTTTTCAGAAGCCCAAAGGGGAGCACCCACCATGAGACATGATCTAACTATTTTCTCGTGGCTGAACCTTTCGAATATTCCGTTGTTTTTTATTACACATGTTTGCGCCTTGGTAGGAAGTGCTGCAATAACACGTGAATCCTTCATTTCTAAGTCATCCCTCATTTAAACACCTTATATTAATTAAGACCTTAAAGTTCTTAAAGTTTTTTAATTAGCTTTTTTTATTGAAAATTTTTGTTATAAGAACACATCAAGTGAACTCTGTTTAGATTTATCACTTTCAAAGAGTGAGTTTATACTGAACTCGATCAAACCTATTCTTTGAACAAGATAGGGATCTATAGGATACCTTTTTGATAATTCATTGGATATTTCAAGGTATTTCATTACAGAACCCTTTGATATGTTGAGTATAAGATTACTGCCGCAGGTACACTCTCCTGAAAGGGGCATACGCCGGTACTTTCTACCGCACTTGGTGCAGCGGACTTTTTGCCTTGAGAATGCCCTTAAATTTCCTGCCATATCTGGTAAGAAGTGGGAGGTCAGAACCCCCTCAACAACACCCTTCTGATCAACAGCCCTTATCCTCTCTGCAAGAGTTATCTGACCTTCAACCTTCTCTTTCATGGTTGGAAGCTTTTTGTAAAGGCACTGTTTTGGTCCACTGTGTATGCTGGAAGTGTTGTGGGAGAACATGAGTCCATGGTACTGATCATCGGTTCCTATCCTCTTTTTCACGTTATCAACAAGGTCAAGTACATCAGAAGGTTTTTCAAATTCCAAAGTTTTCTCGTAGAGTTCTATTGGAAGTCTGGGCATTACATCTATGTTGTGTGACTCATCATCTATCTCTTCAGGGTCTATTCTTGATGATAAAACCAGAGGAGCATCCATTTTACCTCCACGTGTACTTGGAAGGTACACCTTTGAGAAGTTGAGGAGTGCGTCCATGAGGAGCATCACTGAATCCTCATCACTGTCACAGTTTCTCCTCTTGGCAGAGTGGAAGTAGGGATGGGCGTAACAGCACAGTGCCCTGGTGAATCCAACCACCCGTCCCAGAACACCTGCGGAGGTGTGAGGTGCCAGGCCCACAATGAGGTGGGAGATGAGATCCTCCTTCTTCTCAACGTTGTAAAATCTTTCAAGCCCATAGAAGTCCTCAAGAAGGTCATCTATAAAGTGGGAAACCCTTATGAGGTACTCTGCACAGTTATCTGAGATTACAACGTCCTGGATCTTGAGTTCCACTATCTGTTCATCATTTTTAAGTTCTACTCCATAGGCATCATGTGTGTATCCCATTTCAAGGAGTTTTTCATGGCTCACACCGATTTCTCTTGGAATGAAATGGGTCAGGGGCAGGTCAGTTGAATCATGTCTTATCGTAGCATCTTTAAAGGTATAAACCCCATTTTTAGCCCTTAATATTCCCTTTTCAAGGGGTTCTGGGAATTTTTCTTCGGATATCATTCCCTGCACACCCTTCACCTCATCCATCTTCCTGATCCCAACATTTTCAAATGCCTTTTTAAGGATGTTTGAAAGGTTTATTTTCTTCTTACCTGAACCTGTGGGCTCTGTTCTAGCACCGCAAACAGGACATATGGCCTGCATGGACCCAACACCGCACTCAGTACATTTGCACCGGGCAATATCAACTGTTATGCTTCCCTTCTTAGCTGCATCGATTATGTTACGTCTGCTGCCACCGTTGGTTCCGATTGGGAATAGAGAGTGGGGTGCAGGTTTCATCATTCTTTCCTTGGATTTTTCCGGCCTTCCAACCCTCCCCCCAATGTAAGTTGGGGCTTTGGCCATTATTTCAACCTCTGAAACCTTGTTCACAGCTTCAAGAGTTGTTGTATCCTCAGAAACATTAAGTGGTTCTCTGAGAGTGTGGAGGAGTGCGTAGGCATCTTCACAGTCCACAATGACCTTTCCCTCTTCAACAAGATGGGGAACACCTAAAATTTCCAGTATCCTTTTTCCAGGATTCATATCAAGTACCAGACCCTCAAACTGACCATCAGCAAGATCTGAATCTGCTTCAACCAAGTCTGAATTCATCCATTCAATGAGTTCATCTATGTCTTCCTTGGTTGCATCGTGGTAGAAGTAGGTGTATCTTGGATGTAAAGGTACTTTGTACCTTTTTGAGAGTTCAAATGCCATTTCTGCAGTTATATTTTCTGTTTCAAGGGTTTTAAGATCGATGCCATCCTTCAATGCTTCCTCTTCAGAGTATGCAGGGGATTTTTCTATGGTTTGAATCCACCATTCTTCACACCATCCTGCAGGAAGCAGTACATGGTTGTTACGAAGGAATTCACCAAATGCAACGAGCATGTCCCCAAGAAACAGGATCTCTTCAACTTGATGTTTGATTTTCTTGGCCTGTGCCTCTGATTCAACCCTTACAACACTTCCGTTTTTTAGTTTGACTATTGGACCTTCTATGGTGTCGCACGGTACCACACAGTTTCCTTTACCTGGTCTTTCGATTTTCATCTGGGTTCCGACTGCCAGGAATTCAACTATCTCCATTGTGGATGGGTGTACTCCCATGGCTGCAAGTCCTGTATTTCTGGACCTGCCGTACCTTAACCTGAAACCTCCCTTTGCTTTGGGGTAGGAGAGTACGGGCCTTCCACCGATAATATCCCTCATGTACTTGTCGTCAACCTTACCTGAATCATCATCATCCTTGGAATCCGGTGCCTTCGAAAACTTTTCAAGCCAGTTCCATCCATCAATATTGAGTTTGCTGGCGTACTTCATGACCTTAGGAGCCTTCTGTATAACCCCCTCTGCCATTGCCAGAAGTGCTCCTCCTCGTATGTTGTTGGTTTCAACACGCTCCAGATCCCTGTTTGAGACTTCAATCTTGTCTGTTGGTTCGCCTGTGACCTCAACTGGAATGTTGTTTATTGCAAGACGGGTTTCTTCTGGTTTTGGTGAGTACTGGAGGTTTGTGACCTCTGATTCGTAGAGCTCAACCTCTTCAACGTACCGTTCAACCTCAGTTTCAGTGGGTTTGAAAACGTCCAGTCCCAGGGAAATTCGGATGTAGTCCCCTATTAAAACTGCAAGTGCAGCTGCAGTTCCTCCTGCACTTCTTATTGGTCCTGCAAAGTACACTGCAAGGTAATTTCCATCATCAAAGTTCTTTTTTATCCTGATCTGTGATATGCCCTCCAGTGGTGCTGCAACAACACCTTCAGTGAGGATTGCAAGGGCGGTTCTTGTTGCCTGATCTGATTTTTGTTCCTTAACTTCAAGGCTGTCTTCTTCACCCTCTTCATCCGGTGTTGTAACGATCTCACGGGCTATCTGGAAGGCAACTTCTTCACGGGACATATCATTCTCAAGTTCCTTTATTCTGGCTGCAACACCCACCGGACCAACGAGTCCCTCAACCCTCTCTGCAAGGTCCTTTGCAAGGGGTATTTCAGGTTCAAGTTCAATATCATGACCCTTAAGCCTTGCCTTTCTCGCTATATCGTAAAGCTTCTTTGTTTCTTCTTCCAAATTCTCAAAGTATCCCATAACAGTCCCTTGATAATTTTTTTAAGTATTATTATTCAATTTGGTAGTTTTTCAATTTCATTAGAGTTCATCAAGCACATTTACGGCTTGAATTTAATGCAGCAGAAGAACTGACTCTTGTGTATATACTCTGTGTCTGGTTATCCTGGTGCCTGAGTCGCCCCTGAAATATGCTGCCTTTAATTCATGTCATTTTATAAAAAAATACGTAACAAATGCATGTCTGGCACCAGATAAGCACCTTTTATTTTATGTTCAAGATCATTTATAAGTCTGTTTATTCCACAAGCAAATTAATCTAAAAAGATTTTTAAACCCTGAAAATACTTATAATTATATTTAGGATATATAAAACAATTTAATAATTAAAATATAAGTTATTAATATTTAAAATCATTTATTAAAAGAAATTAATAATAATTATCTTATTTGAAAAGTTAATATTCTATTTAATGGAATTTAAAACAATTAAATAGGTTTTAATTCCTTTTTTTAAACAGTGTCTGGTCATGGGAATATTTTACCATATTATCCTATTTCCAAGCTGATAATCAAAAGCATATATAAAGCTTGAACCCAATATTTTAAAACAGAAAAAATTGAATGAAAGGTTTGTAAAAACGAAATATGGATAAAATTTTACGGTGATTGTATATGGCTAAAAAAGATAAAAAAGTTCTCCCACCAAGCGGAGCCGGTCTTGTAAGGTACTTCGATGAGGAAACAAGGGGACCTAAACTCACACCAGAACAGGTTGTTATCATGACCCTTGTTCTGGCTGCACTGTGCATTGCACTCAGGTACTCCTACTCCTAAACTGGAATCCACATTTTTTTATTTGAATCTAGATTTATTCGAATTTAGATCAATCTAAATATTTTAAAAGCCCAAAAAGCT
Source organism: Methanobacterium aggregans (assembly GCF_017874455.1). Lineage (NCBI taxonomy): Archaea > Methanobacteriati > Methanobacteriota > Methanobacteria > Methanobacteriales > Methanobacteriaceae > Methanobacterium > Methanobacterium aggregans. The sequence continues at coordinate 320,844 of NZ_JAGGLN010000003.1, read as the reverse complement.
ATGTATTAATTTAATTAGGGTCAGATTGAGCTTTTTTTAGATCAGCCTGCTGGCCAGACCACTACAATTTTTTTATAAAATTTTTGAAAGAGGAATTACAAATGGCTATCCATCCCATTGAATACAGGTACGGAACAGAAGAGATGAGAAAAGTCTGGGAAGCAGACAACAAACTCCAAAAAATGCTTGAAGTTGAAGCTGCACTTGCTAAAGCTGAATCACAGCTTGATCTCATTCCAAAAGAAGCTGCAGACGAAATAAATCGTAAAGCAAGCACAGAATATGTTAAATCAGAAAGAGTGTCTGAAATTGAAAGGCAGACCAACCATGACATTGCCTCCATTGTTAAGGCACTTGCAGAGGTGTGTGAAGGAGATGCTGGAGAGTACGTTCACTTCGGCGCAACATCCAACGATATAATCGACACATCCCAGTCCATGCTCTTCAGGGACTCCATAGACATACTGAGGTCAAGGATAATTGAATTGACCCAGACACTTCTGAAACTTGCAGAGGATAACAAGTCCAATGTATGCATAGGAAGAACCCATGGTCAGCACGCCCTTCCAACAACCTACGGAATGAAATTTGCAATATGGGCAGATGAACTCCACAGACAGGTTGAAAGGCTGGACGAGTGCAGGGGCAGGATCTGCGTGGGTATGCTCACAGGAGCTGTTGGAACAACTGCAGCCCTTGGAACAGATGGGTTCATCATCAACCAAAAAGTTTCTGAGATACTCAACCTGAAGCCTGTTTTAATTTCAAACCAGGTTGTTCAGAGGGATGTTCATGCAGAGTTCATTATGTGCCTTGCCAACACTGCAAGCACCCTTGAGAAGATGGCCCTGGAGATAAGGAATCTTCAGAGAACTGAGATCAAGGAAGTTGGTGAAAGTTTTGACCCTGAAAAACAGGTTGGATCAAGCACCATGCCCCACAAGATGAACCCAATCACTGCAGAGAGAATCTGTGGTATTTCAAGGGTTATAAGGGCTTATGTTGCACCTGCACTTCAGAACAATCCACTATGGCATGAAAGGGACTTAACAAATTCTTCCTGTGAGAGAATAATCTTCCCAGAGTCCTGCATGTTAACTGATTACATACTGAAACTTTCACTGAAACTTTTCAACAACCTTGTTTTCCACCCTGAAAACATAGAACGGAACCTTAACATAACAAACGGACTTGTAATGGCTGAAAGGTTCATGGCAGAACTCACAAGGAAAGGTGCTGGAAAACAAACTGCTTATGCCCTTGTTAGAAGCTGTTCCCTTGAAGCATACGCAAAGGATGCAGGTTTAGAGGAAATTGTTTCGTCTAACAATGAGGTGAGGAAGTACCTGAGTGAAGAGGAGATTTCCACCATGATGGATCCCCACACCTACCTTGGATCATCGGTTCAGATAGTTGAAAATGTTTTAAAAGAATCAAAGGGCTGGTTTTAGGACCAATAAGTCCTTTAAATTTTTAATTTATTAAAAATAGTTTTACCTTAAACAGAGCATCTGCTCTTCCTTGGTGAATTTTTTTTATCCATTATAATTCCAGTTACATAGTTTTCTAAATCAATTGTTTTTAATTCCTTCTTTCTAGTTTAAGTCATTAATTGTTAACCTGTGATTGTTCACTCTTTTTATGTTCCTAAACCCGGAATATCCACCCTATGGGATTTTGGTTTTGAATATGGATTTGAACCCTTTTTCATTTCATTATTTTCAACTCTTAAAAATCTTATTTTTTCATATTGAATGCCAAAAACTATCCTTTACTTTATATAATCCCTGATTAAAAGGAAAATTTAATATGATACTGAAAATATAAAGAATTATGAATTTAATAAAACATGGGAGGTAAAAAAATATGGTGGATGTAAAGGAGATAATATCCGTGGATATCGTTCCATTCACATTGATGACATCATCGATACAAGCAATACTGGCCCTTATATTTGCAATAATATTCGTGATTACCTTTGGAAGTATCAGCGCATTTATACCACAATCAGGAACATTATTTGGAGTTGTTACGGCCCTTGGACTTGCCATGATCGTGATCTACCCCATTGGCACTTTCTTATTTGGAGTAGTAATTTCATTTCTTACAGCTCTATTCTACAACATTCTCGCGCCGAGAGTGGGCGGTATAAAGCTGGGATTTGAAGGATATGAAGTAAAATCCATACCAGTTGTACCTTTTTCCCTTATAATGGCATTTATTGAAGCTGTATGGGCATTCATAATCGGAATTCTATTGGCTGCTGTGCTGGTTCCCTTAACTGGAATTATGGGTACCATGATACCTCTTGTGGCCAATGAAACCGTGACCTCAGGAGTAACTGCAAGTTTAGGTGCATTTGGAGCCTTTGGAGCCCTCTTCTTAATTGTTGGATTACCAATAATCGCATTTGTAATGGGTTTCATAGCTCATGCATTGTTTGCACTGTTCTACAACCTCTTAATACCAAAGGTTGGAGGAATCAAACTGGAACTCAACCAGATCACTTCAATGAGCGAAATAAAATCCATACCCGTTGTACCAGCATCAGTTGCCATAGCAATAATTTTTACAATATTTGGATTCATTATAGGCCTTTTAAACCTTGTAAAAATGATCATGTTAGGATATGCAGCTGAAGGGGTGATTTCACTCGTGGTTACAACTGTGATTTACTTCGTTATTTACTTCATAATGGTTGCAGTTGTAACCTTGCTCTACAACTTCCTGGCACCAAACATTGGTAGAGTTAAACTTGAATTGAAATAGGGTTTAAAACCCTTCCTATTTTATTTTTAGATTATTTGATATGATCCTTGAGAATTCATCCCTGAAATTAACTGTTAACTCTGATATCCATCCCCTTCTTAAAACAATATTTACAGTACCATCCCCACTTCCAAAGTTATCTGATTTAAGGGCATAAAATAGTAAAATTTAATTATAACGTATTCTAGAGATTATTTAGATATAATTCGGAGGTGAATGATTTGTCAGATATTAAAGAGATTAAATCCATTCGTATAGTGCCATACACCTTGATGAATTCATCAATATCCGCTGTGGTGGCATTTATATATGCAATATTTATCGTGATAATCTTCGGGGTTGTTGGAGTATTTTTACCAAGCAGCCTCGGTATCACATCAGGAGTGATAGCAAGCCTTGGTGTGGCAGTTATCATCCTCTTGCCTGTTGGAAGCTTTGTATTCACTGTTACGCAGTCATTCTTAACAGCACTCATTTACAACGTGTTCGTTCCAAGGATTGGAGGAATCAAACTGGAACTTGTAGATCTAAAGGAGATCGTATCTGTTCCTGTTGTTCCATTCGCACTTATGCTTTCCGCGATCAGCACAGCCATAGTTTTCATAGCCATGCTGATAATTGGACCAATACTCCTGATAGGTTTACAGGGCGCAGCAATTGCAGCTACTTATCAAGGAACAGTGATACCTGGACTTGGCTCAATTGGTGCTTTGGGAATTGTGGGACTTCTGATCCTGGTAATTGGAGTTCCAATCATGATGTTCGTAGCCAGTTTCATAATGACTGCACTGACAGCGATATTCTACAACTTGCTTGCACCTAAAATTGGAGGTATAGAGTTTGAGTTTGAAGCTTTGAAGGGAAAACTGTATGGTATAAACTCAATTCCGCCAATAAAATTAGCATTGGTAGTTTCAATCGTTATGGCCATTGTTAACTTTATATTCCAACTCTTAAGTACAGTTGGCAGTATTGCAACGGGTTCATCAGCCGCAGCAGGGGTTATAAGCCTTTTAATAAATGTTGTGTTCAACTTGGTCATAACTTTCATTGTATACGCAATCATGGCAGTGTTGTACAACTATCTTGCACCAAAGATCGGTACAGTTAAACTTGAACTGGAATGAATTGCCATACCAAAAACACGGGCTTAAATAAAACCTTATAGCTGTTTAAATACTTTTTTAAGGTATTTAAGGCCCAAATATTTTTTTTAAAATTTTTTTAAAGCGATTTTTAGTTTTAATGTTTTTAAAACAGTTTTTCTGGTGTTGAGTTTAAATATTTCATTCATCATGACTGATACCACACTGCAAAAATTTTTTATGGATTCAGATGAAAGTTTAAACATGGAATCAAAAATAGTTAAAAGCAGAAAAATCTCAAAAGGCCATGCAAAGGGCGAAGTGATTATAACAAAGGATCCTATAAGTTTTCTTGGTGGTGTTGACCCTAAAACTGGTGATGTGATGGATCCAAAGCATGAGCTTCATGGAAAAAAAATAAGCGGGAAGATACTTGTGATACCTTCAGGTAAGGGTTCAACAGTTGGATCCTACGTGATATATCAGATGGCCAAAAACGGCACGGCACCTCTGGCCATAATAGCACTTGAAGCAGAACCAATAATCGCCACCGGAGCCATAATGGCAGGAATACCCATGGTTGACAGACCAGATGAACCAGTTCTTGATATATTAATGGATGGAGAATTGGTTGAGGTTGATGCAGACTCAGGAACCATAACTATACTGAATGGTTGATTCAGCAGGGCATTCCTGCTTAGAACATATCCCCACACAATCATTCTCTACTCCTTTTCCAAGAAGCTCATTCAAGAAAGGATCATTAAAAAATTTAAAAAAAAGCAGGTTTAAATTTAAAAAAATTAAAGTGATTAGTTTTTTATAACTTGATCCTCATTTTGAGCAACCATGTATCCTAAAACTCCTCCAATTGCTCCAAGAACTGCACCCACAATAATTGCAAGGATGGTGAAGAATACTCCAACGATCATGGTTATGGTTCCTGCAAGACCCAACTCTGAAAATATCAGCCCAAAGACTGCAGTTAAAACTCCAAAACCTGCAATAAATAGTATGCCTATTATAAGTCCACCGACAATTCCTGAAAGTGCACCGTCAACTGCTCCATCCTTTTCATCTCCACGGGACATGTAGGCCGTTAAGAAACCTCCCAATATCGGCCCCAAAAAGAAGAGAGGGAAGATTGCAATTGTCAAAACTATTGTCAAAACAACGTTTAAAAGTCCACCCAATCCAACAGCTTTCCAATCTGTCATTTTATCACCTTTTACATGGATCTGTTCGTGTGTTATTCCTTGTCTTCATCTTCCTTAACTTCAGGTTTCTTCGGGATGTCCTTTGATTCAGTTACAGGTTTAGATGATTCGCCCATGTAAAGCTTAATTAAAGCGCCGAAAAATCCTCCAAGAGCTCCGATTAAAATTGACATGCCTATGTAACCCACTGCAAGGATTATTAAAAGACCTGCTATCTTTTCTGCAGCTCCAGACCTCAGCATTAAAATAATTATCAGGAAAACTGCAGTGAATATTCCTACAAGACTTCCATGAATAGCTCCCTTCATATAATCTGTGGTAGCCATGTATCCTGTAAGTAGTGCGGCTAAAAATACTGCTGCGTATAGTGAGTAAGCTGGTAGAATGAATCCAATTACGAAATATAATATTACTGCAACTAAGAATCCTATGATAATTGATTTTTGATTTACCATGTTTTTTACCTTCCTTTTAGAATATTTAAAAACAACATGATATTTATGAATTTCTGTAAAAGAAGAATGAAATTAAAGATTAACCTTAAACAACCATGTCACCGCTGTTAATCTTATTTGCAGTATTATAAGCATCGTAAATAGCATATATCCATATTATCAACCAAGTAACAACCCCAATAACGATGAACATTAAAATTCCTGAAATTATGGCCCCAACCAAGAGAAGAATGCCCTTACCGACCTGTCCATTGTATATTTGACCTAAACCCACAACCAGGAAGGACAGAACAGCTGCCAAAGCTGCATTTTTCTGGGGGACTATCACGTTCTTCTCTGGCTCCATAAGCCTAACACCACAGTTAGGACATATTTCAGCCAGTTTGCTTATTTCTTCACCACAATTAAAACAAAACTTCGTTTCTGTGTCATTCTCCATACTTTACCTCCAATGGAAAAAGTGTATTATTCAAATTTCTATTTATAACACTGATTAATATGTGTTTCTCATTTTTATTTTGAAAATAAAGAGGTTTATACCATTAAATGGTTCAATGCAAAAAAAATCAATGAAAAGGGAAAAGGAAAACCTTTAAAAAATAGGGATGTGCTGAATATATTCAATCTTCACCCTTTACAACCGATCCAATAGCTCCACCAACTGCCATCACGATTATTACCCCTATAAGTCCAATGAATATTACAAATGAGGTTATTGTGGCCACTGCAAATCCCAGTAAACCTGCAATTAATGTACCGAATATTAAAAGCAGAAATGATAGCACTATTCCTCCAAATGCGCCTGAAACTGCTCCGTTGACCATTCCATTGCCGGCATCCCCTCCAACCATGTAACCCACAACCATACCTGCCAGAAGCAGTCCAATAAAACCTCCCCAGAAGGGTATTATAACTCCAAAAATCGCCCCTAAAATTATTGAAAGTACAAATCCAACAATTACAGCACCCCAGTCTATCATAGGATCACCTCAGATTTTTAACAATTTTTGAATGAAATACATCCGTGAAAGTCATACCTTAACTTGAGTTAATTGGGAATATGCACTGCTTACTTATATTATTTAACATTACAATTTATTTAATTTTTTTGCCATTTTAATGTTTAAACAAAATTAGTTACAACAACATAATTTAGAATTGGAAAATAAAAAAATATTTGGAGTTCAACAGCCCAAATCATGATTTACTGCCCTATTTTTCTTTAATTAAAACTTTTTTTACTAATTTTAGTAATAGATAAAAACTAAAAGGCCTATAATAACATTAGATTCAAAATAATTTCTTGGATATAATGATTACCTGAGCATTACAAAACAAGGACCATCAAATAGTTAATGATAATCAGACAGAGATGATGAAAATGACCTGGACTCTCATAAAAAACGGGACCCTTATAGATGGAACAGGTGCAGATCCCATTGAAAATGCTGCCATATTGATAAAAGACAACATGATCCAGGTAGTGGGGCCTGAAAACTCTGTTAAAATTCCTAAGGGGACCGGAGTTGTGGATGCATATGGAGGTTTTATAATGCCAGGTTTCATCGATACCCACCTCCATGTGATGGCAAACGGCTTCAACAGGGAGGACACGATTTACGATCCATTATCATTCTACTTCTACAGGGCGGTTGAAAATTTAAGGCTCACACTCAACGCTGGAGTAACATCTGTGCGTGATGCAGGACTTGCAGATGCAGGAGTCAAAATGGCCATTGAAAAAGGCATTATAAAGGGTCCAAGGATTCAGCTATGCATCACACCACTATCAATAACCGGAGGTCATTTCGATTTCTGGCTCAAATCAGGTTACGACGTTAAAGTTTCATATCCTGGCTATCCTGACAGTATATGTGATGGTACTGAAGAGGTGAGGAAGAAGGTCCGTGAGGTGCTTCGGGCAGGTGCAGAAGTTGTTAAGGTAATGGTGACAGGTGGAGTTATGAGTGTAAATGACGGCCCTGAATCTGCACAGTTCACACCCGATGAATTGAAGGTTGTTGTTGAAGAAGCCCAGTTTAAAGATAATATTAAGGTAATGGCCCATGCCCATGGAGTTCAAGGGATTAAAAATGCTGTTGAAGCGGGAATACATTCCATTGAGCACGGCACTTACCTCAACGATGAATCAATCCACATGATGCTTGAAGGGGGAACCTTCCTGGTTCCAACCCTCATGGTGAACAAAAACCTTAAAGAACTAGCGCTACAGGGTAAAACAAGGGAGTGGGAAACAGAAGCTGCCCTCAAGGTCTTCGATATCCAGAAGGAAAATGTTAAAAAGGCCTACACTGCAGGTGTCCCACTTGCCATGGGAACTGATTGTGGTGTTGTGGAACACGGAACCAACCTCAAGGAACTGGCACTTCTGTGTGAGATTGGTATGGATCCAATGGAGGCAATAGTTGCAGGGACAAAAAGAGGAGCAGAATGCCTTGGCTGGGACCATAAACTGGGTACAGTTGAGGAGGGCAAATTTGCAGACATTGTAATAAGCAGGATCGATCCCCTCCTTGATATCGAAGCACTTGGAGATCCTGAAAACATTGTTACGGTTATTAAAAATGGTGAAATTGTTAAAGATAACTTAGATCAGAAGTAGTTCAGGAAGATGCTGAAGATGGATAAAAAAGCTAAAAAAAAGGCCAATATTAAGATATCAGGAATGAGTTGTGCTTCCTGCGCCCTGAACGTTGAAAAATCCCTTGAAAAAATGGAGGGTGTTGGGGAGGCCCATGTTAACCTTGGTACAGAGGAGGCCACAGTTGAGTACGACCCTGAAAAACTAGGGCTCAGCCAGCTTGAAGCTGCAGTTGAAGGGGCAGGCTACGGGGTTGTTAAGGAAAGGGTGACTATCAAAGTTGGCGGTATGAGCTGTGCAATGTGCGTTAAGGCCATAGAGGACATCCTGGGCAAACTCCCAGGTGTGAGCAGTGTGAACGTTAACCTTGCATCTGAGAAGGCCTACGTTACCTACAATCCCAGAATGGTTCAAGTTTCAGATATGAAGGATGCAATAAATGACCTCGGCTATGAGTACCTTGGAGTTGAAGGGGAAGAAACAGAGGATCTGGGGGAAAAATTACGGACAGAGGATCTTAAAGGTAAAAGAAACCGTATAATTGTTGGTTTTGGTGTTTCCATTCCCTTAATGGTACTGATGTATTCAAACATAATGCTTCCAATTCCAATGCCTGAATTCATGCTCCTGGTTTCAATAATTCCATTCATCTACGTGAGCTATCCAATTTTCCAAGCAGCTTACAGGGCCCTGCGTAACAGGAATCTGGACATGGATGTCATGTACTCCATGGGTATAGGGGTTGCATTCATTTCAAGCATTCTTGGAACCTTCAGCATAGTACTCACACCGGAATTCATGTTCTACGAAACTGCTCTGATGCTTGCTGCTTTTTTGATGCTGGGTCGCTGGCTTGAAACCCGTGCAAAGGGCAACACATCCACAGCCATAAAGAAACTCATTGGAATGCAACCAAAAACAGCCACCATCATCAGGGAAGGAAAAGAGGTTCAGATACCCATAGATGAGGTGGGTGTGAATGATATAGTCGTGGTCAAACCCGGTGAAAAGATCCCTGCAGACGGTGAAGTTGTTGAAGGTGAAAGTTACGTTGATGAATCTGCAATAACAGGAGAACCTGTGCCTGTATTCAAAAAAGAGGGTTCAAGTGTTGTTGGTGGAACCATCAACAAGAACGGGGCTTTGAAGTTCAGGGCACTGAAGATAGGGAAGGACACTGTACTTTCACAGATAATAAAGCTTGTTGAAATGGCTCAGGGTTCAAAACCACCTGTACAGAGAATAGCGGACCGTGCAGTGACCTACTTCATACCTACGGTCTTAACAGTTGCAGTTGCTGCATTCCTACTCTGGTACGTTATCCTTGGAAGCACACTGCTCTTTGGACTCACAGTTCTCATATCAATTCTTGTTGTGGCCTGTCCATGTGCCCTGGGTCTTGCAACACCAACAGCAGTTACGGTTGGTATTGGAAGGGGAGCTGAACTTGGAATCCTCGTAAAAAATGGTGAAGCCCTTGAAGTATCAGAAAAACTTACAACCGTACTCTTCGATAAAACAGGAACCCTCACCAAGGGTAAACCCGAGGTTACAGATATTCTGGGAATTGGAATGGATGAAGATTTCATTTTACAGTTAGCTGCAAGCATTGAAAACAATTCTGAGCATCCCCTTGCAGATGCAGTTGTTAAAAAAGCCCGTGAATATGGGCAGGATATCCTTAAAACCAAAGAATTTGATAGTTTTGGTGGAAAGGGTGTAAAAGCTGTGGTTGATGATGAAACTGAAGTTCGGGAAGTTTTTGTAGGAAACAGGGCCCTTTTCAGGGATCAGAATATCTCTCTGGACGATGCAGTTGAAGCTAAAATTCTCAAAATTGAAAATGAAGGAAAAACTGCGGTTTTAGTTGGGATCAACTATGAAATAAGTGGCATAATTGGTATTGCAGATACACTCAAGGGGGGCACAGTGGCTGCGATAGGGGAGCTCAAAAAAATGGGCCTTAAAGTGGCCATGATAACCGGGGACAACAATAGAACTGCAAATGCCATTGCCAAACAGGTGGGAATTGACGTTGTTATTGCAGAAGTCCTGCCTCATGACAAAGCAGCCCAGGTCATGTCACTGCAGGATGAGGGAGAAGTTGTTGGATTTGTAGGTGATGGGATAAACGATGCACCCGCCCTTGCCCAGGCAGACGTTGGTATAGCTATTGGAAGTGGAACAGACATTGCAATAGAAAGTGGTGACATAGTGCTCATCAAGGATGACCTCCTTGATTCTGTTGCAGGTGTACAGTTATCCAGAAAGGTCATGGGACGGATAAAACAGAATCTCTTCTGGGCCTTTGCCTACAACGTTGTTTTGATACCTGTGGCCGCAGGAGCACTTTACCCTGCATTTGGGATAACCTTCAGGCCAGAGTATGCAGGTCTTGCAATGGCTTTAAGCTCAGTTACAGTTGTGAGCCTTTCACTGATGCTCAAAGGATACCTTCCTCCTGTTAAAAACCTGAAAAAATCATAAAGTAGTTTCAATCCATAAAAAAATTTAGATTATAAAATTCAAGGTTACATAGTAACAAAAAAAAGATGAGGTGAGTTGGATGGCAGTGGATCCTATATGCAAGATGGATGTGGATGAAAAAACAGCCAAATGGGTGAGCGAGTACAGGGGCAAGAAGTACTACTTCTGTGCTCCTGGCTGTAAAAAAACCTTCGAAGAAAACCCTGAAAAATATGCAGAAGAATAAACGTAACTTGGAGGGTTTATAATGGGATTATTAGACTCTGTAGCTAAAAAAGCCACCAAAGAACTTGAAAAACAGGCCAAAGATAAGGGCGGAAAAGAAGTTGAAAAAAGAGCTAAAAAAGAACTTAAAAAGAGGTTCAAAATTTAATTACAGATTTTTAAAAACCTATTTTGAACCTTAAAACCTTTCTAATTTTTATTTTAATATTTTAAACCCTATTTTTTTCTTATTAAAGTTTCCATGCTCCCTCAATTTAATAACCTTCCATTTAAAGATTTTTAAATTATTAAACCTCGTTCAATTATATAATTGGCCCACAGATCCCTGTATCCTTCTTTTTAAACCTCCTTAAATAACAGTGCCTAATACACACTACACTCACCTTTTACATGGAAACTTTTATTACCTTAATAAAAAAAACTCTTAAATAAGTATAGTGCATTACAGTAATTGCCTGGGAGTTGGCATTCTGGAGGATTGCCTGGAGTTTCAATTAAAAGTCATTCCTCCAGTAACCTGAAGTTATTGAATCAAGGTTTGGTGGTGGTAAAATGCATATAAATGATGGTGAAGAGTATTTGGTGTGTGATGACTGCAGAGGTTATTACAAACTTCAAGAGGGAGAATCTCCTGAAGAATTTGAAAACTGCAGGTGCGGAGGTAGTTTGAAGTACTACGGAAACCAAAAAAAAGTTTCTGCAAAGAGATCGAATCCAGAAAAATTGGAATATGTCAATGGAGATCCATTATGCACACGCTGTGGGGCCAAAAACCCCCGAAGTTCCAGATTCTGTTTCAGATGCGGCACACATCTACCAGTACATGAAAAGGGTTCAGCTGGACTCCATGAAATGGAATCTGCAGAAGCGAGAGAAAAAATGAAGGGAGATATAAGATCCTGGGGAAAGGGTCTTATCTTCATTGGCGTGATTCAGATCATTTCCATGGGATTTCTGGATCAGTTCTGGGGAGTTTTATTGATGGTTGCAGGTATTGTATCCTTCAAAGTTGTGCACAGAGTAATGTTCGTGGTGTACGGTACCATAATCTTATTTGCAGGTCTTGGAAACTTACAGGTAGGAGGTTTATTAACTGCATTCAGCATCTTTCAGTTTGTGATTGGTTTTAGACAGTTCCAGAAGTTCATTCAGTGGCGGAAGGTAACGTGACCATGATATCACGTTTTCATTGAGCTCATAATGGCATTTTTGGAAGTTTGGAATTCTTTACATCCCCCATTAAGATGTTCGCAGATCTACGAACAAGAATCTTTATATATTAGTTCGTATACAATCATACTATCGAATTGTTGCTAAACCTAGCATGGGAGTGAGATTATGAAAGCCGAAGATTACTGCAAAAAATGCCCAGAATGCGGGTGTGCTGATAAAAACATTGACATAGTGAAGGTTCCAAAGAAAACCGAGGGTATTCCAGAGGATGTTTTAGAGTCTGCATTAGAATCTGGAAAACTGACCATCATCCGCTGCAGTAACTGCAGACACATATTTGAGTACTCCAAGGATAGGAAGATGGATGTGGAATTTAAAAGGATATGCATCTAATAAAAGAGATTTTTTCCACTATTTAACTTATTTTAGCAGTTCAAATTAGGATATATTAAAAAACCTAGAATCAAGAAATATAGTAGATTTAAACTAATTTTAAACCATTTAACAATGAATTAAACCTTTAACAATAAAAAAAAGAAAATTAAAATTTATTAATACTCAGTAAACATCTTCTTTCATAATTTCCCTGAGCACTGCAGTTGCATAACATCCCTTTGGAATGGAAAACTCCACGAGAACACCTTCTGGAGTTGCAGTTGCTGAAGTGTCCCATATCTTAAACCTCATTGCCCTGCGCAGTCCATGACTTCCAAGTCGGGGTGTTTTTGGGCATTCAAAGTCACTTCGATCAATTCCTTCCTCTGCAAGCACAGATTCTTCCATTTTACCCAGTTCACCATCTGCCAGGGGAACCTTGGTACCGTAGAGTGGAGAAGTTGGATGAGCCTTGAACTCTTTTATATCAGCATCTATGGTTTCTGGGTTGAATTCATGGACTATATGTTCCTCATCATCTATTATTATGTCTCCTTCAACGTATCTGTCTATTCCAAGTTTTGCTCTTTCACTGACTGCCTTGTTGAATAGGTAGGACTGGTAGGCATGTACGAACATTCTTTTAAGGGGTTTGGGAAGGCTTTCAAGTGCTATTTTATAGGCTTCTTCATCAAATTCTCCCCGTTTCTTTCCCTGTTTCATGAGTTCCCTGAGCATCATCTTCTCGTACCTCATGCCTGCAGGCATGCTTTCATAGGCCTCCTGAAACTTTCCTTCATCGTAAAGAGCCCTTGGAGTTTTAATATGATCAGCCTCATCAGGGTAGGGGTTTCCTATGTAGGAGTCCACAGCACCCTTGATATCGTTGTGCACCAGTTCCATTCCAACTTTATGGGTGTTGGGACGGTTTTTACCGAATCTCTGCCAGCCGTAGTAATTGGGAACACCCTTAAGACTGAGTTCAGAGAGTATATCCAGGGCTGTCTGAGCATCTGCCTCTGGATCCTCGGTTTCCCTGATCAAAATTCTGAACTTGTTCCCAACAAGCTGTCCTATCCTTAACTTCTTCTCGTTAGGAACTATTTTAAGTATTTTAACCCCTCTGAGCTTTTCTTCAAGATTTTGAAGTTCCTCAGGTTCCACGTTACTCACACAGAGCCACTGCCTTGTGTGGGCTGCTTTGTCCTTCATACCTGCAAATCCAGTTCGCTTACGATTTATATGCAGTTCCCTTGCAATGTCCAGAACAACGTCCAGGGTGTTTCTACCGATTTTATCTATGAATATCCATGTGTTGGGGCCTGTGCCGCTTGGAAGGCTTTCAGGTATTTCTTCCACATAAAAATCCTCGTATTTTGTTCTTATCTTCCCACTAATCCCTTTATTGGATGTGGTATAAGTTTCAGCGTTTAGCATGAGTTTTCTCCCTAATTATCATTTTTATTTATTATTTTTGAAATTAATATAATTTCAAGGCAAAAATGTATTTTTTTCATTTCTTTATGGAACTAAACTTTTCTTTGAACTTCTTACATAAATTAATTCATCAATTTTTTATTTTATTTTTATCTTTTTATTCAAGATTGTTCATTTCTTGTAGAAGTTATCAAATTTACTTTGACCTGTACAATACTAAAGAAAATTTATTTCTTCATGAAAAAATACAAACTTGCTGTATATAAGAAAGATAATCAAATCATTTTTATTAAAAACCTCCAAGATCACATAAGATACCCAACATTATATTAATGCAATAACAACTACTCCCATAAATATCACAACCCTATTCAAGTAAATAGGAGGTTACTAGTATAGGCTATTCAAAGAAAAAAAACTATAGAAAATTGAGCATAAATATGGAAATTATCATTAAAAGAGTGATTAAATTATCCCAATGATATTTCCAATCTCTACTATTGTCAGCTTAAAATGAATTCTACTTAACTTTTTTTAACTGTTGAGCTTTTTTCTTATTCCTGCGCCGAGTATTCCTCCAATTGAGCCAATGATAAAAAGGAATATCAAAGTTAAAATACTTATTATTAAGTTTGCAAGTATAACTAGATCAAGCGATTTTCCAGCATTACTTCTGTAGAGTAAGACCAATAACTGAATAAATGCTCAGCCCAGTTGAGGTTTGAAAATAGAAACCCCAACCAGGACTTTACCATCTCCCCAATTACACTTCCACAATTATTAGCTAAATCATCAATAAAGTATAACAGCATATTTTATTAGATAGATAAATACCTAATACTCCGATTTAAATCAATCACAATGGCGGATCTAAGAAATTTCGAGGATTATCTGGACTAAATACCTTAAAAATCATACCTAAACCAAATATTACAGCTACAATCATGAAAAAAGAGGTCATTATCATATTTGCGTTGTAATTATCAGTTGGAAGTGGCATAGTACCTAATCCCCAACCTTCTGCAAAAAATAGAATTGCTGTTAAAAAATAGAATAATCGCCTGGAAATTGTATTTAATACTAATTCTTGACTTTTAACACGAATTAAAACGAAAATCATGCTGAATGCTAACCCAACCATTCCTAAAGTAAGTATTTGACTTGGATTGTACACAACACTTAAAATACACGCTAAACTTACAAGTATTAGGGCTGCAGGGGTACGCAGATATTCTGTTGGAGTGGCTGTTTTTTTCCTTTCTACAATTTTTTCATCCGGAAAATCTGGAATAGCAATATATTCAAAATTCCCACCACATTCACATTCATCCGGGAAATCTTCGGGGGACTCGTCTTTATGTACTTCATAGTATGCTCCACATTTATTACAAACAAGATAACCCTTAATTGACGGTTTTAAAAATTGTAGTTGATCAACTATTTTATTTAATTCAGAGTTAAGGTAATTTTCTCCATAAACTCTTTTGTCTGCAGACATTAAACCTCCATGAACCGCTCTGGAAATTTCTAAACACGTTTTCTCCCCATTTAAGTATATCCCAACTTTATACCTATACTCAATTGGAAGACGCTTATAAGCCAACGAATCACCAAAACGCGTCTTAACATAAACACCATCTATTTGAGTTCCTTCACCTAAACTGTAACCTCTCTTCCTAAATATGAAATCAATATAATCAGATAACTTTTCAACCGACATGGACCCAAAATCAAATAAATAACTATCTCCAGTCCACTCAAAGGGTACCTCCATTAATTGCAGAACTTCATCAGGATCTAAACCTTTACGTTTAGATTCATTCCTTATTTTAATTTCTATACTAGAAACCATTTGAATGCACCGCCCATTTATTATATTAGTTCCATTATTACAAGACTGTTATTTCTTTTGCAACATCATGTAAGAATAGAAATTTCCTAGATAAACTCACTAATGTTTTGTAAATACAACATAATGCCTAAAGCTTACTCAGATATTTAACCGTTACTGACCATACTCGATAGTATCACATCATTAAATGCTCCGACAACATATTGTATTATATCCTTTATGTCAGATGGTATCGCTATTAATTGCATTGGAGGTAATTCCGCACCAAGATTACCTTCTACAGGATTTGGTAGTAAAAGTAGAGTTAAAGGATTACCTGCTATTAAAGTTCCAAATAATCCACTACCCATATTTTCACTAATAACTGGATTTCCATCACAATAAATACCATTTCCACCATTATTGCTCAATTCATTGCCGAATATTATATTATCTACTGAAGGGAAACGAACTAAAGGGTTAAGCATGCTAAGTATATCTGCTGAAAGATCTCCATGAGCTACAATACCATCTAAAGCATTATGATCAATTGATATGCTGCCAAGGACATGATTTTCCCCAGAAACATATATACCAATCCCTCCGTTGTTATTACATTGACTATAAGTGATATTATTCCCTATACCATTTACATAAATTCCAACCCAATTGTTGTTATTAGCACTATTATAGTCCAGTCGGTTATTATTTCCTTGAACCGCAACTCCACCACCATTAAATGTAAGTATATTATGGGAAACATTTTCAGAATACCCACTCACTGAAATTCCATAACCACTATTATAATTTACATCATAATTTGCCGTAACAGTTGCATAGTTACCATTCACTGCAATACCATTATCATTATTTAGAGAGTTAAGTTTAACCATTATATCTCCTCCATAAACAGAACTTATTGTGGAAATATAATCCAATGCCGCAGGAACAGATACCATCTCCATAACTATATCAGTGAAAAACTCCATTCCACTAACTCCCAACTCACCCATAAATGTACTGTTATTCCATTGCCACTATTATTGGTTATTTTATTGTTTGAGATAGTCACATTTTGTCCAGGTGCATAAATTCCATCGAGACCATTGTTGTAGATATCAAATCCACTAAGATTTATGTTATCCGAAGTCACATAAAGCCCATGACCACCATTATCATGAATAACATTATCACTTGTAATGACTGGTTTTTTTCCAGTAACCTTAATTCCATTGCCAACATTATTAGCAGCAGTATTACCTGTAAGAGTTCCATTATCACCTATAAGTGATATTCCATTGCTGTTTGCCATAGCTGTGTTTCCTGAAACATTAGCATTCTTACCCGTTACAACTACTCCTGCACCTTTATTGTCAAAACCACCACCATAGAGGTAGGAGATTGTTTTGTTGTTACCATTACCGTTCAAGATATTCTCATAGACACGGGCATTATCTCCTATAACTCCTATTCCTGAGCCGCTATCGTCATTACATCCATAATTAGCATATACCGTTGTGTTATCCCCATTATTATTCACGGTGTTTCCTGAAACAGTTGAATTGTCCCCAGAAACGAGTATTCCAGTACTTCCATTAACACTGAAACTTCCCCATAAAGAAAGTTAATAAATTGTTTTTGTAATATAAAACTAAAATGTAAGAGGTAATTAAACTATTCAAAAATAGGATTCAAGCCACTTTTATCTATAAAAATGCTCCTTTTATAAAAAATATTTATGGAACTGGTCCCTTGGTGGGCACTCTTTCTGGTCATGACTTTCCTTTCATAATCTTTCAGCGACGGTCCACCAAACGTTTAGGTCTTCCCCTTACCTTGTAAAATTCAAGACCTTCCTCTGATGTGAAGTTGAAGATGATGTTGAAACTTCCATCTGCATGCGCCTCATGTAGGCCGGGTTTGTATTTTAGGAAGGATTTCAGGAATTTGTCCTCAACCATGTCCCTGTTGCAGTCTGCAACATCCCTACACTCCATGCTGACCCTCATTGTAACCTCCTCATCATCCCCGTACAGAAAAGCTTCGTACTCTCCTGTCAGGTACTCCATGTTATCCCTTTGGAAGACCCCCTGCTCCACATCAACCCTGTTGAAGGGTGAACCTGCAACCCAAACTGTTTCAGCTTCCCTCTGAGGATTTAAAATACGCATATGGGTTCTTCCACAGTCACACTTCCCACGGGTAACAACCACTGTTGTATCGTCTGTGTCGTAGTTTAAAAGAAGGGTTCCTGTTTTTCCTCCAGGAGGTAGAAGTGTTGTAAGGACTATCCTTCCACATTCCCCATCATCCACGAAGTTTTCAAGATGGGGATCGTAGACGTCCAGATGCACAAGGTCTTCAGGTACGTGAAGGCCTGTCTTTTTACTGCACTCCCCACACATGGTTCCCTCTGTACTGCCATAGGTGTTGTAAACTGGTACACCCCACACTTCCTCAACGTAGGCACGTGACTCCTCTGAAAAGCTTTCACCCCCAGCTATAAGTCTTTTTATACTTGATTCTTGAGGATCTATGCCCCCTTCCTCCATTCGGCTTGCAAGTCTCAGGAGCTTGAACACACTGGCAACCACTCCAGTTGGTTCGTAGTTCTTCATTATGCGCACTGGAAATGTGCATTTTCCCTCAGGTATTATTGTCATACCTATTTTCTGGGCTGCAAGTGTCATGGTGTTGGCCCCTACATTCATTCCATAGGATGCACAGACCACAACCCTGTCACCAGATGTGAAGTTCTGGGAAACAAATGCACGGGCGTACTTCTCTGCGTAACGGTTCCAGTCATCCCATGTTAGAAAAAAAGATTTTGGGGTTCCACTGGTTCCACTGGTCTCATGGATGGTAAACACATCCTCCCAATTAGTGGATTTGAATTCAAATTCATCTGTTTCAGGGGGCTGTCTCTCCCTGACAGTTTTACCAGATATTATGGGTAGTTCCCTAAGATCTTCGTGGCTCCTTACATCCTGTGGGTTCACATCATTTTTATGGAACCACTTCCTGTAGAATGAAGAATTCTCGTAGGCATATTTAACTGTGTAATGTATCCTTTCATCCACAAGGGAATCCAGTTCATCCCTCGACATGGTTTCAATTTCTTCCCGAAAGTACTGTACCATATAAACCACCGTCCTGATTTACAAAGAACATGAACAACAAACTTCCTTTATAATTTATTGTACTTCATTCAATAAAATAATAATCCAAATAATGAGAAGGTTCAGATATCTTCAAATCTTAAATGAAAAAAAGGTTTTAGATACCTTCACAAGATCTTCAATGAAATCTGGGCTCTTCTAAAGATTAAGTTCTAAACTTATGATCAGGTGATGGTATGAAACATGAAATCTTCGGTCTGGACTTCAGTGCAGCTGCAGATCCTGGAGAAAAGATATGGATATCCAAGGGGCATTTGAAGAAGGATGAAATTGTTCTTGAGTACACAGAAAGTGCAAAGGCACTCTGGGGAAGTTTAATATCCAAAGAAGATTACTACACGAAAATCCGAGATTTGGTACTTGAAAACCCCTCTGGAGTTTTTGGTATGGATTTTTCATTCAATTTACCAGAAGAGTGCCGGGCCGGGGCCACTTGGAAAGATTTCATCTGCAGCATCCGCAGAAATTTCCTAAATGCCGAAGATTTCAGGGCACACTGCCTAAAAATGACTGGAGGCCGTGAAAAACGTAGAAAGGTTGAGTTGGATATGGGAGCGCCACTTTCACCCTACAACCTCTGGATATACAAACAAACTTACCACGGCATGAGGGATATTCTGTCACCCCTCATGGACTCTGCATCAATAGTACCCTACACAAAAGCCCTCACTGAAAGACCCTGGATTTTGGAGGTTTATCCCGGACTAATTTTGAAGGAAAGGGATCTTTACATCCCATATAAAGGAACCGGACACAATAAATCAACAAAAAGTCAAAATCGGGAATTAATTGTTGATGAGGTAACTTCAAAATCCGTTGATGGTGTTGATTTGAAGGTTGATAAATCATTTATTGCCAAAATGAAGGAAAATTCTGGTGGAGATGCTCTGGACAGTTTCATGGCATTGCTTGTAACTTACAGGTTTTATAAGCAGTTTATAACCAATGAAAAGTTATTTTAGGGGTTAAAAAATTAATAAATGTGAAAATAAGGACGCTATGATATTATTTAAAAAAATAAGAAATAAAAGATTATTTTTGAAAAATTTGAAGATTATAACTGTTCTATATCCCTGTTCCTATTATTTTACTGACCCTCAATGCTGCACAGGATAATAGTCTGGATTCACATCTATTCCACTTTCCGAAGCTATCTTCAAGATTCCCCCTGTATCCTCAAGATCTTCAAGCACAAAATCTGCCCCTGCAGACTCCAGTTCATCCACTGTGAAATCACCAGTTGCCACCCCCACGGTTCTAACGCCGGATTTCTGGCCTGCAAGTATGTCACGGGGAGTGTCACCAACAACAAACACATTTTTCCTGTCAAAAACTCCGTATATATCATCAGCACGTTGAAGGGCGAGTTTTACAACCACATTCCTCTGAGCAGCCTCGTTACCAAAACCACCGAATTTGAAGTATTCCCTGAGACCGACCTTACCCAGTTTAAGCCATGCAATGGGTTCCATGTTACCTGTAACAAGTCCAGTTGGTATACCCATCATTTTAAGGTTTTCAAGGACATTTTTTGCCCCAGCCAGAGGTATGAGATTCTCTTTAAACAGATTGTCCTGGAAGTATGATGCCATTTTATCCATACATTCATTGATACCTGCTTTTATTATTCCCCTGTCCAGATCTTCCTGTGAAAGTATGTTGCAGAGTATCTGAAGGTCAGTCATTCCCTGAAGGTTTTCAACTGATTTTGGGTTTTCTATCCCATAAACATCAAGTACAGCATGTTTCATGGCCATGTAATGGAAATGAGAGCCTACAAGAAGTGTTTTGTCTATATCGAACAGTATTAAATTGTTTGGATGATCCATGAATCCTTATTCTCCTGATCCTATTTTTTAGTTAAAATTCAACTTTCAGATGTTGATGAAACTCAGAGTTTCGATAAAAGGTCTTCAGATGCTTCCTCAGCCATTGAAATCACTTCTGCCTCATCTATGGTGAGAAGTTCCCTGTTTTTCATTAGCATCTCTCCATTGCAGATGACTGTGTCAACATCTGCACCGTTTGCAGAGTAAACAAGGTGAGATACTGGATTTCTCAGCGGGGTTAAACTGGAGGATTTCATATCCACCAGAATGATATCTGCCTTTTTACCAACCTCAATGGTTCCAATTTCATCTTCAAGTCCCAGTGCAGCTGCACCCCCAATTGTTGCCATGTCAAAAACTGATTTTGCAGGCATTACAGTTGGATCAAGGGTTGTGACCTTCTGCAGAAGGGCTGTGATTTTCATCTCCTCAAGGAGGTCCAGGTTGTTGTTGGATGCAGCCCCATCCGTGCCCAGAGACATGCAAACCCCATTTTCAAGCAGTTTTGAGACAGGAGAAACTCCTGATGCCAGTTTCATGTTGCTTGCAGGGTTGTGGGACAGTTTAACACCTCTCTCCTTTATGATGTCCATCTCGCCCTCGTCAAGCCAGACTGCATGGGCTGCAAGGACATCAGGCCCTAAAATCCCGATTTCATCCAGGTACTCAAAGGGTCTTTTCCCATTGGCCTCCATGACATCTTCCACTTCTTTCTTGGTTTCAGAAACGTGAATATGGATCCTGAGGCCCTGCTTATCTGCCTGTTTTCTCACACCTTCAAGAAGTTCCATGGAACATGTGTAGGGAGAGTGGGGTCCGAATGCCACTTTTATCCTGCCGTCTGCAGTGTTGTGGCATTTATCTATTATCCTCTGGGTTTCCTTAAACTCTGCCTTCCTTTTATCTCCATCTCCAAGGTCTATCATCCCATGGGAGAGCGTTCCCCTCATCCCTGCTTTATCAACTGCATCTGCAACGTGGTCCATGAAGAAGTACATGTCGTTGAAACAGGTTGTTCCAGATTTTATCATCTCAGCACAGGCGAGCATTGCACCGGCTTGGCAGTGTTCACCCTGGAGGTTGGCCTCAACTGGCCATATATGATCGTTTAGCCATGTGTCAAGGAGCATATCATCTGCAAGGCCCCTCATGAGGGACATTGAAAGGTGGGTGTGGGTGTTCACAAGTCCTGGTGACAAAACCTTTCCCTCAGCATCTATCACTTCATCAGCATCATTTGAACCTAACTTTGAGTTTGAATAATCTATTTCAGCGATTTTATCATTATCCGTGATCAGTGAACCTTTTTTTATTTCATCACCAATTATTATGGCGTTTTTTATGAGAATGGTTTTTGTTTCCACTTGCAACTCCCCTATCATGAAATTATTAATGAAATTTTAAACTCTTTATAGTTTAATGGAAGAACATAAATATCTACCATTCCTAACTCTATTATGTTACCAAATTGTGGATTCAATTAATTAAGATACAAAACTTTATGAATGAAATAGGAAAATTTGAAGTTCATTGATTTGAGCAAACTTTTCATGCTTTTAAAATGTTTTTATTTAAATATTTTACTTCAGGAGGATTTAAATGCAAATAAGAATAGCCCTACCATCAAAGGGCAGGATCAGCAACCCATCTGTCCAGCTTCTGGGTAAGGCAGGTATTGGTGTGAAAGACACAGCTAACAGGAAGCTCTTCTCAGAGACCTACGATGAAGAGATAAGTGTGATGTTCACACGGGCAGCGGACATCCCGGAATTTGTTGCTGATGGAGCTGCAGACCTTGGAATAACTGGTATGGATCTTATCGAGGAGAATGAAGCAGACGTGGAGATACTGGAGGATCTGAACTTTGGAAGTGCCAAACTCGTTCTTGCAGTTCCAGAAGACTCTTCAATTGAGAGCATATCTGATATAAAGGACGGAGCAGTTGTTGCAACTGAGTTTCCACATTTAACAGAGAAATTCCTCAATGGCAGGGGAATTAATGCTAAGATCGTGGAGTTGAGCGGTTCAACTGAAATTGCACCATTTATCGGTGTTGCAGACATCATATCAGACCTCACAAGTACAGGTACAACCCTTAAAATGAACCACCTCAAGATAATAGGAACCATAATTGAAAGCTCCATAAAACTCATTGCCAATAAAAGGAGTTTCAAGGAAAAGAACGAGAAGGTTGATGCCATAAGAACAGGTATAAAAGGTGTTCTGGACGCTGAAGGTAAGAAGCTGGTGATGATGAACGTTGCAGAGGAGTTCCTTGAAGATGTGAAAATGGCCATGCCCGGACTTACAGGTCCAACAGTATCCAACGTACTTTCAAATAAGGGAGTTATGGCTGTTCATGCAGTTGTGGACGAAAAGGATGTTTTCAACCTTGTTAACGAACTCAAAAAGATAGGTGCACGGGACATACTGGTTGTGCCAATAGAGAGGATCATCTAACCAACCTTTTAAAAAAAAAGGTTGACCAAAAACTCCACTAAAAAAAAAGATTAAAAGACAAATTCCCAAAAAAACCTTCAAAACAACCTTTTAAAAAAAAGGTTGACCAAAAACTCCACTAAAAAAAAGATTAAAAAATAAATTCCCAAAAAAACCTTCAAAACTTCATAGAACTCTCTTAAATTATTATTTTTTAATTTTTTTATAAAAATTTAGGTTTTAATTATAAAATGCAAATGCAGTTCATTCTAAAATTTTATAAAGATCAGCTTTAGGTGTTAAAATGAAACTATTAAGATTCAGAACAGATGGTGTTGAAAAAACAGGACTTCTAAATGAGGATGAAATAACAGAACTCAACTGTTCAATGGTTGATGCCCTTAATGCTTCAGATATCAACGAATTTAAGACAGAAAATTCTTACAATCTCAGTGATGTGGATGTGCTACCCCCAGTATCTCCCTCAAAGGTTGTCTGCGTTGGACTGAACTACAAAGATCATGCAAGGGAACTGGACATGGAACTTCCAGAAGAACCTGTGATATTCATAAAACCCTCAACTGCAGTTACTGGACATCTTGATGATGTCAGATACCCCCCATGTTCAACACAAGTTGATTACGAGGCAGAACTGGGAATAGTGATCAAAAAAGAAGCCCATAATGTTGATAAAGGGGATGCGCCTGATTTTATAGGAGGTTACACAATTTTGAATGATGTAACTGCACGTGACAAACAGCGCAAGGATGTTCAGTGGACCAGGGCCAAAGGCTTCGACACCTTCGCACCAATAGGACCATGTATTGAAACTGAACTCAACCCCGTGGACCAGCACATATCCCTAAGGCTCAACAACGATTTGAAGCAGGATTCAAACACAAAAAACATGATATTCAATGTGTACGAACTGGTTGAGTTCATATCCCATGTTATGACCCTTAATCCCGGTGATGTGATTGGTACGGGAACTGCTCCAGGCGTGGGGCCCATGCAAATAGGAGACACTGTTGAGGTAGAGGTTGAAGGTATTGGTGTGCTGAAAAACTTCATTAAATCCGTTTAATATCATCCACACTTATAACCCTATTAATCTTGTTTTAGAATATTTGGATAATAAAGTAGATAATAGAAAAATGGGATAATTAGCTGATTTTTTTTGATGGAAGTTGTTTTGATAAAAAAAGTATATAAAAAGGTTTTAGGAAAAAGGGGGTTTCATAAACCCATCGTGAGATGAATTTACAAATCCTTAAATCTTCGTTTTTATTCAGATTCCTCTGCAGAAGATCTGTCGATTTCTGATTCTGTTCTCACCATTGATCCAAAGGCTCCACCTGCTGCTGCAAGAATTATCTGCATCACCAAGTATATGATAAGTGTTACAGCCAATGCACTTATAAGGGCTGTGCTTGCACCCTGAATCATGATCATCACCACAAGTAGGATCAGATTTATGATGCCTGTCACCACTCCCATGATGGTACCATTGAACGCCCCATTCTTGGTGTCTCCACCGACCATGTAACCCACAAGCATTCCTCCCAA
Organism: Methanobacterium aggregans; assembly: GCF_017874455.1. NCBI lineage: Archaea > Methanobacteriati > Methanobacteriota > Methanobacteria > Methanobacteriales > Methanobacteriaceae > Methanobacterium > Methanobacterium aggregans. Next base: position 296,175 of record NZ_JAGGLN010000003.1, on the reverse strand, counting down.
CATCAGAAGGGGGAACATTAAGTTCACGCCAGCTATGAAGTATGATACGAAGTAGAGTATTACAGCAATGGCTGTTCCGATTATAATAGGTCTCCATTGAATCATTTCTTTAACCATCTTTTTCACTTCCTTAAAATCTATGTTAAAACATTGTGGAAGGTGTGTTATAATACTTTTTCCAGATTTACACCCAAATCTATGCCAAATTATTATCAAAAGAATTGTTTAATGAAGGGGCGGCTCTTTTAAAAGAAATGATATCAACTAAAATTTAGCAGATTTAAATACTTAAAAACATTTAAATAAAAAAAGAAGTTGAATTGATGTTTTGGCACATCAAAACTACTTATTCAATGTATATAGCTGGTTTATACGGCGATGCATTCTTTGATTTGCCTTCAGGGTCGTACGTTGGTTCATCATACACAATGACCTCTGCATCGACTTCCCCTCTGAGGTATTCAGTTGCGTCCTTGATTATGGAGTACTCGTCTATCTGACCAGCGTACTTTATACGGGTCATATCGCGGGCTATTTTCTTTGCAAACATTGCAATTTCCTTTTTATCATCATGGATGTTCTGTTTTGATGCCTGTCCCATTATCCTGCCAATATCTGGTTTTCCAACTTCCTTGGCAATATCAAAGATCCTCCACTTCCAGTCTGGAGCAACATAAACATGTATCTTTGTTGGTTTCACATCTATTATCTTTTTTATTTCATTGATATCATTTGCAAGGCTTTGAACGATTTCTTCAGCCTTCTGCACCTTTTCATCAATGACTTCCTCGCGGTATTCCGGCCATTCTGCTTCTGATGCAAATCCTTCACCCTGATGATTTTTCCAGAGCTCTTCACAGGCATGAGGCACGAATGGAACCATTAAACGTATCCACACTCCAAGCACATATGCAAGAACCCTGCTTATCTCCTCCCTTGCAGTTTCATCGCCCAGTTCATGCTGTACCCTGTGGAAGTAGTGGTCTATATCCTTTTTGAAGAGGAACAGTGATTCCTGGAGGGCTTTTCTTGTTTGGAACCCTTCAAGGGCTGTAGTTGCATCCCTTATTCTCATGTTAACCTGGCTGAGCAGCCAGAGGTTTACAGGTTTCTCAACTTCAGGAACTGATTCATGATCATTGAGATTTATTTTAGAGCCGTATATCTCCTCAACACGATCTGAAAATTCCACGAACCAGTCAAGGCGTTTGCTTATTCCTTTAACCTCTGTCTCCCTCCAGTCGAAGTCCTGCCATGGTTCAGCAGAGGACATTAAAAAGAGCCTTACAACATCGGATCCGTAGGTTTCTATGGCGTCTTCCAGCATGATGATGTTTCCCTTGGATGATGACATTTTATGGCCTTCAAGAAGTCCCATTCCAAATACAACTATTCCCTGGGGCCATTTTTCCTCTGGAAAGATTGCTGAATGGTGGAACATGTGGAAGGAAAGGTGGTTTCCAACCAGATCCTTAGCTGAAAGCCTCCAGTTAAGGGGATACCAGTAACCAAACTCACTTCTTATATCTTCAAGCATATTTTCAGTTATATTTCCATATCCATTTTCACTGGATTTGATGCCTAAGAATACCTCATCAAAGAACTGGTCGTTGAGATCCTCAGGGTCAATGTCCTTCATGTACTTTGCAATGGTGTAATAGGCCATGTAAATGGTTGAATCGCTTAAAGGTTCTATTATCCAGTTTTTGTTCCATGGAAGCTTTGTTCCAAGGCCTAACCTTCTTGAACATGCCCAGTCCTGGAGCCATCCAATGTAGTAATTGAAGTTTGAACGCACTTCCTCTGGAACAATGTTCATGCCTTCAAGACATTTGTAGGTGGCTTCCTTCCAGTTTTCATTGGAGTACTTCAAGAACCACTGATCGTCAAGTATTTTAACAACACATTTAGTTCCACACCTACATATAACAGGTCTTTCAGAGAATTCATACATTATGTCTCCTTTTTTATCGTTCACAAGGATTTCTATGATTTTATCCCTTGCTTGAGATACTGAAAGTCCCTTATATTCACCAGTTTTTTCAGCCATTACTCCCTTTGCATGTTCGAGTTTGTATATCTCGTTTGTAGCATCTTTGAGGTTGGGATGGTTCTGGTTTTCAACCCCAAACTTCTGGATCATTTCCTGTGCAGGTATCTCCCCAAAGCCCTTGAGTTTTATTATACCAACAGGCTGCATTCCCTGAACTTCTTCAGTTATACCGTACTTCTCAAGCTGTTCTGTGTCATTTTTAAGGTCCATGAGGGCTATGTAATCTGCGGGAGCATGCCCCGGCACCGAGTAAACAACACCTGTTGCATACTCTGGATCAACAAAGGATGCAGGCAGTATTATATGTTCATCACCCGTTAATGGGTTTTTAACGTACTTACCAATCATTCCAGGGGCATCAACATCATCTATTATTGTTAAATGCTTTTTCTGGTTGATTATGTTGTCGTAGGACTGTCTGCTCACGATCCAGGTTTCATCATCCACCTTTATCCTTACGTACTCTGATTCAGGGTTAAGCCATAGGTTTGTGGCTCCAAAAAGGGTTTCAGGACGGAAAGTGGCTGCCACGAGGTAATCATCACCAATCTGGAATTTTATAAGGGTTAATTCGTTTATTCCAACACCTTCACCTTCCAGAAGGTCGTGATCGCCCACAGGGTTCTGACATTCTGGACAGTACTTAACAGGATGTTCTCCTATCCTCACAAGGTCTTTTTCCTTGAGTTTTCTGAATTGCCATTCAATGAACTTCTGGTAGTGAGGATCTATGGTCCTGAACTCCCTCCTCCAGTCAATTGAGTAGCCCATGCGGTTCATAACATCATGGTACTCACTGCTGAAGTACTTCACTATGTACTGAGGGTCTATGAACTTTTGAAGTTCATCTTCAGGGACTTTATGAACGTTTTTGTAAATATCAAGTGTCCATGGATCCTGTCTCTTGATCCTCTTTGCAATTCCTATGACAGGTGCACCTGTAACGTGCCATGCCATTGGAAAAAGTACGTTGTAACCCTGCATTCTTTTGAATCTGGCGTAAACATCAGGTACTGTGTAGGTTCTTCCATGTCCAACGTGCATTGCACCGCTGGGGTATGGATATGCCACCGTTAGGAATATTTTCTCCTTTTCGCTGGGGTTGGATTCGAATAATTTTGATTCCTGCCATTTCTTCTGCCATTTCTCTTCAATTTCAATCTTTGTCAACTGATCACCGCCAAAATGAATTATAAATAATTTTTGTGAATTTAAATAAGTTTGAAACATTTAATATTCTTTAAATATCCTTATATTCAGTGCTTAAGAAGTTTTAATTTATTTTAATCTATTTATCAAGAATTTCCCTTTTCAACCATTTCAAATAATCTTCAGAACCATTTTTTATTTCTATCTGAAGCATGCATGGTATTTCGTAGCTGTGAATTTCTTTAACCCGCTTTATAACATCCTGAACCTTGTTTGAAAGGGTTTTTGCAATTAAAAGTGACTCTGAATCTTCTTCTATTTCTCCCTTCCAGAGGTACATGGACTCTATCCTCGGAATGATATTTGTACATGCAACTAATTTTTCCTTCAAAAGAACTTTAGCTATTTTCTTTGATTCTGAAACTCCTGAAGTTGTTATATATACAAAGGAATACATTTTAATCCTCTTAATCCATTCAATGAACAATAGGAACCTAGGTAAAGTTTCATCTTACCGCTGCAATTGGTGCAGGTTTTAGCTTGTGTTCTGCAGATCTCACCATTCTCTTTATCCTTAAAACTTCTTCAAGTGGAATTTTAAGTTCATATGCAACTTCCTGATCTCCCAGTTTCTTATCAACCATCAGGTAAAGAAGCCTGTCCAGAGTCTCGTACTTCATGCCCAGTTCATCTTCATCAGTCTGCCCAGCCCAGAGTCCTGCTGTTGGGGCTTTTTCTATGATTTCAACTGGAACCTGGAGGTACGATGCCAGTGCACGAACATGGTTTTTGTAGAGGTCACCTATTGGAAGAATATCCACCCCACCATCACCGTACTTGGTGAAGTATCCCACAAGAAGCTCTGTTCTGTTTCCTGTTCCAACAACGAGTCTTTTCATTGCATTTGCATGGTAGTAAAGAATCATCATCCGTATCCTTGCCTTCAGGTTTGCACCTGCAAGTACGGTGTTGTAACCCTCATCTGAATGACTGCACAGATCCTTGAAGGGTTCTATTAAGCCATCAACTTCCACTGTTTCGTACTCTATCCCCAGGGACTCAGCAACTTTCACTGCATCCTGAACATCTTCTCTGGATGTTGTTTCACTTGGCATTATAATTCCAAGGATCTTATCCTTTCCAAATGCTCTGGCACAGAGGTAAGCTGTTGTTGATGAATCCAAACCCCCGCTTAAACCTATAACAGCTCCTTCTGTTTTTGATTGATTCAGATTGTCTTTTAAGAAGTTACAAATTAGTTCTGCGGTCTTTTTTTCATCTATAGGTGGGATAGTCCTGTTTTCTCCGTGCATATCTACCACTCTTTCTTAAATTATTCCATGTCATATCTGCAGGAATTTTAATTAGACCAGTCAAAGTTTTTTTTAACTTTTCGTGCAGTTAAAAACTTTTAAATATCTATAAATTTTTTTTATAGTTCCATGGAAATTTTTTTTTGAATCCTGCTTTTAAACGATCTCTAGTTATATATCTTTTGAATAATATTCATTTGCACAATTTTTATAAGCATGCATCGATCTACATAGGATAACGTATAAATGAATGTAACGTATCAATGCATGAAAAGTGTTAGATTGATTTTAAGCTTATAGCTTGATACAAAGAATGGAGGGCATAAAATGGCATTTAAAGACCTTTTCAAGTTCAATAAAGGAAAAACAACATTTGTATTCATAGGTGGTAAAGGTGGAGTCGGTAAAACAACCGTATCCGCAGCAACAGCACTCTGGTGTGCAAAGCAGGGACAGAAAACTCTTATCATTTCTACAGACCCTGCCCACTCTCTCTCAGACTCATTCGAGAAGAATATCGGTCACAACCCAACACCAATAGCTGAAAACCTTGAAGCATTGGAGATAGACCCTGAAATTGCTATGCAGGATTACCAGGCAAAGATGAAGGAACAGCAGTCACTAAACCCTGGAATGGACATGGGCATGATGCAGGACCAGATGGATATGGCTTCAATGTCCCCTGGAATAGATGAAGCAGCTGCATTCGACAAGTTCCTCCAGTACATGATGACAGATGAGTACGACATGGTCATATTCGACACTGCACCAACAGGACACACCCTGAGGTTCCTTTCATTCCCTGAAATGATGGATTCATGGGTTGGAAAGATGATAAAGGTTCGAAGACAGATTGGAAGTATGGCAAAGGCCTTCAAAAACATCATGCCATTCATGGGTGATGAGGACGAAGAGGACAAAGCAATGGAAGACCTTGAAGCAACCAAAAAACAGATCAGGGAAGCAAGGGGTATTATGGCAGACCCTGATAGAACAACCTTCAAAACAGTTGTCATACCTGAGGAAATGTCCATCTACGAATCTGAAAGGGCTGTTGAAGCACTGCACAAGTTCAACATCAACACCGATGGGGTTATAGTCAACCAGATCCAGCCTGAGGAAGCTGACTGCGACTTCTGTAAAGCCAGAAGGCAGATCCAGGAACAGCGCCTTAAAACCATTCAGGAAAAATTCGGTGACCAGGTCATAGCTGAAATACCGCTCATGAGCCATGAAGTTAAGGGAATGGATCAGCTCAAACAGATTGGAGACATTCTCTACGGTGAAGAAGGAGAAGGTAAAGGACCTATCGCACTTAACTGAATTCATTGAAGGTTTTTAAAACCTTAATTTTTTATTTTTGAGTTATCTGAATCTATTTAATCCATTAATTTTAATAATAATCTTATCATAATAAATTTTAAATGTATCTCATCAATTTTGATTAAAATATTTTATTAAGGATTTCTTATTCTATAAAAAAAGGAGAGATGGTTTTATGTTGATAAAGGACATCAAAAAATCCGATTACTTCAAAGCAATGGATGAAACCTTCTTAACTGAGCTTCTGCACCCTGAAAATGAGGGTGTTGAGATGGGCTGCAGCATAGCCCATGCAGTTCTGAGTCCTGGAAAAAAATCACTGCCCCACAGGCTTAAAAAGTCTGTGGAGGTTTACTTCATACTCACTGGAACTGGTGTGATGCACATCGATGATGAAGAGGGTGCAGTTGAACCGGGTCAGGCAGTTTACATTCCACCGGGAAGAGTGCAGTGGATTGAAAATGTTTCAGATGAAGATCTGAAGTTCCTCTGTGTTGTGAGTCCTCCATGGAGGGAGGATGATGAGGAAATCTGCCCTTAAATATCCTCAATACGTCTATTTTTTGATTACAACTGTTTTTGATGCTATATCCCCTATTCTCTGGTTCCTGTCCGATGCTACCATTGCAACAAGTGCCAGTAATCCAGGTATTAGGTAGGGCATCAGATCCACCACTAGAAGTATGGTTCTCAGAAAGCTTTGAAGCACACTTATCTTTTCCTGTGCATATTCTGTCACAACCTCTATTCCAAGGGCCATTTTACCAAGGGTTTGACCTTCTATATGGAAGAGTGCGAAGTAGATGAATGAAGCAATCAAAGTTAGTACAGCCCACACCACTGAAAATGTATCGAAGTTGGTGGTGTCTGCATTTGGGATCACCAGTGCAAGAACTATAAACAAGCCTGTACTGAAGACCCCAAGGATTATGATGTCTATTAAAAAGGCCAGAAACCTGCTTAAAAGTGGTGCGTACTCAGTTAACCTGCTTCCACATTCAGCACAGTACAAGGCTTCTCTAATGTTCGGTTTGTGACATACTGGACAGTATATTGGTTTTGAAGAGGTTTGAAAGCTGTTGTAACTGGCCTGTAAGGGTTCATAGTCATGTGGAGGTTCAGAATATATTGGTAAGGGTTCTGAAGTTTTTCTTATGTCCACGGGTTCTGTGGTTTCTTCCATGATAACATGTTTTTCCGGGATGTTTTCAGCATGATTTAAAGCAGCAGGCGATTCAGCTTCATTAACACTTTCTTTACTGGAATCTTCCACATATTTGAAGTTCTTTTCGCTGAAAGCACTGGACTTCTCCACTTGAGGCTTTTCTTTTTCATGAATCTTTGCTTCCTGAACTGGTTCAGGATCCGGTGCGGCTTCCGGAACAACTTCCCCCCTGCTCTGTGCAAGTCTTCTGCTTATTTCCTTGTTTGAATAGGTTTTAACCTCTTTTGACTCTTCTGGTTCTTCTCCCTTTATTAAGTTGTAAACGAAGGATGCCAGTACAGTTGAAACAGTTAAAACAATTAATCTATCAAATGGATTGTCACTTGGCTCATAATTAGGCCATAAAGTTTGAATTCCTATGGCAAAAAGTACCATTACCCCTATAAAGGTTAAAATTCCTGCAATCAAAGCTACAGACTTTCTAAAACTCATCAAAACACACTCCTAAAGATGTTATTTTTTAAATTTCTCAGAATATCATTACAATTAATAGGAATATCAACTAAAATTCATTAAAAAGATTTAAAGCCCATTTTTTAATCCATATAACATAAAATATCTGTAAAAGACAACCCAATATAAAAATGAATTAGTATATAATATTAACTATTCTTAAGAAGGCGATATTGTTCTCTGCGAGCAAAATTGACAATTAAAAAAAGTTTAGAATCATAGATTAAAAAGTTCAGTAGACAACCACAACACACATGTAACCAAATTCCATACCACAAACGTCACATAAACTGGTTTCAACAACCCTCTCATCGGGATAACTCATTTTCTCGCAGACTGCAATCCTTCTTCCTGGTTCAACACCTGAATCCATGAGAAAATCTGCAAGCTCCTTCACTCCAAGGTTGGGTAGGATTATGGTTGGTTTTCCATTGTCAAGGAGTTTCAGAACATTCCCTGAGTTTCCCTTTCCATGCATGGTAACAATGTCTGCATCGTCCCAGGGTATCAAAAGCTTTGCAGAGCACATCTGAACTGAACTCACACCTGGGACCACCTCAATCTCAACTTCCACCCCAAGATCATCCCTGAGTTTCAGGATGGGTTTGAGAGTGCCTGAAAATCCAGGATCCCCCGTCGATAAGACTGCTGTGTTCCTTCCAGATGCTGCTTCCCTGATGGCCCGTGTTAGAACTTCCTGAACGTTGTGGGCTCCAAGCTCAATCCCCTCAGCCTGGGCTTCGGGAAAAAGTTCCAGTGCCCTGGTGCTTCCCACGAGAACATCAACGGATTTTACAGCTTCCAGGGCTTTAAGTGTCAGATATTCCCTTGATCCCGGCCCTATTCCCACAACGTAAAGTTTTGACATGCTCCTGATTCTCTCATATCATTTACTTATAATTAACCATGGAATAGGTATTAACCATGAATTGTTTCAAAAAATGCGAAATTGTTATTTAAATGGTTCTTTAAATAATGGATCAAGACTTTGAGAATAAAAATAAAGGAAATTAAGAAGGGAATACAAATGCTTCAAATCGCTGTAACAGGAAAACCTAACGTTGGAAAATCATCATTCTTTAATTCTGCAACCCTCTCAGAGGCAGAAGTTGCAGGCTACCCATTCACAACCATAGACGCAAATAAGGCAGTTGGCCATGTTGTAAGTGTCTGCCCGTGCACTGAACTGGAGGTGACATGCAACCCCAGAAACTCCAAGTGTGTTGAAGGCAAACGATTGATACCAGTGGAGCTTGTGGATGTTGCAGGTTTGGTACCTGGTGCACATGAAGGCCGTGGTCTTGGAAACAAATTTTTAGATGACATGATGCAGGCAAAGGTACTGCTGCACATCATAGATGCTTCAGGTTCAACTGATGAGGAGGGAAGGCCCTGTGACCCAGGTTCACATGATCCCCTTGAGGATGTGGACTTTCTCCAGCATGAGATAGTCATGTGGCTTATGGGCATACTCAAGAAGAACTGGAATCGGATGATAAGGAAAGTCATGTCAGAACGCCTGGACTTTGCAAAGGTGATAGCTGAACAGCTCAGCGGTATAGGTGTGGCTCTTGAAGAGGTTATAGAGGCAAAAAGGACTGTTACTAAGGATTATGATAAATGGGAAGATGAAGACATCGCAACCTTCCTGGACGATCTTCTCCAACGTTCCAAACCCATGATAATCATTGCAAACAAGGCAGACACCCCCACTGCAGAGGAGAACATCAAAAGGCTCCAGGAAAAGTATGAGAATGTTATCCCTGCATCTGCAGAGTCTGAACTTGCACTCGTGCGGGCAAGTGAGGCAGGATTTATAAATTATGTTTCAGGAGATTCTGACTTCGAGATCCCAGACCCGGATAAACTCAGCCCCCAGCAGCTGAAGGCCCTTGAGTACATAAAGGAACATGTTCTCCAGAAGTACGGAAGTACAGGGGTGCAGGAAGCACTTAACAGGGCTGTTTTCAAGGTTCTGAACATGATAGCGGTTTTCCCTGTTGAGGATGAACACAAGTACTGCGATCAGAAGGGCAACGTGCTTCCAGATGCCATACTCATCCGTAAAGGTTCTAAACCCCGTGATCTTGCCTACGTGATACACACAGATATTGGTGAGAGTTTCATGCATGCAATAGATGCTAAAAAATGTATGAGAGTTTCAAGCGACTACGAACTTGAGGAAGGGGATATTATCAGTATTGTTTGCAGGTGAAAAACCTGTAAAATCTTTATTCATTCTTTTTGATTTTTCTGAAAATAAAATTAAAGATGATTATTAAGTATTAGCCCTTCTTTTCCCTCAAAATCTCCCTCCCTGCAATAATACCTGTTGCTGCAGCCCCCACAATTCCCCTGGAAACTCCAGCTCCATCCCCCGCAATGTAAAGTCCTTTTACAGGTGTTTGGAGTTTTTTGTTCACCTCAACGCGCATTGCGTAGAGTTTTATCTCAGGGGCGTAGATCAATGTTGAATCAGACGCAACTCCAGGTATCACCCTGTCAAGGGCTTCAAGTCCCTCTATTATGTCCATAACCAGGCGGTGGGGGAGTGCCATTGCAATGTCTCCAGGTGTTACGCTTTTAAGGGTTGGAACCACGTTGCTTCTCTCAATTCGCTTCCATGTTGACCTTCGCCCTGCCCTCAGATCACCCAATCGCTGGATCAGGGGTTTTCCTCCCCCAAGGGTTGTTGTTATGCTTGCAATTGATGATGCATAGGCTGAAGTGTCCTCAACAGGTTCTGTGAGTTCCACCCTCACAAGAAATGCGAAGTTGGTGTTTTCAGATGTTTTATCCTGCATTGAGTGGCCGTTAACTCCTGTGAAGTTGTTGTAAACTTCTTCAACAACGAATCCCCTGTTGCAGGTGCAGAATGTCCTGACGAAGTCATCGTAGGTTTTGGTGGTTATGTGGAACTTGGGGTCCCAGTTTATACTGGTCACATGGTCCATTACTATCTGTGGAACCTCAACCCTCACCCCAACATCAACTGGATTGTGTTTTATAGGAATTTGAAGCTTTTTCATCTCTCCAGCAAGCCATGAAGAACCTATTCTTCCAGGTGCAGCCATTATGTAGCTGCACTCAACTTCAAAATCCCCTTCTTCATCATTTCTGAGTCTGGCACCCTTCACTTCTCTGTCTGCAATGATTTCAGTGACCTCTGTTTGAAGCAGGAATTTAACACCTTTGGCTTCAAGTTCGTGCTTTATGGACTTTATTATGGCGGGTGTTTTGTCTGATCCCATGTGCCTCTGGATTATGGGTATGAATTTTATTCCTGATGCTGCTGATTCCCTTAAAACCCCTGATACTTCACTTTCATTGGGGGAGTACAGTTTCTCTGTGGCCCCATGTTTCAGGAAGAACTCATCAACCTGGTGCACGAGACCCCAAGCATCATCATGGCTTACAAATTCTTCTAAGTTGCCCCCTATATCTGGTCTGAGGTTGAGTTTACCGTCTGAAAGTCCTCCTGCACCCCCAAGTCCTGTGTTTATGTTGCATGGGGAGCATCGCCTGCACTTTCCATTCTGCAGTGCCATACATACCCTTCCATCCATGCTTCTTCCCATGTCAGCAACCACAACCTGAAGATCCGGTGCCAGTTCCCCTGCTGCAAAGAGGCCTGCAGGACCTGCACCAACTATCAAAACATCACATTTCATATTAACACCTTTAAACCCCTTATTTTGCTGAATTCCCCTTTAAATTCCCGTAAATATCCTTATTTTAATCCTCAACACTTCATTATTTATATTCTTAAGTTTATAAAAATAGTTAATAGTGAGAGAGGGAGGTACATTTCAAGTGTAAAACCCTGATCATGAAAATTTATCAAATTCCTCCTGAAGATGTTTACATTGAATTAAAAACATCAAAGGAAGGTTTAACGGATTCAGAGGCTGAAAAACGTCTTGAAGAGTACGGGCTTAACCAGATAGAGGAGGTTAAGAGGAAACCCATAATCTACAATTTTCTGGCCAATCTGTACCAGCTTCTGGCACTGCTTCTCTGGGCAGCCAGTATACTCGCCTTTATAAGTGGAACACCTCAGTTGGGATTTGCAATAATAGCCGTTATTATAATAAATGCTGTTTTTAGTTTTTGGCAGGAGTACGAGGCTGAAAAAGCTGTTGAGGCCCTTAAAAAGATTCTTCCATCCAGCGCAAAGGTTATACGGGGTGGGGAGGAAGTTGTGGTACTTGCGTCCCAGCTCGTTCCAGGGGATGTGCTGGTACTCGAAGAGGGTGACAACGTATCTGCAGATGCCAGACTTGTTGAAGCCTTCCAGATGAAGGTGGACACTTCAACTCTCACAGGTGAGTCCAAGCCCATAAGAAAAGTATCTGACACAATAGTACAGGATGATGAAGTCATTGTGGGTTTCAATAATCTTGTTCTGGCAGGTACCAGTGTTTCATCTGGTTCTGGAAGGGCTGTGGTGTTTTCAACTGGTTCTGAAACTGAGTTCAACAAGATAGCGTCACTGACACAGGCTGTGAAGGAGGAACCCAGTCCCCTTCAGAAGCAGATGAACAGGTTGACCCAGATCATTGCAGTTATAGCGATTTTCATGGGTGTGACCCTCTTTCTCCTTAACGTTTACGTTGTGGAGCTTCCACTTTCCCTTGCATTCACATTTGCAATTGGACTCACAGTTGCAAACGTTCCAGAGGGTCTGCTTCCAACTGTTACCCTGGCCCTTGCAGCATCAGTGAAGAAGATGGTGGGTAAAAATGCACTTATAAAACGTCTTTCAAGTGTTGAAACCCTCGGATCAACCAATATAATCTGCACAGATAAGACAGGTACGATAACAAAAAATGAGATGACTGTGCGTAAAATATGGATACCCCACGAGATCATAGATGTTACAGGGGCGGGATACGAACCTGAGGGCGAATTCTTCCACGGAGGAGTTCCAGTATCCCACCAGGAGGTCCGGGAGCTCAAACTTTTAATGCGCTCTGCAACCTTCTGCAATGATGCCAAGCTCATAAAACCAGAAGGCCCAGATGAGAAATGGAAGATACTTGGAGACCCCACTGAAGCTGCACTTCTCATTGCTGCACGTAAAAATGGTTTTGACTGGGAGGATGAGATGAAAAAATCTCCCAGAATAGCTGAACTTCCCTTCGACTCCAAACGAAAGTCAATGAGTTCCATACATCAAAAGCATGGCGAAAAAAATCATTATGGCTTCAATGATGAAAGGAATGATGAAAGGAATGATGAAAAAAAGGAATATGATAAAAATATTGAAAATGGAGAACTTTTTGATTCTGAAACGAATCCTGAAGGATTTGAACAAGGATCTAAGGTTGCATACGTAAAAGGGGCTCCAAAGAAAATAATAGCCCTCTGCAAGAAAATATCAGTCGACGGGAAAGTTCAGACCTTCTCTGATGAAGAAAAGGAAGAAATTATAAAGAAACATGACGAACTCGCAGCTTCTGGACTTAGAATACTTGGAATGGCTTATAAAACTCTTCCAGATGATTTCAATGACTTCCGCCCTGAAACAGTTGAGGTTGACATGGTTTTTCTGGGTATGATGGCAATGCAGGATCCTCCCAGACCTGAGGTGAAGGGTGCTGTTGAGGACTGCCACCGTGCAGGCATCAGGATCATCATGATAACTGGTGATTACGGTCTTACAGCCCGTTCCATAGCGAGTGAAGTTGGAATAGTTGGTTCTGAGTGTAACATAATAAAGGGAAAGGAACTGGATTCCTTATCAGATGATGAAGTGAAAAAGGTTCTCAAGTCTGGTTCTAACATCATATTTGCACGTGCAATTCCAGAGCACAAGATGCGAATTGCATCAATACTTGAAAGTGAGAATGAGATCGTGGCAATGACAGGTGATGGTGTTAATGATGCTCCTGCACTTCGAAGGGCAGATATTGGAGTGGCAATGGGAATCACGGGTACCGATGTTGCAAAAGAAGCTTCTGATATGGTTCTGACTGATGATAACTTCGCAACCATAGTTGCAGCTATCAAGGAGGGGCGTACCATCTACGAGAACATAAGAAAGTTTATAACCTACATCTTCGCCCACGAAACTGCTGAAATCATTCCTTTCATTCTCATGGTTATATTCAGAATTCCCCTGCCCATAACTGTTATGCAGATACTTGCAATTGACCTGGGAACAGACACTTTACCTGCGCTTGCCCTGGGAATGGGTCCATCTGAGGCAGATGTCATGGAAAGACCGCCCCGGCCCAAAAAAGAACGTATTTTAAATCTTCAGGTTATAATGAGGGGATACATATTTCTTGGAGTTATAGAGGCCATCCTTGTGATGTCAGGATACTTCTGGGTTCTCTACAATGGAGGTTGGCAGCTTGGACAGTCACTGCCTTTTTCTGATCCACTTTACATGAAAGCAACCACCATGGTCTTTGCCGGAATAGTTACATCACAGATAGGAAACCTTTTAGGCTGTCAGACCACCAGAACTTCCACATTAAAGGTTGGTGTCTTTAAAAATAAATGGATAATAAGGGGTATTATGTTTGAAGTTCTTGTGGTTCTTTCCATAGTTTACATACCCTATATGCAGGAAATCTTTGGTACAACTTCCCTTGGAATCTTTGAATGGCTCTACCTCATCTCATTCATTCCAATAATGTTCTTTGCAGAGGAATTAAGGAAATACATCGCGAGAAGGGTGCGAAAATAAATTATCAGCTCAAATGGAATGTGAACACTATTTAACTAGTATTTTTTTTATTTAAAACAAAAACTAAAAAAATCAAAAATTAGTGATGATCTAAAATTTCATGTTTAAATATTCTTTTTAGGGTTTAATTTGCTTTTTGAAGTTTGATTACACTTAAATGAATATACCTTAACTTTAATTATTTTTTAAACTTTAATTACTTCAATTGATTCATTAGAGTTCAATTTATTCAATGAAGTTCAAATGAAGTTCAACCATCAACAGTTATTCAGGATGATATCCTCATTTAAAGGAATTTTTATCCTGAATGAAGTTCCTCCTTTTCGTAAAAGTTCAACCTCACCATCGATCTGGGATGTCAGTGAGTTTATGAGTAACAGGCCGAGTGTTTCAGTATTTTCAAGGTCCATATCCTCTGGAATTCCAACACCGTTGTCCCCAATCAGAATCTCAAAGCCCCCATTGTACCTGTGGAGTCCCACGCATATCTCCCCACCTTCACCATCAAATGCGTATTTAATGGAATTGGATATTATTTCAGTCACAATTAAACCGCAGGGTATGGCAGTATCTGCATTTAAAAACACATCGTCCAGATCCGTTTTTATGGCCACGTTGTTGCTTCGTGAACCGTAGGATATCAGAAGTTCCTTTGAAAGGCTTCTCACATATTCCCCAAAGTTCACACTGGCAAGATCAGTGGATCTGTAGAGTTTTTCATGGACCAGTGCCATTGATTTAACACGGTTCTGACTCTCCTTGAAAACAGCGTAGGCTTCTTCATCATCTATGTACCTTGACTGCAGGTTCAGAAGGCTGGAAACTATTTGCATGTTGTTTTTAACACGGTGATGTATCTCCTTAAGGAGAAGTTCCTTTTCTTCAAGGGATTTCTGTATTTTCTCCTCAGCCAGTACACGTTCTGTTACATCATCAGTAACTCCAACAAAACGGATTATCTCTCCATTTTCATTCTTTATTGGGGATATCTGGGATTGTATCCACCTGATTGAGCCGTCAGATCTTATTATACGGTACTCGATCCTTTTTTGTTCAAATTCATGTTTGTGGAAGATTCTGTAGGCATGTTTTGAAACACGTTCCACATCATCATGGTGTAATATGTCCATCCATGAACCTGGATTTTTGTGGATGCTCTCCTTGGACAATCCAAATATTTTCTCATATGCAGGATTCACATACATCGTGTTCTTCGATCCCACATCACTTATCCATACCCCTTCTTCAACATTTTCAGCCATTTGTCGGAACTTCTCTTGACTTTTTATGAGTTTTTCTTCGGCATGTTTAAGAGTGAGAACCTCCGCTATGGCATTTGAAAGTTTTTCAACTGTTTCAACATCATCATGACCATAATCTTCTTTTTTATTTGCCAGTCCAATGACTCCAATGATCTTATTGCCCCTTTTAAGGGGAACTCCCAGGAAACATTCCAGTGGAAAATGGCCCTTAGGTAAACCTATGCTGTTAGGATGGGATGATGGATCCTTCACTATAATGGATTTTTCCTCTACCACAGGCCTGGCATATATTCCCTGGAGCTTCAGATCCTTCATGAGGAATTCTTTATCGTTTTTTAAGAATTTAGATACCTCCCATGCAGGATCGCTTAATGCAACGAAATCCAGATTGCCCCGTTTGTTTAAGAGCTGTATGAATCCTAACTTACTTTCTGTGATCTCCTCACAGGTGTTCAAACATATCTTTGCAAGTTCTTCCTGGTTTTTGGATGACAGTGCACATTTAAATATCTTGTTAAAGCCGTTGAGGATTTTGTTCTGATTTACGATCTTTTGTTCTGATTTTTTAAGCTCGGTGATGTCCAGGAGGGATATCAAGGTTTTATCTGTTCCCGGAATTCCTGCAATGTTCAGCATGGCAGTTTTAAGAGTTTTTTTACTGTCAAAGAAGTTTAATTCATACTTCACTGGAGCTGTATCTGGATTTAGACTTTTTAATCTTTGATAGTCCATGATCTTTCTGAAGTTGGTTTTTGTGAATTTTTTAAGGTTTGCACCTTCCAGATAATCTGCACTGTAACCCATGGTTTTTGTGAATTCTGTGTTTGTAAGTGATATGGTTCCATCCTTTTCAACTATGCACATGGCAGTTCCTGTGTTCTCGAATATGGTCTTGTACTTCTTTTGAGATCCTATTAATTCATTTTCAGCTTTTTTACGCCTACTTACATCCCTTATTATGGTACAGAAAACAGGTTCTCCCTTCATTAGCCAGCTGGTGTGTGAAACATCAATTGAAAAGGTTTCACCGTTCTTTTTTATGCCTAGACCCTCGAAAGTTTTTCCTTCAACTTCACAGTTAATTGGATAGCTTAAGGATCCCTCATGGAACTTGGAGTAGTCTTCTGGGATGATCCTTTCAATGGGACTGCCAATGATCTCATTTTCAGAGAATCCAAACATGTTAGATGCACTTTCATTCCATAAGGTAATATTTCCCTCTTTGTTGATGAGGATTATTGCATCACTCGCGGATTCAACAAGTGAACGGAACTTTTCCTCACTCTCACTCAGTGCATTCATTGATTCAACATAATCTGTTAAATCCCTCATTATCACCATTATAGACCTTAAATTTCCATTCTTTTCTATTGGAACTGGTATCAGTTTCATGATATGTTTTTTACCAGTGGTGCTCACGAAGTCTGAATCGAATGGAGTAACAGACTCTCCCCTGATTAAATCCTCTAGAAATCTTTTATGTTTGGAAATGTCGCCCCCTAAGATTTCTTTAAATTCTGAGAAGTGTTTCCCAACAATTTCATGGCGGTTCAATCCACCAATTTTTTCTACCTCATAGTTGAAATCTATTATATTCCCGTCAAGCCCCAATATGAATACGTAATCTTGAGAATGTTTAAATAAAACATTGTAAAGTTCTTCTTTACCCGTTAATGGCCTGCATAGGTCCATGTTCTCCCCTTTGAAATGAATATCTGATTTAAGATGATCCAACTCTTCCCTCATACTATTAATTTCCAATATGAGCTGTTTTTTTGTTTTATCTTCATCCATCATATTATTCACCGGAATTAGTTAATCCTAATTCTAAAATTTCCCGATTTTACGGTTATTCAGAGGACATGTGAACTTCAAATCTTTAAGTGACCAAGGGTACCTACAATTTATTGAATTTGATAGTATATTCACAAAAAGATAATATTTTGGATAAATTTTGTGACGCCACATCCTTGACACATCACAGTAGAAGTATTACTCCGTCAGGTTGTGGAGTCAAGATGAAAACGAAAACAGAATAGAACTTAGGATAAAAGGTTTCCCACAATAATTTACCGTCTGAAAAACATTTATTAATGTTTTAAAGGAATTAAAACCTTTTAAATCCTAATAAAGTTAATTATTCATAAATATGGGCATTTTTAGTGGGATTAAAACTATCCAAGTTCTTTTTTAGGTTGAGTAACTCAGTAAAACTTATTAACAGGCATGGGAAATTATTATTAATAATTCAGAGGTGAACTTATGAAGTTTAAAAGTAGTATTTTATCTTTGCTCATTGTTTTTAGTGTTTTAATGATTCCATCCTGTGTTTCTGCACATGAAATACCATTTGTGACATCAGAATCTATTTCAGGGAGTTTAAACTCTGAAATAACTCTTCAGTATATTAGTCCCATGGTTAAGGGAAGTAGTGGGAGTCATAGAAGTTCCAGTTCAAAATCCTACAAATCCCACATGGATGATAACGAAGACACAGGTTCAACTGATGATTCAGAGGGCAGCACATATTTCTGGATATTCGTTATTATAGCCATTATAGTTCTTGTATTTGCAATATGGTTCTTCTTCTTAAGGAAAAGATGATCCAAGGTGAAAGTCCATGTTTGTACTATTCGAACTTTTAAGGGAACATTTCCCCAAACTGGTTAAAAAACCCATCACCCGTATTTTAATACTGGTTCTAGCAGTTGTAGCCTACGGAACCATTGGTTTCCATCTTATAGAAGGTCAGCCATGGATCGTGTCATTCTACTGGACATTCATAACAATTGGAACCGTTGGATATGGAGATTACAGCCCTGTAACATCCCTTGGGATGTACTTCACAATAACCCTGTTGGTGCTGGGTATTGGAACATTTGCAGTGGCTATTGAATCAATTGTGGAACTTATCGTGAGTAAAGAACAAATGAAGCTCATGGGGCTGATTAACGTGAAAAAATCAAGACATGTTGTGATATGCGGCTGGACAGAAAGTACAGCAGAATGTATAAAGGAAATTGGAAGGGGAAGCGAGGTTTTTATCTTGGATGAAAATGAGGCAGTTCGCAAGCTGGCACTGAAAAATGGTGTTAACTTCGTTCACGGCGATCCTACACGTATAAAAGACCTTGAAAAGGCAAATGTTAGGGGTGCGAAGGCAGTAATAGTGGATATGGAATCAGATTCACATACAATACACTGCATACTTGGAATAAGAAAGTTAGACCAGGAAGTCAGGGTGATAGCTGAGGCACAACGCTACGAAAACATAGAACAGATAAAACTTGCAGGTGCAACCCAGGTGATCTCTCCATTCGTGATATCTGGCAGGCTGATGCACAAGAGCATAGATGACGGTTACGAGGCCATGTTCGTCCAGGATGTTCTGGCTGAGAAGAAGGAAAGGGAACTGAAAGAGGTTAAAATAGGTTCTGAAAGTTATTTTGCAGGTAAAAGCATAGTGGATGCTGATATACATGAAAATACAGGAGTTGTGCTTGTAGGGATTGGTAAAAATGGAGATTTGACCATAGATCCTCCTAGAAACATGACCATAGAATCTGGAGATATAATACTTGGAATTGGGAAGCCTGAGGAGTTTGAAAGGCTTGAAAGAGATGATCCAACTGGACAAGCCTGATGAAATTGTTTAATCATGTGATGGGTAGGATTAATGGATTTTATCCCTCTTCCCATGTTCAGTAGCCATTAATTCCTGAAAAAATAGGGTTTTAATTGTCTAAAAATCCAATTCAACTCTTTTAAAGGGTTTTATTTCTAATTCCTTTTTTGATGGCTTGTAGATATTTTTAAAGGAGTAGGGAACTATCAGAACTCCAGAATCCCTGGCTGCATTTAATGAATCTGAAAAATCAGGATCTGTAACTCTGTTGGGTGCAAAATCATCTGCATCTTCCTTTAATACCAAAAATAGTACTGTGGATATGTACCCTTCTTCCAGGGCATCTTTGAGCTCCTCAACATGCTTCCTGCCCCTTTTTGTGGGTGCATCTGGAAACCTTGCATGTCCCTCTTCAACAAGGGTGCAGCCTTTAACCTCAAGCAACATTCTGTTATTGCCATTATTATCAGAATTACGTGAATTAGCAGATAATAGGAAGTCTATTCTACTTTTACCATGGGAGTATTCCCTTTTTTTAATTGAATAACCTGAAAATTCAGATATTAATCCTGATTCTATGAGTTCCTGAGCTATGTCACTGTGGAAGCCTGAATTTATAAGAACCCAATTGTTGTCTTTGAAAACTGCAATCACATCGAACTTGGTTTTTCTGCCTTCAGGATTAATTGCTGGCCTTAAAAGAAGTTTAACGCCAGAAAAAAGGAGTTCTTCAAGTCTTCCAGGGTCGCGGAGATGTGCCTTTTCAGTGATGGTTTTAAGATCGTTCCCAACATTATCTTTTAACTTTTTATCAAAATTATCCATTCTGAAGATTACTGTGAACCTGTTGGGCCTTTCAATGAAGCTTCCTGTTATCAAATTGGATATTATCATTTTCAATCCCACCAACTGTTAATTATGAATTTAATCATGAAATTGGTATGTTATCTAAATGTTATCGTTAAAATATTGATTAGTGACTTTGAAATAATACGTACAAATAAAATTTCCAAATATAATTTTACAACTGGAGAATTTGATCAAAACCAGGACAATAAAAAATTAAATAAAAATTTTCTGTACATCTATGCATATTATAAGTTCACTGCCTCCACTGCACCAACAAATTCTTCTGCATGTTCCAGTGTTACATTGTAGGGTTCGTACATGTAGGTTTCATAGATAAAGGACGTTATCCCTGAGTTTATAAGTGGCACAGTTACAAAACGTGGACTTTTAGGGCCAGTATCCCCCTTTGGAATGTAGTAAGTCAGCCATGAAATTTTAGAAATGATGTTTAGGGCTGTGGCCTCTGATGAACCGCCCTGTACAGGTGAAACTACAAATCTATCCTCTTTGTAACCTGCCTGAACCCCCCTGTTGGAGTGAACATCCACCGCCATTTTGAAGTTTCCCCTGACAACATCCGGCACAACGTATTCTGCAGCCAGGTTCTGGCCGTTTATTCTGCCTTTATCGTAGCCAGAGGCATCTTCTGTGACGTGAACCCAGTAGACGTAGTAACAGTACTTCAGGTTCTGGTGGGTTAAAACAGCCCATAAAATGGCAGTGTGGGCCTTTACCTCACGTGGATGCACACCTATGATGTAAGCAATCTTAACAGTTGAATTCAGGTTTCCGTAGGGGCCTCCACGCACAACGTAGCCCTCATCATCACTTCCCAGGGTCAAGGACTGGTTCAGTCCATTGAAGTTTGTTAAAGGATTTAAGAGGCCATTAAAACTATTATGGGTTGGGTTGTTGATTGGGACGTAATTAACTACAATGGCTGTTAAGGTTATTCCAACCATTAAAATAATCAGTAGCAGGTCTTTTATATGCATGATCACCACGATTTATTATACATATCAACTTGTTTCGTAAGAACATTTAACTTATATTTTATAAGATCCTATCTTAATCTTGTTCATGATCTATGTTGAAGGCCCATGAAAAATTTTAGGAATTAGTCAATAGAATCTCTAATTCAAGAATTTTTCAAGTTCTTTAAGTTCAATAAATTTTTACATAAAATTTTTTACACCATGATCTTCCATGGACTACAAATTAAGTATGATTCATTCAAATAATATTAATAAAAATCTGATAAAATTGATCTTAAAATAGAATTAATCCCAATAACATACATTTAAAACCAGTTTTAAACTAAAGATGAGGTGAAATGAATGCATCCAAGACCCAGCCCAATAGCTGCTTCACTCTACACACTGCGTGATATGAACGCGGACGTTATCATACTCCACGGCCCCCACGGCTGCTGTTTCAGAACAGGCAGACTCCTTGAAAACGATGGCGTCAGGGTTGTTACCACTGCAATGTCTGAAAATGACTTCGTATTCGGAGCTGCAGACAAGCTTGAGGAAACCATAAGAAAGGTTGAGGAGATGTTCTCCCCAAAGCTCGTTGGAGTGGTTGGAACCTGTGCAAGCATGATAATTGGAGAAGACCTTAAAGAGGCAGTTAAAAATGCAGATATAGATGCAACTGTTATTCCTGTGGAGTCCCATGGAGGATTCGGCGAAGGGGACAACACAGAGGGTGCCATAATGGTGCTGGACGCTGCAGCAAAGGCAGGAGTCATACCCGAGGAAGAAAGGGAACGACAGACCCGCATGCTGAAACTCGCAACCCAGACAGAGAAAACCAGGGGCATGGCCCAGGGCGGTTACATCAAGCCATCTTATGGTGACAATAAGGTTCAGGTTGCAAGGGTGCTCCTTGAAAGCTTTGAAAGGGGAGACCAAATAGCAATGGTGCTCAACGCTAAAAAAGAAACTTCTTACCTCTTTTCAGACCTTCTTAAGGTTCCTTTCGGAGAGGTTTACCCTGATAACAAGCCCCTGATCATTGCAAACCTTGATGAGAAGGTTGGACTTTCAAGGATAAGGCAGCACGCCGTGAATATTCGCAGGGAGCTTTCAGATGAAGGTGTAACCATTGATGAAATAAGTGGAGGTCTGGATGAGTACCCTGTTACAGGTGAGGAAGCTGCACGAATCATCAAGGAAGGAAGCTTTGACATGGTTGTTGTTGCAGGTGTGCCCCATGCACTGCCTGTAGAAGAGATAGAAGCTGAAACCATAGCTGTGACAGACGGTCCAAGACTGGTTGAACCCCTAAAGAAGCTTGGATACACCTACGTTGTAACTGAACTCGACGCCCATTCAAAAACCCTTGGAACAGACCATATAGTTCCATCTGATTTTGGAGAGATTTTAATGGGACTTATGGATTTTTAAAGGATTTCCCTACTTTTTCCCCTCTAATTTTTTTATTATGATCCATCCAATCCATTAAAAACGATACAATGGTTTATTAAAGGAAATTTTAAATCCAATGATTACAGTAATAACTATATCTGAAATCTTCAATGAGATTCATAGAAGAATTATATACATAAATGGTTTGAATAGTATAATCTAATAAAAATAAGAGGATCATGAGATAATCTTATGAACATTATTCAAATACAATCACGGTGATAACATGACGAAAACAGTTGGAATGATACTCTGCGGAGGATTTGGGAAGCGTTTAAGACCCCTGACTGAAAGGGTTCCCAAACCCCTCATAGAAATTAGGGATGACTACACCATACTGGACAAACAACTCTTCGACTTTAAAAATGCTGGAGTGGACAAGGTACTCCTTTTAACAGGTTTTTTAAGCGACAAGATAAGGGAGAGATATGGTGATGATTACAAGGGAGTTAAAATTGAATACGTTGAAGAATCAGAACCTCTTGGAACTTTAAATGCTATAAAACTTGGTATGGAACATCTTGGCGACGGTGAACAGTGCGTTATAAGAAACGGGGATGTTGTTGCAGATTTAAACATCAAGAAGATGATAGAACAGGGTGAAAAATCAGACTACCCACTGCAGATCTTCGTTACCAAGATGGTTTCACCCTACGGAATCGTTGAAATCAGTGGGGATCGTTTAGTATCCTTCAAGGAAAAACCAGTCCTTGATTATTACATAAACGGCGGAGTTTACTTCTCAAATGGAGATATAAACTTTGGAGACTTCGATGTTGGAGATATAGAGAAAACTGTGTTCCCAATGCTTGCAAAGGAAAACCAGCTTGGTTACTACAAGGAGAACGGCCTTTTCTGGATGGCAATAGACACAACAAAGGAGCTTGAGCAGATAAGGAAGGAGTACCAGAACCGTGAGGACAAACCATGGGGTTACGAGAAGATTCTAATAAACACCGAGAAGTACCTGACCAAGGAGCTCTTCATACGTGAAGGGTACCAGACATCCTTCCACTACCACGAGCAGAAGGATGAAACCATGTACATAGTAAGCGGTGCAGGCTACATCGAATTTGAGGATCGTAAAGAGTACTTCGGTAAAAACGACACCATAAGGATAGAGCCTGGTGAAGTTCACTCCATAGTGGCCATGGAAAACACAGTGCTCCACGAGGTTTCAACACCGCACCTTCAGGACACAGTTAGGGTTAAGGATTACTACCCAGCAAGGTAGACCCTTAAAATCTTTTTTTTATCAATAGATATCTATTCATTTTACAGATAACTGAATAACAGAAATTCAAACGATAATTAAATCCCAGTTGAGGCATCAAATGATAACCATAATCGATTACGGCTCAGGAAACCTTAAAAGTATTAAAAATGGCTTTTTGAAGGTGGGTGCAGATGTTTCCATCTCAAGTGACGTGGATGAGATGAAGGATGCTGAAGCACTTGTTCTTCCAGGGGTTGGTGCCTTTGGAAATGCAATGGCCCAGCTTAAAGAGTATCAAGAGGTTATACACAGCCATATAAATGATAAAAAACCGTTTTTAGGTGTTTGTCTTGGACTCCAGGTTCTCTTTGAAAAAAGTCAGGAAAGTCCAGGGGTTGAAGGACTCAGTGTCTTTGAGGGGGATGTTCTTCACTTCCCAGATTCCATGAAATCCCAGGGACTTAAGATACCCCATATGGGATGGAACAAACTTCAGATGGAAAATCCCTGTCCATTGTTTGAAGGGGTTGGCCCTGAGTACATGTACTTCGTGCACTCCTACTACGTGAATCCCAGTGAGAGGGACATCATCGCTGCAACGGTTGATTATGGTTTTGATGTTCCTGCTGCTGTCTGCAGGGGCAACACATTTGCAACCCAGTTCCACCCTGAAAAAAGCGGAGAACCTGGACTTAAGATCCTCCAGAACTTCGTTGAACTGATTTAAGGATCAATTCATTGAATTTGAATTAATTTACGAATTTAATTAACTTATAAACTTGGATTAATCTAAACCCGGGGCTTTAAAAGCAGAATGCTGAAACCCCATTTTCTTCATTTTTAATTATTTTTTTTGGTTTCAGTTACAAAAACCGCCTTATTATTAATTGTTGTCCAAAAAGTATTAATAATTGTGGGGTCAAATAATATGATCAAGCTTATACTTCCAGCCCACGCATACTAATACAATAAACAATAGGGAAAATTCCAAGGTTAACAAATAAAAAAAAAAGGTGTATCACGTGGACATAGAAGGCTTTGTAAGGCGCTCAATGAAAGAACAAGACGAAAAATCCGTTCAAGAGGACCTTAAAAACAAAATACTTGAATACAAAGAAATAAACCCTGAAAAAGCCAGTGAAATGGCTCAAGCAGTGATTGAAGAGGTTAAAAATACCCTGAAAATCGATGAATGCAGTGACGAATCATTGAAGGACATCATAAGGTACCCCCACTCCAACGTTGGAATGGGTGAGATAGGTGTTGGATCCAGAGGTGCTGGAGACTTCTTCGTTCACAGAAAGATTGCAGAGATAGTTTCAAGCACCAAAAGCAGTGCACTCATAAATCCAACAGCCCAGGACGACGGAGGCGTTGTCAAAGCCAACGTAGGGGCTGATGATGTTTACATAACAACTGCAGTGGACGGAATACACTCCAGACTCAGTGAATACCCATTCCTTGGAGGTTTCCACGTTGCAAGAGCCACCCTCCGTGACGTCTGCGTTATGGGAGCTGATCCCGTTGCAATGCTCAGCGACCTGCACCTTGCAGACGACGGAGACGTTGGAAAACTCTTCGACTTCACTGCAGGAGTCTGCGCAGTTTCAGAACTCGTTGACGTGCCCCTAGTGGCCGGAAGCACCCTCAGGGTTGGTGGAGACATGGTTCTTGGGGACAGGCTGGTGAGTGCTGTGGGTGCAGTTGGAGTATCCAAGTATCCACCAACAGCAAGGAAACGGGCAGAATCAGGTGACGTTATACTCCTCACAGAGGGTTCTGGAGGAGGTACCATAAGTACCACGGCCCTTTACCACGGACTATTCGATGTTGTCTGGGAAACCATGGACATAAGCTTTATAAAATCCTCAGAAGCAATATTCCAGGCAGGACTGCTTCCAGAGGTTCATGCAATGACCGATGTGACCAACGGCGGGCTCAGGGGAGATGCCCATGAAATCTCCAAAACAACAGGCCTGGGACTGACCTTCCACGATGACAAGATACGTGGCATGGTGAACCCCAAGGTGCTTGAGATGCTTGAAAACCTTGACATAGACCCCCTGGGTGTTTCAGTGGACTCATTGATGATCATAGCACCAGAAGATGTTGCATCACGGGTTAAAAAGGCAATATCTGGTGTTGGTGTGGGTATCGATGAAATTGGTTACGTTGATGAAAGTGGTAAATCCAAGCTCGTGAAGGACGGGGTTGAGGAGGAGCTGAAGCCACTCTTCAGGGAAGCAGCATACACCAAGATAAAGAAGATCGTTGGGGACATTGAACCTGAAGACTTCGAAGTAATGAAGGAAAAGGTTGAAAAAGCTGCAATGGATGCAATAGATAAAAAGGACAGGGTTGTGGATATGGTTAGGGGAAGATAGCCTTTTTTAAGGACCTCTAATGGTTTATATAAAAATTATACGAATTTTAATTCGTACAGTACTCCCTCCTTCTTTTACCCATTCTTCAATTTTTCTGGTCTTAAACTTCACTCCAAATGAATTGAAAAAATTCAGAAGAAATCAGGGGGATAAAATGGATGAAAAAGGTTTTATATTCAGTTGGGATGCAGTTTTAGCACTCATCCCACTTTTCATAGTGAT
This sequence comes from Methanobacterium aggregans, assembly GCF_017874455.1. Taxonomy (NCBI): domain Archaea; kingdom Methanobacteriati; phylum Methanobacteriota; class Methanobacteria; order Methanobacteriales; family Methanobacteriaceae; genus Methanobacterium; species Methanobacterium aggregans. The sequence goes on along the minus strand of NZ_JAGGLN010000003.1, from coordinate 269,972 downwards.
CACCGCTATTTTTAATGTTAATTACTCTGCACTTGAAGCTCCAAACCAGGATATTCGTCTGTCACATATTTCCCAGGATTCGATTAATGCCATGGTCAATTACAGGGAAAATAATGGTTTGAGTCTGCTGGAAAATATGTCAAAGGTTCTATCAGAACACCACAACGATGGTACTGGTATCAATGAGGCAGGGGAAATTGCAGATTCTTTTCTGAACAAAACTCTTCCAGGAGTTAACTACAGACTAACAGAGGAAAATCAGCTTAATGGAACTGTTTTAACATCTAATGCAGATTTTGAAGGTGCTAAAAACGTTGAAGTTTCAAGCAGGAGTTACGGAGGATACATCTTCAAGCTCTGGGTCTGGAGATGATGTGAAAGAGTTTTTATTTGATTTTATTTTGTAGTAAACCTAATTTTTATCTTTAGTTTTATCCCATCCAGGGAAACCCCCCATTTTTTTTATGAGAAGGATCCAAATATAGATACAGTTATCATGTTCAGCATCATCTGAAGGGATAGTGATCCTAAGTTCGTGATTTCCCTTAATTGGAAGGTATTGGGGATTAACTTCTGTGTATTTTGAAAAATGTGGCTGTGTTTGATTATGGAACCCCATATTGCATCACAATCAAGAATTGGTTCTGCGAAGTTTATATCTGCCATAACCCACCCGCCCCTTGTTTCTCTACCAACATTCACACTTCTGAATTACTTTTTCCTCAGTTTCAATGACTTTTTATTTTTAACTTTGATATGTGCAGTTTTTGGAACGGTCTTACCAATTACAACAGTTATGCTGTGGATAAATAGGAAGGGGATAGACGTTGATATAACCGACAGGAAAAAAAGAAAGTTGCCCCTTATCTTTGCAATATCATCCTATTTAATGGGTTTTTTAATCTTGTATGCCTTGGGGGCCCCAGTTATAACCACCGCCCTAATGTTCTGCTACTTCTCAAACACGTTGATCGTGCTTTTTATAACCTTTTTCTGGAAGATCAGCCTCCATGCCATGGGTGTTGCAGGGCCCACAGCTGCCATGATATACGCCTTCGGTTATCCAGGAATGTTATTTGGAACCATTATACCCGTGGTGATGTGGAGCAGGGTAACCCTTAAAAAACACAGCACTGGCCAGGTGATGGCAGGTGCGGCCTATGGACTGGTTGTGACCACGATACAACTTTACCTGTTAATACCATGACCCATTTTAGCTATGCTCCTTAAATCAAAGATAGTTGAAGATGATAAAATGAAAACAAGATTTCTTGAAAAGGTATGTGAACAGGGTTATGGAGATATGATGGCTGAGGTTGAGTACTGGCTCATTTTTCTGGCACCTGACCAAAAAAATCTTGGCACATGCGTTGTGGCCTTAAAAAGAGAAGAAAGTGAATTGTCCGGTTTAATAAAGGAGGAATGGTCTGAATTTTTTTATGTGGTGAAACGAATGGAACGCACCATCAAAAAAGCTTTCAATGCAACCATGTTCAACTGGGGAAGTCTTATGAACTCATCCTACCTTCAAAACCATCCAGATCCACACCTTCACTGGCATTTCATACCCCGCTACAGAGAACCAATTGAATTCAATGGTAGAATATTCAAGGATCCCTGTTTTGGTAAGAGCACCATTAACATCCATGAAACCCTTTACCTTCCAAGTTCAGAACGTGACGAGATCATCCACCATCTTCTGAAATTCTTAAAACTCTGAAAATTTATAAATAAAAGCAAAGTCGGGAAAATTTGATGGGTTCCCTTATGCATTTTTTAACTATCCAGCACCAAACTTAAATAGAACAAAATCTTAACTAGAATAAAGTAAAATTAATTATTGAAATTACTCGATTTTTCAGTATTAACTTGCCCTGATAGTGTAGCGGATATCACTTAGGATTGCGGATCCTATAACCCGGGTTCAAATCCCGGTCAGGGCATTATTATTTGTTTAAATAAGAGAATCTGGGAGAAAGTTTAGTTAGAAACTTCCACTGTCTTATCATGTACTCCTTTTCATCTGCAACCCTGTTTTTATAAAGATCCACCAGATTATTTATATTTAAATTATCTTCAAAAAGCGATACTGCAGATTCTGCAGCCATGGCTCCAGTTATTAATGCACCAGATATGCCTTCTCCCATAGGATTAAGAAAATTGGCTGCTTCACCTGCAAACAAAACTCTCCCCTTTCCCATATCAGTGCCGTATCCCGGCATTACACATGGAAGTATTCCCATTTCTCCCCTAACAGAGGATTGAATTTTGGCATTGAACTCTGAAGCCAAAAAGGAAAGAAACCTTGAATGATAATTTTTTATAAGAGATACTTCTTTGACACCCACACCAAAAACAAGAAAATCATCTTTCACATTGAACCATGCATCGTACTGGGAGAACTTTGGGTCTAAAAAAGCATAGAAAAAACTACCGTCAAGATCTATCGTTCCCCTGCAGAAGGTTTGATAAGTGATGATTTGGTTGTTCTGCCCCCTTCCTAAACTACGTTTAATTTTACTCGTTGCACCATCACAGGCAATCATGACTTTAGTTTTTTCATAATACGTCCCATTGCAGTTTAACTTGACAACAACGTGATCTTCCTTTTCTTCACATGAAATAACTGAAGTTGACTGTCGCAACTCAACACCAGAATCTTCAGCCACCAAACTTAACCACTGATCGAATGAACTTCTCCATACATTGAGTCCTTCACTTTCAAATTTAAACTCCTTATTTTCCTCATTTGTAAGTACAATACCCTTATTTTTTGTTTTACACGGTAAATTGTGGGGTATCTTTCCAAATTCTTTTTCCACTGTATTGATGGATTTTTTTATCAGAATACCTGAACATGATTTTTCCCTTGGCAGCTGCATCTTCTCAACCAACAAAACTTTACAGCCTGCATCAGCTGCCTTTTTTGCAGCCATAGAACCTGCAGGTCCTGCCCCCACCACTACAACATCGTACATCTTATTTTTCCTCCTGAACAGAATTGAAAACATGAATTTAGATTAAAATCTATGATATCACCCATATATTCATAATACATCCAAAATAATTATTATATCAAAAAAAAGAACAGAATAATTTCCAATTTATTAGTTGGCATTTTAAATATGGAAATTTAGGGAAAATTTGGATTTCAAAGACATGAATGGAGATTTTAATTGAATCTGCAGGTTGACAGTCCCCGTTTAATGTACCTGAAATCCGTGTTCTTATTGAGGACTATGCTCCTTGCCCACTTATCATTGGTTTCAGGGTAATCCTCCCTGTAATGTGCTCCACGGCTTTCACGGCGCAGGAGTGCAGATTCTGTTACCAACATGGCAACTTTGATGATGTTCTCGATTTCAAGGGCGTCCTGAAGGTTCTTGTTGAATCCTGAGCCCTCTGGAACCTTCATGTTCCGGGATTTTTCCCTGAGTTCCTCCAGTTTGGTTATTGCAGATTTTAATCCCTCTTCATTCCTTATTATTGCAACATTCTTCCACATGGTTTCCTTGAGTTCTCTCTTGATTTCGTGGGGGTAGTGATCACCGTCTTTAACCTCACCATGGATCCTGTCTTCTTCTGCATGGACGTATGCAGGGTTGGAACTTAAATCATTATCAAGAGCGTTTTTAGCTGCTTTTACACCTGCCCGTTTACCGAATACCTGGGTGTCTGCCAGAGCATTTCCACCAAGTCTGTTTGCACCGTGAACACCACCTGTAACCTCACCTGCAGCGTATAGGTTTCTTACTGTTGTTTCTCCCTGTGGATTTATCTTCGCACCGCCCATGAAATGGTGTGCAGTTGGTGCTACTTCCATTGGTTCTTTCCTGATGTCCACGCCCACGTCCTGGAACTGGAGGAGCATGGTTTCCAGTTTTTCCTCGATGAGTTCTGGAGGTAAGTGTGTGACGTCCAGGTAAACTCCACCATTTTCTGTTCCCCTTCCCTCACGTATTTCATTGTATATTGCCCTTGCAACAACGTCCCGGGTTGCAAGTTCTCCCCGGGAGTCGTAGTTTTTCATGAAACGTTCACCTTCTGAATTTATGAGCTTTCCACCTTCGCCACGCACTGCCTCTGTTACAAGAACACCCTTCCTAGATTCTGGATAGACCATGCCTGTTGGGTGGAATTGAACCTGTTCCATGTCAAGAAGGTCCGCACCTGCATCGTAGGCCAGTGAAAATCCATCACCTGTTTTCTGGACTGCGTTTGATGTTACGGGGTAAAGCCATCCCCCCCCTCCAGTTGCAAGTACAGTTGATTTGGCTCTGAACTCAATGAAACCGGAGTCCTTGAGGGATATTCCACAGGCACCTATCACTGCATCTCCCCCTTCGTTTGGTATGAGGGAGGTTATCATAACCTCATCCATGGTCTGGATTCCCTGCTTTATGACTTCTTCCTTGAGGGCCATCATCATCTCATGGCCTGTTCTGTCTCCCTGGAAGCACGTACGTCTGTAGGTTTGACCTCCAAAGGGTCTTTGATTGAGTTTTCCTGATTCCTGCCTGTCGAAGATGGCTCCAAAATCTTCAAGTTCTGTTAACCTGTCCTTGGCCTCATTCACAAGCACCCTCACAAGGTTTAAATCGTTGAGGTAGGCACCTCCTCTGATTGTGTCGTTGAAGTGTGCATCAACACTGTCCTCTGAATCAACATAGCCAAAGGCAGCGTTGTATCCTCCCTCTGCAAGTGTTGTGCAGCCTGATTTGAATGATAATCCTTTTGAAACTATTAAAACGTTTAAATCATGTTTACGGGCCTCTATGGCAGCTCTGCATCCTGCACCGCCTGAACCTATAATCAGTACATCGCATTCAACTATTTCATTTACCATGCTATGAGATTGAGTGAGGTATCTTATTTAATTTTATGATCATGATGGGATTGAATAACATGGAATGTTAACGATGGTCTGAGAAGGTTCCGATAGGATCGAAGATCCCAACTTCCATATCACATCCGTTATAAAATAAATATAAAAAGGATCATAACAAAAAAATAGTTGTATAACGATTAAAACTATTATCAAAGCATATCACAATTAACGGGGGCATAATTTGAAAAGAAAGGAAATAGTAAGACTTGCAAAGAGAGATTTTGAAAAGGCATGGATTGAAACTGCTAAAACTCTCAAAAAACCCCATCATGACCAGGAGTATCCAAGACTGCACTTCAAAACAGGCAAAAGTCATATGCTCTACGATACCATAGCAGAGCTCCGTCAGGCCTACATGAAGCTTGGATTCGATGAAACAGTAAACCCTGTTTTTATAGACGAGGAACAGATCTACAAACAGTTCGGACCAGAGGCACCGGCAGTTCTTGACCGCTGTTTTTACCTTGCAGGACTTCCAAGGCCAGATATAGGTATTGGGATGGATAAGATTGAACGGATCGAGGGTCTTGGAGTTAAACTCACTGAGGAAAAGGTTCAGGGACTTAAAGATGTTTTCAGAGGGTACAAGAAGGGAGATACCAGTGGTGACGACCTTGTACTGGAGGTTTCATCTGCCCTTGACGTTGAAAACGATCTTGGACTCAGGGTTCTTGAAAGGGTTTTTCCAGAGCTCAGGGAACTGACACCAGTTGCAAATCAGACAACACTGCGCTCCCACATGACATCAGGATGGTTCGTAACCTTGAGCTCCATACACGATAAAACCAAACTGCCACTGAAACTCTTCTCCATAGACAGGTGTTTCAGGAGGGAGCAGCGTGAGGATTCAAGCCACCTCATGACCTACCATTCAGCTTCATGTGTCTGGATGGATGATGAAGTTTCCCTTGATGTTGGTATGGCTGTTTCTGAGAGTCTTCTGGAACACTTTGGATTTGAGAAGTTCCGTTTCCAGCCAGATGAAAAGAAATCCAAGTACTACGTACCCGGCACACAGACAGAGGTTTACGGTTACCATCCCAAGCTCAGGGAGTGGGTTGAAGTTGCAACCTTTGGAATGTACTCACCCATAGCCCTTGCCAAGTACGGGATAGACAAGGACGTTATGAACCTGGGGGTTGGGGCTGAGAGAATAGCCATGATACTCCACAACCAGGCTGATGTACGTGAGATGGTTTATCCCCAGACCTATGGAAGCTGGAGTTTCACAGACAGGGAACTTGCAACCATGCTCAGGATAAACTACTACCCTGCAACAACGGATGGCAGGGCCCTCATGAACAGTATCCTGGAAACCTGGACTGAAAACGGTGATGCAGACTCCCCATGTGAATTCACAGTATTCAAGGGAGAATTCCTGGGCAAAGATATAGAGGTTGTGGCTGTGGAACCTGAATCTGGCACGAAGCTTCTTGGACCTGCATCAATGAACTCCATACATATCCAAGACGGCAACATCATTGGTGTTCCTGAAGGTGGAGATGTTCAGGATGAAGCTGCACTCAAAGCTGTGGAAAATGGAGTCAACACAAATATACGCTACATCAATGGACTTGCAGCCAATGCAGCTTATAAAATTGAGGAGATGGTTGTGAGCGGGGCTGAAGAAGTGAGTCTGAGAACCACCATATCAAGATCCATCTCCGATATAAATTTAAGACTTGATGAGGTTGCACTCAACTACATAACCGGCAAAAATAAGGTTATAGACGTTAGAGGACCTACCTTCTCGACTTTGAACTGTAAAATCATAGAATGATACCTATTAGGTTTTTCAGTGTAAAAAAGCCCAAAATAAATATTTTCAATTTTTTTAACAAGTAATTAGATATGTATTAAAATTCAAAGAATTCAGTCATTGATCCCTTAATAAAAGTAAAATTAATAGGATATATTGAATTTATAATAAGTATGGGCTTTCTTTGAGTTTTTAAAGCCTTTTAGATGCATTTGTCAAAATCCTGCAAAAAGGTTAAAGTTAAGAAATACATAACCCCAATCACTTCTTCAAATATGAATTATAAAAATAAAAAATCGTTACTAAATACTTAAAAAGCTTTTTAAAGGCGTATAATCAATTGTTTTATATTTAATTGCTTGATCTTAAGTATTTCATGAAAATATTGAAAATTTTTTGAATTATTTATTAGGGAATATCAGTATAATCTAAACTTTAAAAGTGAGTTAAATGGAGATTAAAGGAATCGTAGTTTCAGGAATGGGAAAAGGAACATATTTCATGTCACAGGATATTTACAGGGAACAGTTCAAGGAAAAACTGGATTTAAAACCCTTTGTAGGTACCCTCAATATTGGAATAGCTGTGAATAATATCAAGATGATCCAGGGCATAGAACCTGAAAAATTCGTTATAATCAGTGGAAAAGATAAATTTGGAGATGTTAAGGCATTAAAAGCTACTCTGAACAATGAAGTTGAAGGTGCACTTGTTTTTCCTGTGAAAACCAAACATCCACAGGACGTGCTTGAATTCATTGCCGAGGTAAATCTTAGAAAAACTTTGAAACTTGAAGATGGAGATGTTGTTACCCTGAACATTGAATAAGTGAAAGTTACCTGCTCCAACAAAGTTATAAACTTGGATCATAGAATTAGAATTGAAGTAAAAATTATCGACTGAAGTGGATTTTTGAACCAAAATTAAAAGGAATTAAAGGGATCGTAGCAAGATTGGATATTTAATACATAATTTTGTGTAGATTTACATTTAAACTAAAAAGTTGTGATTTAATGATAAACAAAGCACTGAAAGCATTGAAAAACGGAGAAATCGTTTTAATATTTGACAACGACAACAGGGAAAGGGAAACAGACATGATAGTGGCCGGGGAGTTCATGACCCCAGAGCACATGACCCAGATGAGAAACGATGCAGGAGGTCTTTTCTGTGTACCTGTGTCTGCTGAGAACATGGAAAAACTTGGAGTTCCATTCATGACTGACATAATGGAAGAGGCAAGCTCTAAGTACCCTGTTCTTACTGAGCTCTCACCAAACGACATTCCCTACGATGAAAAATCTGCATTCTCCATAACCATCAACCACAGGAAAACCTTCACAGGCATAACAGACAACGATAGGGCCATGACCATCAAAGAGTTAGCCTTACTCTGCAAGGAAGGAAAACAGGGTGAATTCGGCAAACACTTCAGGGCTCCAGGCCATGTTACCATGCTGAAGGCAGCAGATAAACACGTTCTTGAAAGGAAAGGCCACACAGAGATGAGCATAGCCCTCACAGAGATGTGCGGATTAACACAGGTTGCTGTGTGCTGTGAAATGATGGACGATGAAACAGGCGGCTCCCTAACAACTGATAAGGCAAAAGCATACGCTGAAGAACACGGACTCGTATTTATGAGCGGTGATGATGTTATAGCGGCCTATGAAGACTTTGTATCTAAAAAAGAGTAAAATTGAATTATTTTTACTTTTTAATTATTTATTCTTTTTCAGCAATTAGATTTGTATTTCTGTTTTTTCAGTGCAAAAAAGATATTTCATTTAAAAACCTTCAAAATATCATCAAATGAATCATAACCATTGAATTCTATTTCTTCAGCTATCTGAATTATTCTTTCAACGTCCAGGTTTTCTTCAACTGTTCTCATTGCGTTGAGGCAGAAATCTTCAAGTTTTATTTCCACTTCAGGTGTGTTACCCCTTTCAGCGAGTTTGACCTTTGGAACAGTTTCAACGAAGTCCAGTCCAGTTCTCAATTTTATGAAGGATGATGCAGAACCTGCTATCCCTTCATCGTAAACCTTGTTAAGGATGACTCCCCTGGTTTTCAGGCCGAGTTTATCCATGATCTCAGTGTGACCCACAAGATCAACTGCTGCTGTTTCAATTCCTCCCTTGTTGCATCCTGCTACGAGTAAAACTGGGATATCGACTGCTTTTGCTATTTCTGCCCCTGAAAATGGAGTTTTTTGGTTCAGGAGTCCTGTGAATATGCTCATAACTCCCTCTATGAGGATAAAATCATAGCTCTTTGATTTAACATCCTTTAATGTGTCCTTTAAATCCTTCCATCCCAGCCCCCCTATCTTTATGGATGAGTAGGGCTGCATCTTTTCCTTGTTGAGGTAGAGTGCCGGTACTATGTCCCTGGTGTCTGGTCCCACTTTGAGAACACACACCTTATAGCCACGCTTCCTTAGAACCCCTGCAAGGCCCGTTGTTAGGAAGGTTTTACCAGAATCAGAGCCTGTGCTTGCAATCATAACTGCCCTTGGAGATTTTGAACCCTCTGCAGTTCTGTAATCTGCACGTATCCCTGTGTTCACACCTATTTCTCCTCTTATTTCGTTTAGGAGAATTTTGTTTGCATCATGAATCTCTTCAATATCCTCTTCACTTGCATCTATGAATTTCAGGATGTTTCGAGCGAGTTCTGGGTTTTCATCAAGGGCGCCGTGAACCATGGTTCCAACAACGTTTCCATCATCGTTTCTGACCCCTGAAACTATTCTGCGAGGATTGTTCCTGTAATTCGTCCTTTTAACCGCGGATTCAATTATGGATAGTGCATCTCCCCTTATTTCTCCGTAGGTGTGGCAGTGAAAACCTGTTACCTTCTCCCCAATCAGTCCTTCTGTTAAAAAGGAGTTTCCAGTGACCTCAGCTTCAACCCTGTCCGTGCCTATCATTGGATGGAAGGTAACATCAAGAAGTCCCAATCCCTCCTTTTCAACTGGGCAGGGGGATTTTCTGCCTATATCTGTTTTGTTAGCGAGGGCCTGGAACCCTGAGCACATCCCTAAGATGAACTTGCCCTCCCTGTCGAGGAGGCGTATCTCCCTTTTAAGATCCTTTGTTAAGCTCTGGGATTCCACTATACTGCCGCCGGGGATTATTAGTCCGTCCAGTTCCCTGTGGGCAGGTAAACCGTTGACCATTCCATTTTCCTTTAAAAGGTGTGTTGGAAGGTGTCCGAAGTCTTCAAATCCAGGTACGGCACCTTTTACATATAGAAATCCGATTTTTTTCATTTTTACCAGTCCAAACCTTTACTTTTTTTAAAACCCTGCATCTTTTTTAGAACCGTTCATTGGGATATTAGAAGCAATTGAATAAAAATTTTTTTAATATGAATTTTGAATAAAAATTTTTTTAATATGAATTTTGAATAAAAATTATTTTCCAGGGGTTTAATTAAGTTTTGGGAACTTGGAAGATAGATTTTACTGAATAATAATATTAAATGAGTAAAAGAAGGAGTAACTTGAAGATAGTAAAATAAAAAAAGAATTTTGAATAAAAGAAGCATATTTTCTTTTATTTCCACCATTTTACTGGATGGATTCAAATGCAGCCATTAGCTCGATTATCCTAGCATCATCCAGTGGTTTTGCCTGGAACTGAACTCCCACAGGCACTCCGTTCACATCTCCTGCAGGCATGCTTGCAGCGGGTATTCCTGCAAGGTTTGCTATAACAGTCAGGACATCGTAGGCGTACATCTCCATTGTTTCAAGGGAGGTGCCTGTTTTGTGGGGTAATTTTGGAACTGTTGGTCCGCAAATGGCATCCACATCTTTCAGGAGAGTGTTCATCTCCTTTCTTATGAGGGATCTTGCCTGGAGGGCTTTTTTGTAGTACTTACCACTGAATTCCTGCTGGCTTATGTATGCACCCATGTGGATCCTTTTGAGCACTTCCTCACCACAGGCTTCCTCGATCCTCTCACCGTACTTACGGCCGTCGTACTTCCTTGTTGCTGAGAAGAACTCAACGTAGTTTATGAGGTAGTAAGTAGGTAGGCACAAATCAATGTGATCGAAGCTTAATTCAACTACTTCTGCCCCTGCCTCTTCCATTTTATTAATGGATTCTTCAATTATATTAACGATCTTCTCGTCTGACACGTCCTGGAACTGCTTGACCACCCCCAGTTTAACACCTTTAAGTGAATTTTCTGGATCGACCCCTGCCTTTGCTGCTATGGCTGTGAAATCTGGAACCTCCCATGCAAGGGATGTGCACTCGGTTGGGTCGTTTCCTGCTATGACATCCAGCATAAGAGCTGTGCCTGCAGTATCACGTGAGAAGGGTCCGATCTGGTCGAAGCTCATTGCAAGGTCAAGGAGTCCCTGCCTTGAAACTGCACCGTAGGTTGGTTTGAATCCAAAAACTCCACAGTGGGATGCAGGGTTTCTTATGGAACCACCTGTGTCTGATCCTATGCTCAGGTCGCACATGTCCGCTGCAACTGATGCTGCACTTCCACCACTGGAACCACCAGGGATCCTGCCTGGGGATGCAGGGTTGTCTGTTGCTCCGAATGCGGATGTTTCTGTGGAGCTTCCAGCTGCAAACTCGTCCATGTTGGTCATTCCAATGATGATACCGTCTTCTTCCTTTATCCTCTTTACCACTGTGGCGTCGTAGCTTCCAAGGTAGTTTTCAAGGGTTCTGGAGGCTGCTGTGATGTGGAAGTCCTCAACGTTGATGTTGCTTTTAACCCCAATAACGAGTCCTGCAAGTTTACCTGTTTTCTCGCCGTTCTGAATCTTTTTATCAATACTCTCTGCAAGAACCATTGCCTCATCAACTTTAACCTCTAAAAAAGCGTTTATTTTAGGGTTTTCCCTTTCTATTGTTTCATGGAACTTTTCAAGGTTCTCTAATGCTGTGATTTCATGATTTTTAATTGATACTGCCTTATCTGAAACTTTCATGGTCGCACCTGATTTACCAACACGATGTCGTTGGTTGAATTATAATTCCCATTAGAATGATGATGATTTTTTTTATAATAAAATTTTTTTATAATATCTATTGAATTCAGTTTGTTTTAATTCACTTTTATATTTAATTTCATGTTCCCTGATTTTCTTAAATGAACCTTATGAATAATGAAAAAAATGAGGGGATTATCCTAAATTCTGTCAAAGCCCATACCCTTCAGTCCCTTTTCGTAATCTTTTATCCAGATCAGTTCCTTTAGTATGAGATCCCCCGGCCCCTTGGGATCCCTCTGTATCTGGAATTTTCTGTCCTCTGGTATGAATTTTAAAAGAACCTCCCAGTCACCCATGTCAGAGTAAACATCCTTTTTAACCTTGTAAACATGGTACTCGAAGGATACAAGAACACGATCCAAATCCTCGCCTTCCTCCAGCATGGTGATGTGCTGGTCCAGAACCTCTGGCATGGCCCTTGCGACATTTAACTGGGAGATGATGTAGACTTGACCTGCATCGTCAGGATTCAGAGGTTTCAAATCATTTTCAGATTCCTCTGAACTGTTTTCACTACCTTTTTTGTCCCTTTGGAAGTTCTGAAGCTTTTCAAGGAGTTCGGCTTCGCTGGCCTTGAGGGATTTTCTGTAGTTTCTGAATTTTTTCAGGGTCTGGGTTCTTTCCTTTTCAGATTCCATTGGTTGGACTTCCAGTTTCAGAGTTTATTTTGACCCTATGATCAATCATCTTTTTTATTCTTATTTTAATTCTTTTATTAAATTTTATTTAAAAAGAGAAAAATGGGAGGATTATACAGCTGTCGCATTCAACACAGTAACATCAGCCGATGAAACAACTTTACCATTTTGGGGAGTTAAGATTACTGTGTATTGTGAAGTTTCATTAGCTTTAATTTTAGCAATTAATCCTTCCTTTTCAGTGATTTCATTTCCTTTTACATCGTATCCCGTTACAAGAATCTCAACGTTTATGTAATCACTGTCTGCGTAGCTTCTCATCAACCCAGTTACCTGATAAGAACCATTTTTTAAATCAGTTACAACAGGAGTTGTAGTTTCATCTGGAGTTAGTGGTATTATTGTATTTTCGGATATAACGGTGCCTCCGCCAGATGCAGATCCTGAAGTGGCACCCTCAGTAGGAGTATGTCCGGGTACAATTACTATCAGTGCAATTAGTCCTATTATTCCCACCATTACTATTATTGGAATCATTTTTTTATCCAAATTTATCACCCATAAATTACACGTAAACACACAACAAGTTAAATATTCATAATATCAAAAATTTCTTCCAATCAGAGAGAGGATACTTAATAAAATCCTTCATTATATCCATAATATTCATTTTTCACGACCCCATCGATTAAACACGATCAAATTATAACTTTCATTCCAATGGTACAGTTTATAGAGATAATTTACGATTTCAGTCCGGCATGTAGAATAAAGCCACTGCTCTGGCATAATACATGTAAGAGTATGGGATTAAAGTCAGTAAAAGCGAAACAGATACTAAAATAGGGTTCAAAAAGTCAAATAAGTAACCTATAATGTTTCCTATGATAAACAGGATTAAAAATAGAATTCCTGTTGCCAGGTACCATTTTATAAGATTGCCCCAACCTATACATCCTATTTCATCAAGTATTTCATGCAATCGGAAGGCTGCACTGAATTCACCTTCATAGGCCATATTCGCTATTGCCATTAAGAATATTGGAGTTATTGTGAACACAAATAATAGAACTAAGAGTGATAACTCCGCGAAGATGTCATAGGAAATCGCAAGGAAATTCACTATTCCTGGAAAAATTTCTGATGTTACCAGATATAATGGATTTATTCCCAAAGTTCCCCAAATTGGCGTAAAAAATGTGAAATCAATTCCCATGAGAGAGATTAGAAGGAACAGTATAACCACAGGAGGAACGATTAAATAAGCGATGAAAGTGGTAAACACTTTAAAACCATCATAAAACATTGAAATCCATTTATTAAACTTTGGAAGTTCATTATGACCATCCAGAGATGATCTTAGGATTCTAAATAGGTAACCATTTACTAAAAGTCCAATTAAGAATCCTACAACAACTAAAAAGGGTATTAAATCTTTGTTTGTTACACCTAACGATTGGAAAACAGACAGTAAGTCGCTGATTACTATGATAATTCCTAATATCAGAATTTTCTTCCAATCAGAAAGGGGATACCTCAAAGAATCTTTTATTATAGCAGTAACATCCATGGTTTTACAACTCCAACCTTTAAATCACTGGTAAAGATTGTAAGTTTCAACTATCCAGTATTAACGTCATATTCCAATTTATAGAAGTAATATTTAATGATTTTGATTTAAATCAAATTTTTAGGAAAAATAATGTGTTAAAATCTATAAAAAAGATTTAAACTTTTAAATATAACTTAAAATAAGTAAGAAATCTTTAAAACCCCCAGAAGATAAAGAAAGAGTATCAGAACAGGCTGATGCATGAGGTAGATCAGGAGTGAATGCCTGCCCAGCAAACCAGTCACCCTGACAGGAAAGGTTCTGGAAAGATCCGGCAGATGGAAGTTCCGCCTGTAGTCCCTGTAAAGAACTTCTCCAGCGAAGGTTCCAAGTAGAACCACTCCAAACCATGGGAGAAGCGGGAAGTAGTCCACTGTGTGGATGGTTGAGGGTACGAATCCAAGCCACATGAGCCCTGTGAAGTTGAAGTAGAGGGTCTGCAGGTAGATCCCAACTGCTAAAAAGCTTAACCCAAAAACCAGATTCGTGTATTTACGCTTCAGGAATGGGTAGGAGAGGATGATTGCCACACCTATGAAGTGCAGAACCCCGAAGATGATGAAATCAGCCCTTATGAATATCCAGGTCATTATGGTTATCCCAATGCCCCAGGCAAATATTTTAAGCCCGCGCTTCAGGTACTTCATGAAGAAGTCCCTGTCTCTGTAGAGGTTCAGCTTCTCGGCACGGGAATGGCTGAGCTTCATGGAAACACCCACAAGGAATATGAATACTGCGGCGGTTATTCTTGCGAAGTACCATAAAAAGCCGGAGCTCACGTTTAGATCTATCACGTTGAAGTAAGTTAGGTCAAAGAGGAAATGGTAAGTTATCATCATGACGATTGCAATTCCCCTTACCGAATCCACCTCCCAGAACCTCTGGTTTAAATCCATGGTAACAACCACATGAACCTTATATTAATTCGTAGATTTGATTAATCAGGTTTTATTTCTCATTTTATAGAGTATTAATGATATAAATCCTATTAATATTACTATAAGGACTCCTTCTTCAAGATAAGATATTTGCTGTGCTGCATCCTGGTAAAAGTTTCCAAACTGCCATCCTATGAATCCTAGGATTAGGGTGCGTACAATTGTTCCAAAGAAGGTTATTGAAAGGTATCTTTTAATTTCATATCTTATAACTCCGCAGAATGCATTTATGATCACACTTGGAACTAGTGGTAATGCCCTTAAGAGGAAGAGTATAAGCTCATCTGAACGGCTGTCCTCAAATCTCTTCTCAAGCCCTTCCACGTTGCTCCAGGAAACTCCAAAGTATTTACCCCAGCGTTCTATCACGGGTTTTCCTGCGTAGTAGGTTATGGAGTACAGGAAGAGCGACCCCAGGGTGACTCCCACTGCTGCAGGCAGTATAATATTTAAAAAAAGTGTTCCGAAGGCTCCTGGTGAAATTGCAGAACCTTTCATTATGAGAAAACTTGATCCCATCACAACCAGGGTTGATGGTATGGGTGCAACGATCTCCTCGAGTATGCTTCCAATGAGGATACCCCATGCACCGTACAGAGCCATTATCTGTTCAAGGGATACTACAAGGCCTTCAAACATGTTAAACTATTTCACGGGAGTTACTATTTAATCTTTGCATATTATGATAAAGCCCACAGTATAAATGTGGTTGGAAAAGTACTGTGCATAGATTCCATGGATTGTACCACCACACCTATTAATTCCTAAAAAGTGAATATCTATGTACAAATAGCAATATTTAAGTGGCAAAGAACCTTATTAAAGCATGAGTAAATTAGTATGAGAGGTGCATTCAATGTCTGAAACCATTCTCTTGAAACAAAGCGAAATAAAAGAACTCATAACCATGAAGGAAGTTATTGAATCTGTTGAAACAGCCTATGCAGAACACGCCCGCCACAGGGTTCAGATGCCTGCAAAGAAGTATCTTTTCTTCAAGGAGCAGAAGGGAGATCTCAGGATAATGCCTTGCTTCATGAGGGGCATGAATGAGGCAGGTGTGAAGTGTGTGAACGTGCACCCTGAAAACCCGGTTAAACATGGTTTACCAACTGTTATGGGAGTTATTGAACTTGTTGACCCTGAAACAGGATTTCCAGTTGGGGTGATGGACGGAACATGGATAACCAACATGAGAACCGGGGCTGCAGCAGGTGTTGCAACCCGTTATATGGCAAGAAAGGATTCAAAAACCCTTGGAATCATAGGGGCGGGTAACCAGGCATACACACAGCTCATGGCCATAAACCAGACCATGGATATTGAAAGTGTCAAGGTGTTCTGCAGAACCTGTACATCAAGGGATAGCTTTGCAAAAAAAGCATCAGAATCATTTGGAGTTGAGGTTAAAGCTGTTCAGACTGCAAGGGAAGCAGTTGAAGGCATGGACGTACTTGTTACCACAACCCCCTCAACGAATCCAGTTGTGAAGGAGGAGTGGGTGTCTCCTGGAACCCATATAAATGCAATGGGTGCAGATGCACCTGGAAAACAGGAACTTGAAAGTGGAATGTTGACAAAAGCCGGGATTATTATAGACTGCTGGGAGCAGGCCAGGCACAGCGGTGAGATAAACGTTCCTGTGGCCGAAGGAGTCCTGAGCAGGAAGGATATAAGGGGTAAAATTGGGGACGTCGTTGTGGGTAGGATAGATGGAAGGGAGTCAGATGATGAAGTCACAGTCTTCGATTCAACAGGGCTTGCAGTTCAGGACGTTGTAACAGCATGGAAAGTCTATGAAAAGGCCAAAACACTGAAATTAGGAGAAAGAATCAATTTCCTTGAATGAACTATGCATTAAATTTATTAAGGTTGAATAAACAACTTATAAATGGTGATTTGATGTATCAAGAAAAGAATCCGGGCAAAATATACCGTACAGATATCTTAAATAAGATGGGCCATGTTTTTGAACGCTTCAGATTCCTAATTCGATCCAGATCCCTGAGTCAGAAGGATATGGAAACCATTGATTACCATCTCACTGAGATAATAAAGGTCCTTAACAACTGTAATTAGCTGAAAAGCTTTTTACATATTTTATTTATAGTTCAAGTTTTACAGGTTAAGTTAAACATTTTTAATGAATTTAAAATTTTTATAACTGATTATAAAATTGATAGAAAATAAAAGCTGGTTTATGAGGATAAAAAAAGCTTTTTAAACTTGTTTACAACAGTTTTTAAATACATCATGCCAAAAAATTGAGATCCGTGGTTCATTTGATTGAAGTGATTCTATTTGCAGCAACATCCTTTGTAGTTGGATTATCTGGAGCCATTGTACCTGGACCCATGCTAACGGTTACAATATCAGATTCCATGAAAAAAGGATTTAAAGCCGGGCCAATGGTGGTTTCAGGCCACATAATAGCTGAAATAATTTTGATAGTCCTTATATTTGCAGGGCTCGGATGGTTGATAGGATCCTCTACTGCATCGTTCATAATAGGAACCCTTGGTGGGATCATGCTTATTCTAATGGGTTACAACATCACAAGGTCCTCACAGCCAGTATCAGAGGTTTCAGACTATGGAGAAGTGAAAAGGTACGGGCCTGTGATCAAGGGTTTTATGACCAGTGTTTCAAACCCCTACTTCTTCATATGGTGGGCAACAGTGGGCTGTGCATTCATGTTCAAGGGCCTGGAACTTGCAGGTGCAGTTGGAGTCTTAGGATTCATAATTGGCCACTGGGCTTCAGATCTTGGATGGTTCAGCACAGTGTCCTTTCTAACAAGCAGGGGATCAGGGATAATGAATGAAAAACACTACAAAATAATAATGACAATTTGTGGAGCTTTTCTAATAGTTTTAGGAGTTTATTTCATTCTGAGTGCCCAGAAAATCATTTAAAAAAAAAAGTAAAAAAAGAATCATGAGAATTCGGTACTGATTCCATTGACCAGTTTACCCATCCTTGTTTCATGCTGGTGCAGTTGCATCCAACACTGAGGTCAAGTATACGGTTGCAGTGTAGGTGTCAGGACTTGTCCCGTATGGTACGCTCATGTAAAGATTTAAACTGAGCTTATGATCCCCATCAGCATTTTTAGGGCTTTGATCTCCTGCTTTAACGTAGCCGCTGCTGAAATTTGTTTTTTCGTTACCTGCCCCAGGTACTGCGAATTTTAAATTTGAAAGTTCCAGTGAATTTGATGTTTTTGCACCCACGAAGTTTCCACTGGCTCTGACCCAAAGTTGAGTATTGCTGTTGGAGTAGCTTTGAACGTAAAGGTTTCCTATGGCTGTTTCTGTGTTATCAGGTGATACATCCTGAGCTTGTATCTGTGAAGCCCCTGAAGTGCCGTACCCAGTTGAAATTGCATTGGTCTCAGGCACCCTTATGGTTACTGTTTGCGTTGAAACTGGTGAACTAACTGCAAAGGATGGAAATACCCCTAAAATCATAATTAAAGCCATTAAAACTGTTACCAGAATTTTTTTCAGGTCTAACATTTTCATCACAGCTTCCCACTTTTGTTCCCTCATTTCATGTTATTACACTTATTGTCACAAACGCATAAAGTTTTGAGATGATTTTTGTGCGGATCATCACAAAAAATGCGTTTGAAAAATGGCTAAAATCTTTTAAAAACTTAAAAAGAGAAGTAATTACATTATTTATAAAAAAATAAAATTTTAAATCTATTTATATTAATTTTTAAATTATTTAAATTATTTAAATCTGATTTAAAGTGTTTTTATAGGTTTAATTATTATTCATACTTATGTTGAGTTTTTGATGAAAAGTTCGATGAGTCTCCAGATCTGTACCACAACTTTAATGTATGAAACCACCAACATTAATCCAGTTGATACTATGAAAGCCGTTGTCTTCGATAACTCAGGAACACTTATTAAAAGGTACAAAGCCATCAAGAACCTTAAAACTGGCGTTATATGCCACGATGTGAGTTCAATTGATGTTGTGGACTACGATCATGAGAGGGTCCTGGTTGTGCTCCAGACCGATCCCCTGAAATGTATAGTTAAGGCCCGACCGGACCAGACCATTTACAGTTTCCTTAAAAAGAATGATGTTAAGTTCGATGTGAGTTACTCGTCCATGGACGTTGCAAATGATGACCTTCTTGAGGCCATAAAAAATGATAAAGGGCGCGTGAAGGACATAGTGGACACCTTGGATGCTGTTGTTGAAAGGAAGTACAACGTTCAGATATGCAGTGGATCAGGATTTATAGTGAACCTTGAAAGGGGGAAAGTTGAGTTTACAATAACTGCTGGTGGAAAACTCTTCAGCGAAGTTCCTGAGGTTGTTCAGGAGCTGAAAAACAGAGGTACAGATATCTTCGTTGCATCGGGAGACAGAACAGGATCCCTTGAGGAACTTGCAAGGTTCATTGACATTCCAAAGGAAAATGTATTCGGTACAGCCAGCTCAAGAAGGAAGAAGGAGATTGTGAAGGAACTAAAAGAGAAGTACAAGGTTATGATGGTTGGAAACAGTGCTAACGACATTCTTGCACTTGAAGAAGCAGATGTTGGAGTGCTGACTGTGCAGCAGGGTGAAGAAACACCCCAGAAGGTTTTTGATGCTGCAGACGTGGTTGTGGAGAACATCAGAGACATACTGGAAATTAATTTCTGACTTCTTTACTTCATTGCCTCATTTAAGCTTTAAAATTGATTTTTAATGAATTTTTATTCGTTTTTGAAGATTTTATATACGATCTTTCCAGTTTAATTTTCTACTGTAGAACTTATGGTTTCAGGTCCTGGTCAAACCTTTTTTGTGAAACCATGATTTGAAAGACAATATTTCTACTGTAGAAAAAATTTGATGGTTAAAATCAGCTATTACAGCTCAAAAAGTTGAATTAAAAATAGATAGAATCCCAGTTATTACTCAATTTATGGTTTTTAAAATAATTATAAAAACTTAAATAACTACTAATAGAGCAATAAATCTCAAAAAAGTTTTAATCATGATTAAATTGGATCTAAACTTTTTATCTTATAAGTACAAGATAAAATACTTTTTATTACATCTCAAAAAAAAAAATAAGGGAGGATATTCAAAACGATTTAAGGCAGTTTTACCAGTTCATAATCTGCAGTTCCAAGTCCTACCTCTTCACCGTACCTGATCTGCACCCTTCCATCCACTTCATCCCAAACTCCCTGGAACTTGTCCCCACCGTGCTGATAATTCTTGTGCAGATGGGAGTTTTCAAAGCCAGTCTCTTGATTTATAAGGTCGTAACTTGCAGCATCAAGTGCAACAGGATCCCATGAGGCCAGTATTCCTATATCAGGTACTATTGGTCTGTCGCTCCAAGGAAGACAGTCACAGTCTGGTGTTACGTTCATGAGGAAGTTCATGTAGCCAACCTTACCCTCCTTGTTTTTAACGGATCCCAATGCATATTCCACCATCCTCTCCATGAAGGTTTCCATTTTATCCCATGGGAGGTCTATCGCAGATTCAGGACAGTTGTCAACACAGTTGTTGCATCCTATGCATCCATCGTAGTCTATAACAGCCCTCTGATCTTCAAGAACCATTGCATCAACTGGACAAAGCTCGATGCATGTTCCACAGCCAGTGCACAGCTCATTGATCATGGGTTTGGCACATTCATGCTGTTCTACTTTTCCAGGGGCTGCAGCACATCCCATAGCAAGATTTTTAATGGCACCTCCGAATCCGCTCATTCCATGACCCTTGAAGTGGGACATTACCATCATACTGTCTGAGCCTTCAATGTCTCCAGCAATTTTAACCCTCTGAAAGTGTTTAAGTCCCACTTCCACGTGCCTCCAGTTATCTCCCCTTAATCCATCTGCAATTATCAGGGGTGCTCCTGCAACAGCGAAGTCGAATCCATGAAGTACCGCTGTTTTTATGTGCCCAACAGAGTCATGTCTGCTTCCATAGTAAAGGGTGTTGGTGTCGGTTAAGAATGGTTTGGCACCAGTTTCAGCTATTTTATCAACGATCTGCCTTACAAAAACCGGGTTGATGTATGAATCGTTACCCTCCTCACCGAAGTGCAGTTTAACCCCTGTTAGATCATCCTTTTGGAGCATTTCTCCAAATCCTGCAGCTTCGAAGAGTCTTCTGATCTTATTCACCTTGTTGTCTTCCGGAGTCCTTGACCTGAAATCTGTGAAGTAAACCTTGCTTTCCATTTCTTTTATCCCCTTGTTCCCAATAATACCATTATTAATAAAAAAAATTAGCCTTTAAAACTGTTTAAAAGAACTTCTCTACTTTTTAATACCTTTTCATAGTTGTTGAGTTCCAGTATTACATTGTCAATACCGTTGAGTGCTTTTAAATCCAGTGTTCCATCTCCAAGGGTGAGGTGCTGATCCCTCTCCCCATCGTTGTCACTTAAATGGTAGTAAAAAATTTTATCCAGCTCCAGAAACTTTTCAGGGTCACCAAATGTGTTGGCATGACCTATGTCAACTGTTGCATGGCATCCACATTTGTCCAGGAAGTACTGGTGTTCCTCTGGGCTGTTACAGAAGTAAGCATACCTTGCAGGCATGTTCTCCACAGAAAATATGACACCCCTATCATCTGCATATCTGGAAGCCTCTTTAAGAGTTTCAATGGCTATTTGCATTCCCATATTCCGTACCCTATCTTCAAGACGGTGAATTAAGCCAGGATGTGTTGTTATGGCAACTGCATCAATTTCCACAGCCATATCCACTGTTTCTTTGATCTGACGCAATGTTTCCTCCCTAATTCCTCTGTTCAGGCTTGCAGGGTTCATATCTATGGTTGGAGCGTGCAAAAACACTTCTACATCGTAGGACTTGAATATCTGAAAGTCATCCCTGTAAAGATTCAGGGCGTTTCTGGGCCAGGTCCACGGTCCTTCACACAGAATTTCCATTATGTTGAATCCATCCTTCTCTGCTCGCTGAAGCCATTCTTCAAATGATTTTACAAAAAGTGCCAGTGTTGAGAATCCAATTTTAATGTTATCAAACCCCTTAAAATTTATCTCAGGAAAAGTGTATTACTCTTTAAGGTGGTATATTTTCTTATGGTATTTAGCATTTTCAATTTTTTTGATCCCGCTACAATGTTTATATAGTGAAAAATGATAGTTACTCACAGATATCATGTAGTCTAGTAAGATCTAATTATAAAATAAATATCAACTTATAAATTTTCTTTATAGTCGTTTTCATAGAGAGTTAGATTGAAGTGTGATAGAATGGATAAAAAAGTTGTTATGGGAATTTTCCTTGGAGCAGTTACCTTCGTTATTGTGACCTTTTTAGCATGGGAGGTTCTACTCTGGATGAGATACTCTGCAGGCACCAAAATGCCGGGGCAAAACTTCCAAAGGGTTATTGCAATTTTCTTTGGGGCTTTAGGAGCTTCTTTTGCCTACACATTAATCAATGGACATAAAAATCCCCCTAAACCTGAGGATAAGATGGATGTTGTTGAGACTATTAAGGATTTCAGTAAGAAAATGTGAAAATATTTAATCTATAAATTTTTAAGGACATGGGACTTTAATTTACGTTTTATTTTAAAAATTGGATCTGCAAAAGGATCTTGCTTTAATTGAATGATTTTTAGAGTTTTAAGCTTTCTTTTAGTAAATCCCTTTTATTAACTGGTACTTTTTGATACTCACTTGGAAGTGATCCCACTACAAAACTTTATATAGAACAAAAATGTTAGGTTTACCTAATTAGGGTCGCCTAAGATTTTGAGAATGGCAGGTTGATCTTCAGTTGCATGAAATAATTTTTAGAAACTATTGAATTTTAAATTGGAAACAAGTTCATGAATTGATAAGTGAACATGGACTTCCTTGAGGTTTCCACCCAACCATTTATATACTACCTAAGACCACCTTAAATGTATCAAATTTTGATATATCTAAAATTTAACTATAGGGGTGAATGCTTGCAAGGGGTTTTAAATCCCTTAAAGGGGGAATTGAGTGAGTTCTGAAGACAATGAGAAAGTTCCAAATTGTGATGATTTGAAGGAACTTTTGAACTACGATAAAAAAATTTTGAAGGGAATAATGAGGGGTTTTAGTAAAATATTCATACTATGGATAATCAACAAGGAGAGGCAGCATGGCTACGAAATAATGACCAAAATAAACGCTTTTTCTCATTCAAAAACTGGAAAAGTGAGCGGACCAAGCACAATATACCCCGTGCTCCATGAACTTGAAGGTAAGGGACTCATAACAGGTACATGGGAATCTCAGGGAAAGAGAAAAATAAAATATTATGAGATCACTGAAGATGGTAAAGCCACCCTTCTTAGAATGAAAAAAATCTTTAAATGTCATTTAACACCTTATAAAGAAGAATTTTTAGGTGATATGTTCATTAAGAAGGAAGAGGAGGAAGTTTAATTATGAAATACTCTATAGAAACCTTTGATCTTACCAAGAGATACAAGGACTTTTTAGCAGTTGATTCCTTGAATTTGAAGGTTAAGGACAAGAGCATATTCGGATTTTTAGGCCCGAATGGTGCTGGAAAAACAACCACCATAAAGATGCTCAACTGTTTGATACAACCAACATCTGGAACCGCCCAGGTGTCTGGATACGATGTTGTTAAAAATCCAAACGAGGTAAGGCAGAAGATAGGTATGGTTCCCCAGCTTGTTAGTCTCTACGGCGATTTAACAGTCCGGGAAAATGTGGAACTGTGTGCAGATTACTATGGAATTGATGAGGACATCAAGGAAGACAGGATAATGAATTTGATGGAACTTGTGGACATCAAGTACGCTGAGAAGAAACTGGTGAAACAGCTCTCTGGAGGTCAGAAGCAGAAGGTTTCAGTTGTTGCAAGTCTTATACACCAGCCAGAAATACTCTTCCTGGACGAACCAACCATTGGACTTGACCCAACAACCAAAAGAGTTCTCTGGGACCTTATAGAGGAACTTAACGACAAGGGCCATACCATAATACTGTGCTCCCACGACATGTACGAGGTTGAGATGCTCTGCGACAACGTGGGTATCATAAACGCAGGTAAACTGGCTGCATTCGACACCCCACAGGGACTTAAAGACACCATCATGACCAAGAAGGATTCAGAAAGTGATGCCAGCATCAGTCAGATCATGAAGGACCTTGAAAGGGAAAGCTCTGTCAACGAAGTTGATTCATTCGGAAAACTCAAAGAAGCTGTATCAGTATATGAAAAAGACAACACAAGAGAGATCAGTGTTATGATGAGCAACCTCAATCCTGAGATGATCCATGCCCTTGAACAACTTCCATACGTCTTTGAAATACAGAAAGACCATTCTGAAAGAATAACCATGTCCATAAGTAAGACTGAAGATAGTGTAACAGAATTGATCACAGTTATCATAGAAAATGGTGGTAAAATAAGTTCCATTCACACTAAGGACCCTTCTCTGGAAGATGTCTTCATGACTGTTACTGCTAAAAAGAAAGTGGAAGGTGAGTAATTTGGAAACTAAAAAAATAATGTGGATGCTCAAGAAAGACATCCTTGTCCTTTGGAGACACAAACCGCGTTTAATATCATTGTTTGTATTCCCAATACTCATGATAGCTCTTTTCGGCTATGGAATGGGTGGAGAAATTGAAAACATTCCAGTGGTTGTTGTTACAGAAAGTAGCGGTACAGTAACTGATGCTACGCTGAATGCAATTAAAGGCGTGGATCTCTACGATATCAAGGGGATAATAACGGATCCCAACAATGGAAAGCAGATGGTTGAAAATGGGGAGGTGAAAGCCGCCATAATTCTGCCGAGTGACTATGAGAATATGACAAGCCAACAGCCCAAGACTGTGATTGTCTACGTTGATTCGTCTGACCAGATGGCAACTCAAGCACTTGTACCTGCAACCCAGGCACTTTTCACTCAGATCTCAAACCAGATCGGTATGGAGAAGATCGAGTCTGCAGTTGGTAGTTCACAGGTACAGGTCCAGTCGACAGGAGTTAGTACGGCAAGTTCAGGTTTGAGCATTCAGAACATGATGAACTCAATTAACTTTGAGATAAACAAGCTCTATGGTGACATAAAATACATAGATTTCCTTGTACCCGCTATACTGGCCATGACAGTTATGTTCTCAGCAATGATGGGTATGGGAGAATCCATAGCAGGCGAACGTGAGAGAGGAGAATTAGCCCGACTCTTCATGACCCCTACAAGTGTCGCAAGTGTTATTGGAGGTAAAATAATATCCAAACTCACAATAGAAACATTTAGAGCACTGATACTGATAATAGCGGCAATTGTTCTCTTCAGTGTCACCATAAACGGAAGCATATTACTTACATTGCTGATACTGGTTCTGTCAGTTCTGTGCTTCGTTGGATTTGGAATAATGATATCTGCAAGGGTGAACAGTCAGGAAGACTACATTCAGATCGTCATGCCATTCACAATGCCAATGATGTTCGTTTCAGGGGTTTTTTACCCAATCGAAACAATGCCATGGATATTCCAGAAGATAGCATACATATTCCCACTGACCTATGCAAACGATGCAATGAGGGCTGTTATGCTCAAAGGAGTGGGTGTTGGGGGAGTATGGATCGACATAGCTGTTCTGCTCGGTTTCACACTGCTCTTCTTTGCACTGGGAGTTAGAAGGTTTAACAGGGATATTTAATCCCTGATTTACCTATAAAAAATTCATAGAACTGTGATTAAAGCCTATCAATGATTTAAAAATGAATTAAAAGAATTAAGTACTAACTAAAAATAGTTATAATGGATATTATAGGAGTATAAGTGATATGCTTGAAAAAAAGAGTATTTTAATAGGATTTCTCATGGTATGTGTCTTAGCAGGTACTACTTCAGCTGCACCTGCTGCAGCCTCTGACTGGACCATGTTCCATGAAAATTTGCAGCACACAGGCTTCGTTGCACAGCCTGCTGATTTTTCCCCTACTACGTGGATCTTCAATGCAAAATCAGCTATACAATCATCCCCAGCCATACTTGACAAGATAATCTACTTCGGATCCATAGATGGAACTGTGCACGCAGTTTACCTTGAAAATGGAACAAGTAACTGGACCTATAAAACAGGCGGGAAAGTTGTATCATCCCCCGCAATAGTTAACAGTACACTTTACATCGGTTCGATGGATGGATACCTCTACGCCCAGAACACTCAAAACGGGACTGTTAAATGGAAGTATAAAACAGGAGATGGAATAGAATCATCCCCTGCAGTGGACGGTTCAAACGTTTACATAGGATCCAACGATGGAAAGATCTACGCACTGGACTCTGCAGACGGAACCATGGTATGGGAATTCAAAACTGGAGATGCAGTTACATCCTCACCAACCCTTTTAAATGGAACCCTATACGTTGGATCAAACGACGGTAAGATCTATGCTATGAACACAGAAAACGGAACTAAAAAATGGGATTTCACAACTGGAGATAATGTTAAATCATCACCTACACTTTCAAATGGAACTCTCTACGTTGGATCAAACGATGGAACCCTTTACGCATTGAATGCAACTGATGGGTCCCTTGAATGGACCTACGATATGGGTAAATCAGTTGAATCTTCACCAACCCTCGATGAAAGGGACAACAGTTTATTTGTAGGTGCCGACAATGGAGAAGTTGTATGCCTTGACACAAGGGACGGAACTGAAAAATGGGTTTACAATGCCAGTGGCGCTGTGAAAACAACCCCCGCACTCTATTCAAACAAGATAATATTTGGATCAGATGATGGAACCATCCACGTTTTGAACAAATACACAGGTAACGAAGAATGGGCCTATGAACCCGGATACTACTTACTAAATTCCCCAATCCGTTCATCCCCTGTTGTTTATGGAAACATGGCTTACACAGGTAGTAACGACGGATACCTGTACGCTCTGAATATCGACAAGGAGAATGCCCCAACATCGGTCTTCGCATACTACATAGTGGGTGGAGCAATCGTGCTGATAGCTGTACTCATTGTTTTGAGGAAGATTGGAGGAAGGAAGAAGAAATAGAGGTTTTTAACCTCTTAAATTTTTTTTATTTTTAAGATGTAAGTAAAGGATACAAGTAAAATTCTGCTATTTCTTTGAATTGTTTTTCTATTGAGGTTTCTATTATTTTTTAATTGACCAGTAGATCTATAGATCAGCTAATCCGATTCAATAAGCATCAGTTAAACTTTTATTAAAAATTGAAGAACAATACCAGCCTTAATATAAAAATAAGATATAATAAATTATATTCAATAAATAATCCCTATTTTAGTGTTTAAAATTTTTTTGAAGGTAAATAACGTTCAGGGTGTGGATAGGGAGTTGGAATCTGATATCAGAATTAATATTCAAATAAGGTTTGATCCCAAATAGCATCATAATTAAGGATTTGGCCTTGATTTAAAAAAATGAAACCTGAGGGTTTCAATTGGGGGTTTCTTACACTGATTTAGTTCTTGCAAAGCTGTATTTCAATTGCAGAAACGTTTGTGGATGATCCTTCGTTGTTCATGATTTCTTCTGTGCATATGTCTATAGTTCCTAGATCTACATCAGTTATGAATCTGTTTCTTACAATCTCAGCAACGTCAACTGCTCTGCTGATGGCTCGTCCCCTGGCTTTTAAAATAACCTCTGAAGTTCCGCCATTCATCTGAGTTACAACTGCTAAAACATAGTTCATTACCGGTTTGTTTCCAATGTACACAACATTTTCCTCTGACATCACTTTAACCTCCAAAGAATACACTACTTTCTTTAATCTTTTTAATATTATATATACATTGTGTTATATCTTTTGTTGGGCACTGTCAGGTTCTAGGGGAATGAAGACTGGGAAGAGTTCCCTGAGAGACTGTATAACTTGCTTTAAAAGTGGATTAAGGTCCTTAACTGTAAAACTGTCATTGCTAAATATTGGAAGCTCTAAAATAGCTTAAATTAATTTAAAACCTTTAAAAATTAATAAAATGTAGAAATAAGTAGTTTTAAATATGTAGAACTTTTGCAGAACCTTTGTTAAGGATCATCGGATATTACTTGATGATGGGAAGGTTGAATTTTTTGAAAAAATTGAACCCTTAACTCCTATTATCTGTTTCATGGTCCACTGCAATCCATATTAAAATTGAAGTCCACATTCAGGCAGGATTATTCAGGGTGATGATGAAACCTTCTTCCTCGTCATTTTCATCCTTTATCAGGGCAACTTTTCCATGAACAGTTCCTTCAGAGCCATCCTTTGATGTTATGATAATATCCCTGAATTCAACTTCGTTACTGGAGGAAGCTTTCTCCCTCAGTGGGAACAGTTCATTGAAGTTCCTTACAAAATCCCTCAGATCTTTACCAACAACTTCAGATTCATCCCATCCCACTAAAACTTCAGCTATTTCATTCATGAGTTTGATCTTGCCATCTGAATCCGTTGCTATGATGCCCTGGTTTATACTTCCAAGCATTGCAGAGAAGAGTCTGTCATGATCCTTCTCTATCCTGTGTCGGTACAGGGTTATTTCAATGGCAGTGTGAAGTTCACTTTCCTCAAAAGGTTTCTTAATCAAACCAGTTCTCTCTTTAAGGATGTATCCAGATGGTTCTGTTATTTTGGCCCTTTGAACCGTGCTTTCATCTGAATAGGCAGTGAGGTATATAACAGGGATGTCGTAGAGCACCCTTATCTGGCCTGCAGCTTCAATTCCATCCATTTCTCCCTTTAATTTTATGTCCATAAGCACGAGGTCGGGTTTTAATTCACCTGCCTTTTTTATGGCATCTTCACCTGATGAAACTATTGCAGGGACTGTGTATCCTGCAAATTCAAGCCCACTCTTTATATCCTCTGCTGTAATGCGTTCATCCTCAACAACCAAAATCTTTGCATCGCCCACTTCCATCCCCTCTCACAATTTTTATTCAAGGACTACTAAAACTATGATAACATTTTATTTAAGAGTCTTACCATTGAACTATCGTTCAACAAGGATCTTGTTTATAGAATCTAAAACTGCCTCCACACTGGCCATGACCACGTCGTCAACTGTTGATCTTCCTGTTGCCTTGTTACCTTTTTTATCACCCATTATCACGAAAACCTCAGCCAGTGCATTTGTACCGCCAGTTATGGCTTCTATATGGTACTCTTTAAGTTCTATATCTGCACTTTCACTTACAAGACTTTGTATTGCATTTATGGCCGCATCAACAGGTCCAACTCCAGTTTTTGCCGCAGTTTTTGTTTCTCCACCTATGTTGAGCTTGACTGTTGCAGTTGGAAGTACGTTGTCCCCTGTCATAACTGAGAATCCTTCAAGTTTAACTATCTCTTTCTTGGCTTTTCCAAGGACTGTTTGAGCCATTGCCTTCAGATCTGCATCTGTGATACATTTACCCTTATCTCCAAGACTTTTAACCTGATTGAAAACCCTTTCGAACTGTTCATGGTTGAGCTCTATTCCGTACTCATCGAGTTTTGCCCTTATTGCATTTGCACCTGTGTGTTTTCCCAGAACTATTCTTCTTGTGTGTCCAACCATCTCTGGAGTTATTGGTTCGTATGTTTCAGCTTTCTGGAGCACTCCATGGACATGTATACCTGCTTCATGTGCAAAAGCATTTTCTCCAACGATGGCCTTGTTTGGAGGCATCTTTATACCGGTGATTCTGGATACGAATTCTGACATGTCAACCAGGAGTTCAGTCTGGATGTTGGTCTTGATGGAGTACCTGGTTGAGAGTGCCATTACCACTTCTTCAAGGGATGCATTTCCTGCACGCTCACCAAGTCCGTTGATGGTTACATGTACCTGTTGGGCACCTGCTTCAACTGCAGCCAGGGAGTTTGCAACTGCCAGTCCAAAGTCATCATGGCAGTGAACACTTATTGGGATCTTGATGTCCTTTTTAAGTTCTGACACAAGGTAGTTCATTGAGGAGGGTATCATAACTCCCACTGTGTCAGGTACGTTTATGTAATCCGCACCTGCATCCTCAACTCCAGTGTAGATCTCCTTCAGATAGTCAAATTCTGTTCGTGTGGCATCTTCAGCTGAAAATTCAGCTGTTATGCCATGATCCTTTATGTACTCCACTCCCTCAACAGCTTTGTTAAGGATCTCTTCCTTGCTCATTTTGAGCTTGTACTCCCTGTGGAGGGGGGAGGTTCCTATGAAGGTGTGGATGTAGTCAACTCCACAGTCAATGGCTGCATCTAAATCTTTCTTCAGGGGTCTTGCCAAACCGCAGATACTTGAATTAAGGTCCAGTTTAAGTATTTCACGTGCTGCTTTTCGTTCACCAGGTGATGAAACTGGAAATCCTACTTCTATTGTGTCAACACCCAGTTTATCCAATTTCTTTGCAATTCTTATCTTTTCATCAACTGTTATTGCAACACCGGGTGTTTGTTCTCCATCTCTTAGAGTTGTATCAAATATTCTTACCTTTTCAGGTAGATTCATTGTCTTTTTTACCGTTTCTATATACATTAAAAGACCTCATTTGGTTTGACATTAGTATTATATTGATCGTAGCTCCTAGATAAAAAAATTGTTGTTAGAGGGTTCCCATGCTTAGGCTCAGGAAATTTCTCAAACCAGGAGCAAGACCTAAAATAAATATTGCAAGCTTCAACATGTTCCTTATGGTTTTATCCTCAATGTAAGTATCTATAACATACAGCGCAGATATTATAATGAATATCTTCAATGGGTACATCACGAAAGCTGTTCCTGTAAGCTGGGTAAGGGTATTTGGGAGTACGTGCTGCTCTCCGTATCCATAGAAGTCAACTGCAATGTAGGTGGAACTTGCATCAAATATATGGGCCAGAATTATGCTCAGATTAAATTTATCCCTGATTAAGGACCACTTATTCCTTAGAAGTACAAATGGTGCTGATATGAGTGCCCATATGCCGATAACCTGGAAGAACGCCGTGAAATTAATTGGACCCATATAAACAAGGTTGGGTACGCACATCAAAGCTCCCACAGTGAATATTATGTACCTGTAATTAATATTCGTCTTTTTTTCTATGTAAACCGATGCAAGCACCGTTGCAATGGCTGTGAATCCTGTTAAAAGGTAGATTCCCGGGGTGACCAGGAGGTAGGTTAATGGGTAGATTCCGTTGTCAACCAAGGCCCTTGCACCTGAACCAAAGAATATGAAGGGTATTAAAGGTATGAAAAGATTTTCTGGATCCTTTTTTATACGCTGGAACATTTTTATAATCAGAATAACGAATATGCCCAGTATTATCCCGAATACAACGGTGTTCAGGACTGTGTAGCCAGGGTGCAGGTAGACGAAGTATTCCCTTATGAAGTCAAGGATCATGGGTTAATGTTGGTGGGTTGATCATATTAAGGCTAACTATTTAACTGAATTTATTCAAAGCCTTGAAATTAATGGAGTGATGGAAATGGATTTTTTATAGCTTCTTGATCTTCTTGTTTATAACTTCCTTGACTATGAGGGGAAGGGGTGTCCTGTCACCGAATACATTGGTTTTTCCAGCTTTTATGGCATCCAGTACTGCACCTTCAGATGGATCAGAATCAACATCGGTTATGCAGCTTCCTATTGCCCCCAGGAAGTGTGCATCACTTGAACCTACCTGGGGAAGTTCCCTTTTGACTGCAAGGTTTTTAGCACGCCAGTTTGAGTATCCAAAAACGTAGCGGGAGTTCATGGTCTCTATTGCATCGATATCAAGTTTCTTCACATGATCACAGAGCCCATCCCTGTACCTGACGAATGGATGGGCAGCAACTGCAATACCCCCAAGATCACGTATGGCCTCAACTGTTTCTTCAGGAGACATTCCCCTTTCAACATCTTCCCTTATGCCCAGTGCAACGATGTGCCCCTTGCTGGAGGTTACCTCTGCTGCAGGTATCACAAGGATGTCTTTGAAGTCTTTCGACTCTTTCAGGGCAGTGAGTCCCCCTTTGGTTGTGTCGTGGTCCGCCACTGCAATTACGTCCAGCCCTATGGTTATTGCCCTTTTGATTATGTCTCTTGGCTTTGCTGTGGAATCCTTCGAGTACGTGCTGTGTATGTGGGGGTCCAGTATCATGCTACCATCCTGAATGAATTATATCCTTATTTTTAACTATTTTATTTATTTTAAGTGAAATTTATAACTTAATTATATATTTAAGTCCGTATTAGAGGTTTATTTCTTTTATAAGTCAGACTTTTATTATTTTAGATTTTAATTTAAAAAAATTGATTTGATTCAATTATTGATTAGGCCTGCTTTGAGAGTATGGTTTTTATAAGCCCTGCAGGTCCTGTCATCATCACGTCTCCTGCTGGAGCTGCGTAGTACACCTTGAAATTCGATTTCTGGAGTATCTTCCTTCTGGGTCCAGTTGCAACAATGCATTCAAAGTCTCCAATTGCATCATTGACAATTGCTCCGTGGCCTCCATCTTCATGAACTTCTTCGTGGGTTAAAGTACCGTCTGCAAGTTTTTTCACCAGGTTGTCAAGTTTTTCAGGGGTCAGTGCACTGGTATGATGTTCAAATACTCCAACCATCTTTTCTCCATTAAATGCAGCTGCAAGTGTGTGGCCGTTTCCGACATCCATGACTATGAACTTCTCCATAGATTCAACCCGTTCGTCACAGGTTGCACCACATATGGATGCGAACTTCGAGTCCATTACAACTGTTTTATAACCCTTCAAGGTCCTGAACACTCCATTCATCCTTGTTAAATATTCTGGTGCATCATCGAAGTATGCAAATTCTTCAGGTCCACGGGGAACGTCCAGTTTTTCTTTTATCTTCATGAATCTGAAGTTCCTGTCTCCAACTCCCTCCATGAATCCATGGTCCTGAACTGCAACCCCAATGTAATCAAATTCCAGTTCAACATCGAAGTTTGAGAGTGCTGCACCTATTGCATCAAGATCTATGTCCTTAAATTCAACCTTCCCTATTTCAGGGTGTTTCTCCCCGTCTGGAACTACTTCAATTCCCATTGCCTTTACCTGGTTCAGATCATCCCTGACTGTTCTTGCAGAGTTCTCAGTCATGACCACCCTGTAGCCCTTATCAAGATGGTTCTTTATTGAGACGTTTATAGGACCTCCACCCATTGTCTCACCGTTTACAAAAAGATCGTTCCTGTGTTTCCTTATCCTTTCTGCGAATATCCTTGTTGGTGACGGCAGAACCATTTTAACAGAATTTTCAATGGGTTCAAAGGTATCGTAAAGCATTATGTCCTGGGTTCCTGCACCCACATCAATGGTTAAGATCTTCATGGGAATCTATCTGTCTTTGATTCAATATTAAATAATGGACTTGAAGGTCATGAACACATTTAAATATTTTCCCTCCCAAAAATCAATCTATTATTTGTATTGTGACCATCACTCAGCCAATTCTACAAAGGCAGGGTGAAGTGAAATAACAATTAATGTACATATATGTACAATAAAGATTTAAATAATACATTAAGCATATGTTTAGTTTAGATAGTGGGGAAATGGAATGATGTTGAAGTAAATTCATGAAAAATTTATGAAAAATTCCATCCCTGAAAAGGTGATTTTATGTACAGAATCATGTTAGATGAAAAGGATGTTCCAAAAAAATGGTACAACATAGCCGCAGACCTGCCTGTGGAGCTTCCAGCACCAACACAGACAGAAGAAGGGCATCAGCTTGAAAATTTACCAAAAATATTTTCCAAAGGTGTTTTAGAACAGGAAATGTCCACTGAAAGGTGGATAGAAATTCCAAAAGAGGTTCGTGAGGTTTACAAAAAAGTGGGCAGGCCAAATCCACTCTACAGGGCCAAGGGCCTTGAAGACTACCTGGACACCCCTGCAAAGATCTACTACAAACGTGAAGATCTCTCCCCAACAGGAAGCCACAAGCTCAACAGCGCCATAGCACAAGCATACTACGCTAAAAAAGACGGTATAGAAAGGCTCACAACAGAAACTGGTGCAGGACAATGGGGTACAGCATTATCCCTTGCATGTTCATTAATGGGGCTTGAATGCACAGTTTACATGGTTAAAGTTTCATTCCAGCAGAAACCATACAGAAAAACCATAATGCAGCTCTACGACGGAGAAGTTCTGGCTTCACCAACTGATAAAACATCATTCGGAAGGAAGGTACGGGCTGAGAATCCTAACACCCCGGGTTCCCTTGGAATAGCCATATCTGAAGCTGTTGAAGATGCTCTAAGTGATGAAAAAACCTATTACTCCCTTGGAAGCGTTCTGAACCACGTGCTGCTTCATCAGACCATCATTGGACTTGAAACCAAGAAACAGTTCGAATCAATCGATGAAACACCTGACGTACTCATTGGATGCGTTGGTGGAGGCAGTAACTTCGGTGGTGCAGCCTTCCCATTCATGAAGGACAAAATATCCGGAGACCTGGACTGCGAGTTCCTGGCTGTGGAACCTGCATCATGCCCAACACTCACACAGGGAGAATACAGATACGATTATGGGGATACAGAAGGTCTAACACCCCTTATGAAGATGTACACACTGGGCCATGACTTCATACCGCCATCAGTTCATGCCGGAGGATTGAGGTACCATGGAATGTCTCCTCTGGTTGCATTACTCGTGCATGAGGGACTGGTTGAGGGACGTACAGTCAAACAAACCGAAGTCTTCAAAACAGGTCAGATCTTCGCCAAATGTGAGGGAGTTGTACCTGCACCTGAAACCTGCCACGCCATAAAAACAGGAATGGACGAAGCAGTTAAATGCAGGAAAACTGGAGAAGAAAAGAATATTCTCATTAACTTCTCAGGCCATGGAATGCTTGACCTTCAGGGTTACGCTGACTTCCTCGAAGGTAACTTAGAGGATTAAATCCTCACAATTATTATTTTTTTAATTATCCTATTTTTTTGAGTTCATCCTAATTCCATAGTTAATTGAATTGGACTTTTTTAAAATTCGAATTGTTTTGAAATGGGAGTTGAAATATTTATTTATACCCATGGGATCATAGATTATTTTAGACTATAAAAGGAGGATTATGAATATGTATCAAATAGGGGAAGCCTTAATTGGAAATGGCAATGAATTAGCTCACGTTGATTTAGTAATTGGAGACAAAAACAGCCCTGTTGGCGCCGCATTCGTCAATAATATGGCAGATATGTCCTTGGGACACACACCACTTTTATCGGTTATAAGGCCGAATTTAATGACCAAACCAGCAACCTTGATAGTTCCAAAGGTAACTGTAAGGGGCCTTGGAGATGCTGATAAAATATTTGGCCCTGCACAGACCGCTGTAGGCCGAGCTGTTGCTGATTCTGTTGCAGAAGGAGTTATACCAAAAGAAGATGCAGAGGACCTTGTCATAATTGCAAACGTCTTCATACACCCTGAAGCAGAGGACTACCGTAAGATATACCAGTACAACTACGGTGCAACAAAACTCGCAATAAAAAGGGCAATGGAAAACTACCCATCCATTAAAAAGGTTCTTGCAGAAAAAGACAGAGGAACTCACCCAGTAATGGGATTCAAAGTCAACAGGCTCTGGAACCCACCTTACCTGCAGGTTGCACTTGACCTGGACAACATGGAACAAATGGAACGTATAATAAACACCTTACCCGACAGGGAAAGGATATTAATAGAAGCTGGAACTCCTCTGGTTAAAAAATTCGGTGTTGGAATCATCGGCAAGATCAGAGAACTTAAACGGGACGCATTCATAATAGCAGACCTTAAAACCCTTGATGTTGGTAGGATTGAGGTTAAAATGGCTGCAGATGAAACAGCAGATGCTATTGCAATCTCCGGACTTGGAACAGTTGAATCCATTGAAAAAGCCATTCATGAAGCACAGAAACAGGGAATATACTCCATACTTGACATGATGAACGTTGAAAAATTCGTTGAAAAGCTTGAGTCCCTGAGTTACAAACCTGACATTGTTCTTCTCCACAGGAACGTGGACCTTGAAACAATGAAGTCAGAACGTGGTGAAAAACTGGGTGAAGTAACAGAATGGGGTAACATCAACCAGATCAGAGAAATTCTCGGCGAAGGAAAACTCGTTGCAGTTGCAGGAGGCATAACACCTGAAAGAGTGGATAAAGCCCTTGAAAACACAGCTGATATCATCGTTGTGGGCCGTTACATCATAGGTTCAAGAGATGTGCGCCGTGCAGCTCAGGACTTCCTTGACCGCATGCCACAAGACCCTGACACCATGAGACTTGCAATGGATGAAGATGAAGCCATCTAAAATCCATTGAAAAGATTTTTAGAAGTTTTGATCTTCTTAATTCTTTAAAACTTCCTACTTTTATTTTTAAACTATTCTTTAAAACTCGTTGCTTGTTTGATTTTATAGATTTATTTTTAGGTTCCAAAGTTTTCAACAAACCTTCTGCACCGTACTAGTACCTACGCAATTTATATTAAGTTTTATGTTCATAATTATTATAAGGATTAGTTGATTCATAATATAGCATCGATACTCAAATAGCTGATTAAAACCGTGCTTTTAAGGGATAAAAATTAGAGTACAGTTATATGCCAAATTATATGGCCTGGGGGAGTTGAATGCTGATAGTAACTACACCAACCATTGAAGGGAAAAAAATAGTTGAATATTATGGTTTAGTAACTGGGGACTCCCTCTTGGGAGCAAATCTCTACAAAGATATGTTCTCAGGAGTGAGAGATGTGGTGGGAGGAAGAACCTCTAAATATGAAGAAGAGCTTACAAATGCCAGACACATGGCTCTAGAGATTATGCAAGAAAAAGCAGAGAAAAAAGGTGCTAATGCAATCATAGGAACTCGTGTGGCTTATCATAACTTGGGAGGTACCATGGGAAATACCATAATGGTCACCATGTCTGGAACTGCAGTTTCTTTCCAGGAATAATTGATTTGTAACAATTCCAGAAGGTGAATATTTTGCTTGCTTCAATGAAAAAATTTTTCATGGAAAAACGCTGGGCACTGATTGCCATAATCTTAGGGGTTTCATTAGGATTTGGCTCTGCTATTATTTGTGTTGCATGGAATTTAGTTATTTTTGGATTCAACATCATGTACATAGTGTCTCCATTACTGGCAGGATTTATTGAAACCTTCATAGCGAGTAGAAAGTACGGTCGAAGTACAGGTGCTATCAGCGCTCTTTTGACATTCCTTTTAATCAATGGTTATGGTTGGTTCGGCCCTGGCTGGATTTTCCCTAAAGAACCTGTTACACTCAGTTTAATTACTATAATTGCAATTATACTGACAATTCAAGCCGCATTTCCTATATTGGTTAATTATATTCTTTTTGTAGTTGTCATGGGTACCTTCATAAGGATTATAGGATCCCTTGTGTACCTTCCTTCTAAAATCCAGAGAAAAACTCCTGAAGTCAAAGCAAAGGAGGAAATTAAGGGACCATCTGCCGATGAAACTTTCCTTGATGAACTAGCTATACCCCTATTATCCGTTCCTAATGTAGAAGGAGGGAAAATAGAGAAATATTTAGGATTAGTTGGGGGAGAAGCCGTAGCAAAAGAAAAAGAATCTGAAGGATTGGTTTCAAAGATTACAAAGATCATTCAACCAACTCAATTGGATGACATGAATTTAGGAAAGGCCAAAAAGGTGGCCATATCCCGAATGCTAGAAGAATCTAAATCAATTGGAGCAAATACTGTGATTGAAGTTTTAATTGACTATGTTTCTATGGGAGGGTTACAAGGCAGCGTATTTATTGTAACCGCCACCGGAACTGCAGTTATATATGAAGAACAAAGTAAAATATAGATTAATAATTAAAAAAAAGTTTATTGGCAATATATTTGTTTCAATACCAAAAACAGTCCATTGACCAAACATCATGGAGTATCTTGAGAACTTTGATAAAACCAGTTGGATAACCTTAATCATGGCAGGACTGAATGAAAATTAAAAGGGAGGAACAATATGGATGCAATTCCGCAAAACGTGTTTTATGTAATTATTGCTGTGATAGTGGTTGTGGGGCTTATTGTTGTGCTGATGCAGTGGAGGCGTGTTAGGGAGGCTCAGAGTAATGTGGAGTTCCTGGCAAAGCAGGCAGAGCTTAGAAAGGTTGAACTTGTTGAGAAAGACCTTGAATCCAAGCGTATGATGGGGAACATTTCCCTTACAAGGGAAGAACAGGAAAAACTATCTGGAATAAGGAAAAACACATCAGATCTCATGCAAAAAGCAGGATACCTGCACAGTGAAATCAACGAAAGAGTGAACCGCCTCGAAGTCCAGACAGAATATGCAAAACTCCAAAAACTACTCACAGACATAGAAAAAAAAGAAAAAGAATTAGAAAAAAAAACTGGTAAAAAGGGGGAAGATAAATGACTCCGCTGGAGTTATTGGTAATATTAGTACTTGCAGGTGCAATTGTAGTTTTACTTTACTACTACATGCAGGATACTCGAAATCCATCCTTTTTACGGGCACGTTCTGTGATCACTGAAACAGGTGAAAAAGCACGTTCAACAGTTTCAGGTGCCAGTGAGAGGGTAGAAGGTGATCGTATGGGAGGAGTAGGTGAAAAAATGTCTGGAATGGGTGAAAAAGCACGTACAGTGGTTACTGGTGCTGGTGAAAAGGTTTCGGGTGCTGGTGAAAAAGTCACAAGTGAAGGACGTATAATGGAGGGTGTCAGTGAAAAAATGTCTGGGGTGAGTGAAAAAATAAAAGGCACTGTTAAAGGTGTTCCAAAAAGTACAGAAGAGAGTACAGAAGAACTTTCAAGAAAAATTGATTATTTTTTGAAAGAAAAAAGTGAACAACTCATAAAAGACTGGGAACTCGCAACCAAAACAGATGTTTTGGCCCTTGAAAATAAATATGCCCAGGTATCAAAAGATTTAGGCAAACTTGGCGGCAGTTTCAACGAGTACCGTGGAGACACCAACAAAAAAATTAAAAAAATTGAGGAAAGGTTGGACAAGCTTGAAAATCCTGTAGAATGAAATTTTAAAACTGTAAAGTTTGCAAAAGGTATGGAATGCCCTCAATAGGATTAGCTAAGCCTAATTATTTTATTTTTTAAACAATTTTATAATAAAGGTTTCATAAGTTGTTGAAAAGAAAAAAGAGTTTGTTGGGGGTTTTTTTATATTTTTAATCCTTTTGGAATATCATCATTATTCCAATGATTAAAAGCCATAGCCCAATCAATACTCCTAAGTATATGGGGTTGGAACCTACAAACATTAATAATAAACCGATTATGATGGCTACAATTCCATTCAATCTGTTATTACCCTCTTTTGTAAGTACACCCATTATTCCTGCAATAATTAGGAATAAACCAACTATGTAAATTAAAAAGCCAGCCACTGCAGCGAATAGAGTAGGATTGAATATGAAACCTAGGCCGAGAATCAATGCTATTACACCCAGTACGACTTCCAGGATTCCAAGACCTGCACTTTCACCTATTTCTATTATGCCGCCTAAAAGTAGCCCTATACCTAAAATAAGGACCAAAAATCCTGTTATTATTGCTACAGGAAGAATTCCTAAGGCAGGAACTGCCATTACAAGTAAACCAAGAATAATGAGAATTATTGCACTGATCATTTTTTGCATATCTCAACCTCCTATATTCCCCTAACAAACTCTTAATCTTGTTATAATTTTTATTAATGATTGGTTTTAAAGTTTTTTATGTCTTTGAAATTAAACCGAAAACGAATCCATGCTTCTGAAGATTATATTTATGAGTTGAGGTATCGGGCAAAAAAATCTTTTCTGCAGTTATCCTGAAAAAATATGAATAAAGAACATCATAATTATACAAGGATAGGTTTGAAATGAACCGTGAATAAAATTTGGAGAGTTATCGATGATACTGGGAATATGTGAACCTATAACTCCACATTATTATCATTTTTAACATAGTTTTCAAATTAAAATTATTACTTATCTTAGCAAGAAATGGGTGGGGATTAAACACAACTAACCGCTTTTCAATGAAAAAAAATCATCTGCAAAAAAAATATGTTGATAACTTTCAGGAAACCCCTTGAAATAATAATGCCTAACTAAATTCGCCTTGTGCCAGTTTTTCTTTAAGTTTTCTTGCAGGTTCAAAATCTGGATCCACTTCTAGGGATTTATTCAGACAGTTTAAAGCTTTTTCATGTTCTCCTAACTGTATAAAAACAGCGCCTTTACCATACCACGAACGAATCTCATTAGGATCCAGCTCTAAAACCTTATTAAAGCAATCTAACGCTTTTTTATTTTTATTGAGAGTCCCATAAATCGATCCCATATTGTTCCATACACTTGAATTTTCAGGATTCAACTCTAAAACGCGATTATAACACCCCAACGCTTCTTCATACTTTTTCAAAACCTTTAAAATTACGGCTTTATTATAAAGAGCATTTTCAAATTTATCATCTAACTCAACCGCCTTATCAAAACAATCAATTGCTTCGTTGAAGTTACCCAATTTTCTAAGAGCATTCCCCTTATTATACCAGGCCCGGGAAAAACTGGGATTTAAATCTAAAGCCTTATTATAACAAGAAAGGGCTTGGTCATTTCTATCAAGATCAATAAGAGCATTCCCTTTATTGTACCATACTTCGGGCAAACTTGAATCTAACTCCAAAGCTTTATCATAACAAACAATAGACTCTTCATATTTTCCAAGCTTTTTAAGAACAATCCCTTTAAGACTTAATGCCTTGAAATAATGAGGATCCACCTCTATAATCTCATTAAGAATTTCTAAAGCTTCTTGATAATTACCCTGATCTTCACAATCATCAGCCTTTTTAAATAACTTTCTCTTCTTAAAATCACCAAATACCATCATAACCACCTTAAAATAATATTATATTCAAGTATTAAAAGTTATTATTTAACTTAAAAAGAATAATATGTAAAATAATCAGTTATAAATTGCTAAATTTTTCACTGATTTAAAAATTTAGAAGTTTTTTAAAACTTCTTGAGGTTCTTAATAATTTTTATTACTTTCAAGTTTTAAAGCCTTTTTAAAGCATTCTAACGCTTTTTCATTATCTCCACGTTTTTCATAGATAATGCCTTTGTTATACCACACATTTGCATTATTAAGATCCAGATTTAAAATTTCCGCGAAAGAATTCAGCGCATCATCATATTTTTCAAGTTCCATAAAAGTAATAGCTTGATTAAATCTAGCCTGAATGTTTTTAGGATTTAATTTTAATGCCCTATTTAGGCATTCCAGCTCTTCAAAGTATCTTTTAAGTTTTCCAAGTGCAACACCTTTATTAACTAAAGCATTAAAGTATTGAGGATCTAATTCTAAAGTTTTATCATAATACTTAAGTGATTCTTTATCTTTACCACGTCTCTGAAATATGAGGCCTTTATTATACCATGCATCTACATACATTGGATTTACTTCTAAAGCTTCATCAAAACATTTAAGTGCTTCCAAATATTTTTCAAAGCCCATAAAAACAATACCCTTATTAAATAATGCTTTAAAATGTTTTGAATCCAACTTCAAAGCAATATTCAAAGATTCTAATTGTTCCTCATATCTTCCAAGCTTCCCCAGTGCAAAGGCTTTATCATTCCATGCATCCACATCTTCAGGATTAATATTCAACGCTTTTTGTAAACAATTTAACTCTTCATCATATTTTCCAATCCTTCCCAAGGAAATACCCTTATTATACAAAGCCAAAAAATGATCTGAATCCAAATCTAGAACTTTATCATAAAATTTAATGGCATCCACATCTTCACCTTTAGAAGCCAGATTTACCCCTTTCTGAAGCAAAAAGTTTTTATTCTTCTCTTTTTTAAAGAACATCAACCAAATACCGCCTTAACTCTTATTTCACTGCATTATTCGTGGTTTTTAAGTTCTACCAGTCATTTTATTGTAATAATCAACTATCACTTCACCTGTAACGGCTAATGGATATGTACCGGTTTCAATACTTAAAATTAGACCGTTTTCAGCTGCACTACCCACTTCTCCTCTTTTTAAAGCATTGACAAATTCATCCCAATCTTCATGAATCTTTTCACCCCAATTTTTATAGTCGTCATTAGTTCGAGGATCGCCAGGGATTCCACCTAACCCTGCTACATTATCAATTATATCTTGTACACCATTGAAATCTCCTTTTTCAGCTTTTTCTTTTATTTCTTTTCTTATATCTTTATAATCTTCAGAATCAGATATTTCAATTATCAGATTAACTCCTTTCCAATAATCTTCTTGGAGTATTTCTGGTGTTAATGGGTTTCCATCACCATGTAAAACTGATTGAAGAGTATAAATTGTTAGGGGAAGTAATTCTGGAGAAATTAAGGTACCTTCTAGTGTGTAAACTGTTTGAGGATATTCATTAGGATATTTCACTGTTAAATACACTCCAACCAAAGACACAGCAACAGCTAAACCAACAACTCCTGCCCTACTCACAGTTAACTCAATAGCCGCAAAGTCAGCTACAAACGCGTCAATAACGCCATCAGCAGCAGCTAAAACAGAATCAATCGTTACTGGAACACCTTCCCCAAGATTAATAGTACCATATTGAGAGAGTAAACCAAGTAAAGCCGGGCCTGAAACAATTAACCCATTATATGTTCCATTTCCAATGACTTCTCCATTGACCAGTATTCCAGCATGTCCATTGTAGTCCACATCGTTACCTGTGACGTTACTATTGGCTCCGTTGACGATTATTCCAGAACCCACATTGTAAAGTACAGTGTTCCCGGTGATTGTTGCACCATCACCAGTCACGCAGATTCCATTACCATAATTACCTGCTACGGTGTTATTAGTGAAAGTTGGATTGTTACCACTAATTGCTATTCCAATTCCGCCGTTATCATAAACATCAAGACCTGCGAGTGTTATGTTGTTTCCATGCACCCAGAGTCCAGTTCCACCATAGGATGTATAACATTATCACTCGTAATGATTGGTTTTTTAATATAACTATCACTAAAAATATCCATAATGACCACCATATCAATACCTTAATATGTATTATGTAATTCCAATTACAATATGGAGTCACTAAAATGTTGGTACTGGGAATATGCGGAAGTCCAAGGAAACAGTCAACTGACTATGTTTTAAGGGAATCCCTGAATATGATGGAAGAAATGGGTTTTGAAACGGAATTTTTCGGTGTTCGTGGGAAAAACCTGAGCCCATGCAGACACTGCGATTACTGTATCCGTAACAAGGAGTGTGTTGTAAAGGATGACATGTACGAAGTTTATCCCCTTATAAAAGAGGCAGATGGACTTATAATGGCCACTCCAATATACAACGGAGGATTGAGTGCCCAGCTGAAAACTGTTATGGACAGGTGCCGGGCCCTTGGGGCTGAAGATGTGGATTACCTTCGCTACAAGGTGGGTATGGGAATATCTGTAGGTGGAGATAGATCTGGAGGTCAAGAACTTGCAATGCAACAGATAATCACCTATTACATCCTAAGTGGTGCCATACCTGTTGGTGGGGGTTCCTTCGGCGCAAACATCGGTGCGAACTTCTGGTCCAGGGACAGTCTCCAGGGAGTTAAGGATGATGAAGAGGGTTGGAGAAGCCTCAGAAAAACTGTGAAACATTTTGCAGATTTCCTTAGGGTTTACAAATAGTTTAAGATTAAAAAATTAAGTTCATAACATGGACTTAAATCTTATTTTAACCTTTAAAACCCATTTAATCAATAATTTCATATAAGAAATGTTACAAATAAATACACAATGGCAAGAACATGGATTCTGAAGTTCATTGAGCAGAATATGTTTATTTGTACCTTAAATTGTTATAAAGGTTTTAAATAGTTTAATAAGAATTTTTTAAGACTAAATGAGGTCTCGGAAAAGACCAATTAAAAAGTAGTTAACTTTAATAGAATGATTCATGCCATAATTAATTAAGAGTTAGTGGAGTGTGTCTTATGACTGATTCAATTGAAGGCCCGGAATACAAGTTGAAAATAGGGGATAAATCCATCTTACTGGATTACAAAAAGTTCATGCTTTTAAAAGGTACCCAAGAATATGGTTCCATAACCAAATCAGCAAAAGAAATAGGCATTCCATACCGTACTGCCCTTAAATATATAGAAAATCTTGAAAAAGATATGGGAACATCTATTGTTGCAAGTAAACGCGGGGGAAAAGGTGGTGGAGGTAGCAGTCAGCTCACAAGTGTGGGTAAAATGATTACAAGGGAGTATACGAAATTCAGCATCATCCTGAAAAAACACTCCGATGTAAATGAGGTAGAGGGCAAAGTTGCAGAGATCGATTCAGATAACAGGATCATGAAGATATCTCTTAACCGTGAAATTGTTATTCTACCCATAATTGAAGATCTGAATATTGGAGACGAAGTTCTGCTTTTAATAAGTCCAGAAGAGATATTTATAATGCTTGAACCCCATGAATCCAGTGTTAGAAATATATTTGAAGGCAAAATAATAGAGATGGGATTCCAAAATGAAATGGTTCGAATTAAAGTAGCAATA
This sequence comes from Methanobacterium aggregans, assembly GCF_017874455.1. Taxonomy (NCBI): domain Archaea; kingdom Methanobacteriati; phylum Methanobacteriota; class Methanobacteria; order Methanobacteriales; family Methanobacteriaceae; genus Methanobacterium; species Methanobacterium aggregans. The sequence goes on along the minus strand of NZ_JAGGLN010000003.1, from coordinate 225,522 downwards.
GACAAAGATATAAGTTTATTTGCAGATATTACAGAATATTCCCGGGACAAATTGGGTTTAAATCTAGGTAATAACATTTTCATAGGATTTAAAGCCACTTCCGTACCTGTGATCAAAATATGAGTAAAAGAAAAGATGAGTTATAACTTATAAGTTAGAAGGTAGAACTTATAACTTATAATTAAAACTACATTAAAATCATTTAAAGACCAAACAAAGCATTTATATAGGTTTAATGTGAAAGAAAAAAAGAAGGTTATAACTTAAAAGTTATAAGTTGTAATTCATTTTTTTGTTGTGAGGCCCGAAAATGAAGGTAGTTGTGGATAAGGATAAATGCACGGGATGCGGAAAATGCAGGGAAATGTGTCCTAAGGGATTTAAAATCTGGAATATAGGTCCAAATAAAAAGGCGAAAGCATCTAACTTAAGATTTTGCCACGTCTGCACAATATGCGCAGGTGTGTGCCCAACGAAGGCAATACAAGTAATAAGGGATAGGGAAGAAGATGAGAAAGAAGGAACTAATGAGAAAAACCTCTGAAACTGATATAAAAATCTCTTTAAACCTTGATGGAAATGGAAACTCAGACGTGAGTACTGGAATTGAATTTTTCGACCACATGCTGAACTCTTTTACAAAACATGGCTTTTTCAACCTTGAAGTTAAAGCAGAAGGGGATATTGGGGTTGACGACCATCACACAGTTGAGGACGTTGGAATACTCCTTGGAAATGTGTTTAAGGAGGCCATTGGAGATAAAAGAGGTATTAAAAGGATGTCCCATGCAATCATCCCTATGGATGATGCTCTTGCAACTGTGGCCATAGACATAAGTGGTAGAAGTTATGCTGTAATGAATTTCACATTCAAAAAAGCTAAAGTAGGAGATTTAAGTACTGAGAACGTTGAACACTTCTTTGAATCCTTTGCAAACTCTGCTGGAATAAATATCAACGCCAAGGCAGAGGGAGAAAACGATCACCACAAAATAGAAGCTCTTTTCAAGGCATTTGCACGGGCTTTAAGTGATGCATCCCACGTGGAGCATGATACCATACCAAGCACCAAGGGTGTTCTGTAGACTTTGAACTCCATATCCAAATGAAGTTAAACTCCTTAAAAGGTTATTTAAATGAACGATAATTTGAAAATGAACTTTAGCAAATTATTTCAAGTCATAATAACCATTTTAATAATTTTTATAGTCATCGATATCGTAATGCTCCTTGCATTAACCTTCTTCAACCTCAAAACTAGCACCACCTACTTAATATTGAGGTTTGACTTATTAGTTTCTTCACTGACATTTTTAATATTTTTAATAAGTTTAAAGAACTCCAAAGATAAAAAAACGTTTTTAAAGGAAAACTGGATACTCATTTTAGCGGCCTTCCCTATTATTTTCATTTTCTGGGGTTTAAAAGGACTTTACATTGCTACATTCATCATGCCTGCCTTCAACCTCGTTAAGATCTACTCCATGGTAAGAACTATTAGTAAGATAGGCAGTAAATTCCTTAAATTTTCAAAAGAAACTGGATTAGGTTATGGAATAATCATAGTCACCTCAGTATTCTTTCTTGGTTCTATAGCTTTCTTTTTTGTAGAAAGTGGGGTGAACCCAAATCTACATGGATTTGAAGATGCCCTATGGTACATGATGGTAAGCATGACAACAACTGGATACGGGGACATAGTACCTGTAACTGGAATAGGCAAGATAATAGGTAGCATAGCCATGCTAACTGGTGTAGGATTTGCAAGTTACGCAACAGCATCCGTTGCAAGCATGATCTTCCAGCAGCTCAGGAAAGAAAGGGATAAAGAAACTGAACAACTTAAAAAACTGAGTAAAACGTACCGGGGCGAAAGAAAAGCTGATGATGAAGAGATAAAGGAACTTTTAAGGGATATTCTTCAAAGGATGGATGAAAAGGATAAAAAAGAATTTTAATATTTTATGTGACCCTAACTACTCAAAATTACCCTTAAATTGGTTGGAGTTTTATAAATAGTATTAAATACATAAAAAATGGATCGTTAGAGAAAAAAAAGAGGGTGATTTTAAATTGAAAGTTTTGATTGCATGTTACTCATACGGTGGCAACACATTAAAGGTTGCTGAGGAGCTTAAAAAAAATTTAGATGGAGATTTAACAAAAATAGAACCTGTAAAAGATAGATTTTACCTTTTAAAGGGTTGGGGTGCTTTGAGAGAACAGCGTGCAGCCATCAAGCCATGCACAACTGACATGAGTGATTATGATGCTCTGGTGGTCTGCTGCCCAGTGTGGGCTGGAAAATCACCTGCTGGACTTAATCAATACCTTGATGAACTTCAGAACGTTGAAGGTAAAAAATTAGGGGCTTTTGTGACCATGGGAGGTAATGGAAATCAAAAAGCCACCATCCAGATAAGAGAAGCTCTTGCAGAAAGAGGAATGGAATTTCTGGGCCAGATGAAGATTTCAGGCAAGGATTTAAAGTCAGGTAATTACAACGAGATGGTTGAAACCTTCGCGAAAAAGTTTCAGGATGCTTAAAAAAGAAAAGAATCATTTTATTGGTGGAATTTAATGAAACCCCTGTTTACAATCATGCTTTCAATTTTTGAAGCCCCAAAAGTTAGGGTGGTTCCAAAGTTGAATAATGATACTGGCAAAACACTCATTCAAACTGTTAGTAAGTCCAGTTTTACGCCTTCCAACTCCTACATCATCACTTCAAAAAACGGAAGCGTGATTGTGGTTGATCCTACTTCAATGCCAAGTGAAGAGGAACTGGACCTGAGGCCAGATGTTATAACTGTTACACATCCTCATTCAGACCATCTTGACCCTGCATTCCTAAACAGACATGACTGCAGAAAATCCATCTCCCAAGTGGAAAGTTTTGATCTGGGTGATGTGCACATCTACAGTATAGCATCATCCCACAGGGGCAGTCATATTAGCGTTAAAAATCCTTCAAATGTTATCTACGTGTTTGAGGTTGATGGACTGCGCATTGCACATATGGGTGATATAGGGCAGGACCACCTTACAGTGCAACAGTTGGAATCCCTAGGTAAAATCGATGTTGCATTCATGCAGTTTTCCAACCCATTTTCAGGAATGTTCTATTCAGATAAGGGATTCAATGTTATTGAGGAGCTCAAACCCCAGATCATCATCCCCACACATTCCAATCCCCGTTCAACCCGTAAAATTGGTAAAATGCTTGGTAAACTTGAAATCCTTGAGAACAGTTTTGCTGTCAGTCCCCAAGATCTGGATGGTGGTCAGAGAAAGGTTGTTTGGTTGAAGAACACCTTGAAATATTGATTTTAGTACTTAGAGACTGAAAAAAGAATTAATCCATATCGTTTAATCAGTAAAAAGTTTTGAATATCTCTTCAAAATCAATTCCTTGGATTTTCTCATTTTTATACTCAGAATAAATGTCTTCCTTACCTTTAACAAGTTCTTCAGATTTTACTCCGTGTTTTATGGATAGGGATGCTTCAATAAAAGCTGCAAGTTTATCACATTCTTCTAAAAGTTTTCCATCCAACGGACTGAACTCATTATTATTATATTCTTTCGATATTTCTGTAACAGATTTAATCTCGTTTTTTTCGATTATCTTATTGTTAAATTCATCCTCTGTAAAGTACCTCATTTCACTTCTCCATATTTTAGGAAGAAGGGTTAGAAGTTTTTCTTCCATTTTCTGTTTTTCATAACCTTTTATAACCTCATCCAAGTCTGCAACTTTTTTTACTGGTGAGATTATGTCTTTTGTAAGAACTTCAGGTAGGTCATGAAAAAGAGCACTGAAATAGTTATTGTAAAATCTCTTGTTGCATGCTTTATCATTCATTTCCATTGTGCAGATATAAGAGAGGATTGCAACAATCAGCATGTGCCCTAAAACAGATGTTTCAGGTATTCTTGGTGTACGTGCCCATCTTTTCTGGAATCTAAGCTGACCACAGAGGTCTATAAATCCAAAGGATTTTTTTTCAAGGGAAATTTTCTGAACACCTATTAAATCATAATGATCCTCAATTTGGTCTTCAATATTCTTTTTGGTCTCTTCAATACCGTAGATAAAAGGTGCGGTATGATATATTATTTTAAATTCCCAGTTAGTTGCTAAATAATGTGCTGCACGAAGTATACGGCGTTCAATATCCATTTCATGAGGATTAGAGAAGTAATCCTGAAATCTTTGTCCAAATCCCTTGTTCAAACCCTTAAGATCATTTTTCAACTCTTTGAAAACGTATTCGTCCATTTGTTTACGCGTTTCGGGATTTTCTCTCATTTGATGAAAAACAGGTGCTTTGATGTCGGTTAAAACCAGACGCTGCAGAAACTCAAATATGCCCGCTTCAATTAGGTACCTCCAGTCAATAGGATCATCCCGCCTGTCTTCTTCAGATTTAGCCAATAAGTAAGCTATTATCATTTTATGGGCCTGTTTATCCAGTTCTGTTAATTCTACAGGTCTTATGTGATCGTTCCAGCGCTGCATGCTGGCTGCTTTTGTGAACCTTTCGGTCAGTCGGGCTATACTGGCTTCTTTTTTCATAACTATCCGTTCATATAATGATGAGGATTAATAAGATAAGTTAAATTTGTAATCATTCCTTAAATTTTTAATCTCATCAATCGCAACATCCTGAAGCTTTCTAATTTGGAAAGTGATCTTCCTAATTTCTCGTCTTTTTAATGTTAACTCTTCATTCATTTCATTTAATTTGTAGTAATGTAACTCTTTATCAGATCCTTTAACTTCACCTATTTCTATATCCTTAATTAAACTCCTTACACTTCTTGAAAGTCGAAAAAGCTCTTGAGGTTCCCTAAATTCTCTCCGCAAAATGTCCAAATCAACTGAAATGTTTTTTAATACGTCCTCTTTAATATCAATATCTGGTTCCTTTTTAACTTCCGATAAGCGGTTTTCAATCGAATCCAACGTTTCCCAAGTATTTTCTATTTTAGATTCTCTTTCAGATTCTAACTTATTCATAAAAATGAGATAATGTTTGTAAATTTCCCTAAAATCATTTTCATTGCGTAAAAATGAATCCGTCTTATAAATACGCAAATCCTCATCCTTCTTAATAACTTTCAAGTTTCCATTCATAATAATATTTCTAACTTCTTCAATAGTAGTTTCATCTACCTTAATTTCGAGATATTTACTTGCATATTCCATAAAACGATCCGATTTGTACATGTAAAATAATTGCCCTTCTGTTTTAAGATGGAATTCTTTAACTAATTTAGGATGAGGTCCGAGTGTTTTCCCATTAAAACGCCACCACCAATCCTCTTTTTGATCATCAGTGATAAAAATAATAGGTTTTTCTTCTTTTTTGGCTTTATTAATAATTTGACACCATATAACTAAATCTCCATGCCCTTCATCTTTATACCCTGGAGGAATCTTATTTTCTTGCCTTTCATCACCTTTTTCATAAATACGGTTAAGCTTTTCCTGATCGCAAGAGTTACCCACCTTTCCCTTCAATAATTCTGTAAGTTCATCCCTCAATTCATCATTACTTATCAAGTTAGGATGCTTTTTTTCTGATCCACCAATTCCTGTTTTATTTCCTCAGAAACTTTTTCAATTTTATCAATTAAAGATCTGACATTTATAAAAGGATGTCTATTAAAACGTTTTAATCCTGTTTTGATATCAGAAATATTTTCATCAATAACCTCGTTTATTTCATCGTAAGCTTTTTTTTGTTGTTTAATAACATTTAAACGATTTTTTTGATATTCCAACGCAGCTTGATGAGGTATCCACAAACGAGAAGACACTTTATTTAATATTTGAATAAGTTTATCCCGAGTATCTGGAGAATAACGATAAATATTTAAAAGGATGTTAGCATCGAGAACAAAAATACACTTTTCCCATAAACAATCAAATTCTTCTTCTGTTGGAGTATAACAATATCGAAATGTCTCTCTCATTTAATCATCCCAATAGCGATATAAAACTAAAGTTATTAAGCAATGTTAATATGGTATTAATAATTAATAAAAAAATAAGCAGTCCTTTCGGACCGCTTGAGCGAACAAACTTACTGTGGTTTGTCCATTAAAGCTGTTTTTGAGACTGTAGTACCTTTTCCACTGTGAGGAGTCCTCAAAACAGTGTCGTTGGCTTTCTCAATTTCCCTTGCTTCCATAGCGAGTTTTGCTGCTGCGGAGAGCATTTCGTGAGCTGATGCAACGATTGGTATGTATTTTTCAGCTTCTTTGGTCATGAAGCATCCTTTAACGTCTATGTCAGCTACTTTTGCAGCTATTTCGTATGCTGCGAGTGCTTTTGCTTTTGCGTATGGGTTTGCAAAGCCAGCTGCTTCTACAGCTTTTTCAGCGCTGATGATGACTTTTGGTAATTCTATTGCATCACCGGCTTCTGCTGCAGCTATAACAGCGTCGAGGGTGTTCTGAACTACCCTGTATGCACCAGTTACTGCGAGTACTTTGAGTACGTCGGAGTTGAATGATGCCATTTCGGTTGGGTCGAGGAGCTCTCTCCTTGCACCGATCATTGGGTCAGCTTTCACGAGTATGTAACCGAGGCCCTGTTCATCCATTTCGTCTTTGGATCTGATACCTGGAGCGTCACCGACTATGATTGCTGGTATGTCCATTGCAGATAATAGATCCCTTGCTTTAGCTGGTCCTGGAGCACCTGGGTTAGGACTGATGAATACAACAAATTCTGGGTCAAAAGCAGATATCTTTGGTACTGCATCTTCGATCTGTTCTGGGTTCATCTTTGCGCCGGAACCCACGGTTCTTACATCTATGTTAGGTCTGTCTGCCCTCTCATCAAGTACTAAGTCAATTACAGGAGAGGTACCTATGTTACCGCATTTAATAACTCCTATTTTCACAACCATTATATCACCAAAGATGCTATCCCGATAATCAAATAAGTATTTTTTGATTTAATTTTCTAGGGCTAAGTTTTTATACCATGTCAAAAAGGGAGGATAAAAATGGGATAATTCCTATTTTAGAGGATTATTAAAATCTATTTTTTGTATTAAAACCCATTTCTAAAAATAAAAAATTAAACAATATTTTTAAGGGCTTTTAAAATGGGTGTTATTTGGGCTTTGAGATCTTGGAATTTTAGGCTCCTTATTCCTTTTAAATTTGTTTAGATCCATCTTCAAACTCCAGTGCAGAACGTGTGAAGTTGGATGCAAATCCCTGGCAGGCAGCAACATGGGTGTGCACGTAGCTTGCAACGGTGTTTTTAACCATCATCCCATCCTCCGAACCTGTGATACCACGGCCCCTCTGCATTTGGAAGGCAAATTCTGGTTTTACACCTTCTATATCAACCTTTGAGTAGTGGAATTCATGTCCACGGAATATTTCGCCCTCCTTAAGGGCGGGACTGTCCCTTGTTGCCCTTGCAATTGTGTAGCTGAGCCCCTGAACACGGGGCGTCATGCAGGATCTGTATGGGAAAACCCCACACATGGAACTGTCATCTATGGATTTTGTGAGGTACATGAGCCCCCCACATTCTACGTAAACTGGCCTTCCATCCTCACAGAACCTTTTAACCGAAACCCTCATGGATGAATTGGATTCCAGCTCCTTTTTAAATATCTCAGGGTAACCCCCACCTATGTAAAGTGCATCAACGTCTGGAAGTTCTTCATCATGAATAGGGCTGAAGTACACTATTTCTGCACTGTTGGCCTCCATTGCCTCGAGGTTTTCAGCGTAGTAAAATGTGAACACTTCATCCATTGCAACACCAATCTTAACCTTTCTTTTATTTTCAGTTAGCCAGAGCTTTTCCCTTCCCTCTGGAAGTTTACCAGAATCCTTCATTATGGAAACGAGTGCATCAAGATCAATGCTCTCCTCCATAACTGTTCCCCAGTGTTCTATGGATTTAAGGATGTTTTCACGTTCCACTGCAGGTACAAGGCCAAGATGTCTGGATTCAACACTTATCTCATCATCGCGGGGTATTCCACCTATAACTGGAGTTTCCGTGAGTTTTTCAATGGCTTCCTTGGCCTTCAGGTAGTGATTTCTGCCCTTAACCTGGTTGAGTATAACTCCCTGAACGTTTATCTTGGGATCAAGGGATTTGAATCCGAGAACAACGGCTGCGGCACTTCTAACCAAGCTTCGCGCATTCAGTATCAGAACAACAGGGGCGTTTAGGGTTTTTGCAATTGAAGCCGTGCTTCCAACATCTTCCACAGCACTCATACCTTCATAAAGTCCCCTTACTCCCTCTATGATCCCAAAGTCTGATTTGGATCGTCTCAGACCCTCTTCAAATGCGGTTTTGATCTGACCCTGGGACATGAAGAATGAATCCAGATTTCTTGACCTGTTACGGGTTGCAAGGGTGTGATAAGTGGGATCTATGTAATCAGGACCAACTTTAAATGGCTGAACCGTGTATTCATCTGATAATGCCTTCATTATCCCTGTTGAGATGGTTGTTTTTCCAACTGCACTTCCTGTTCCTGCAAGGACTATTCTCATGTTAATGGGTAGTACTGGCTGGTTTAAAAATTTGTTGGGAATAAAAAATTTTAAAAAGGTTCATTACTGAGAGTTTTTTAGTATTGGTTTGATTTTTTTAATTTATGCCTATGAAATAAGATATAAAAAAAGTTTAATTTTATTAGAAGATTTTCAGGATTTTATGATTCAAATAGTTCTAAAAAAGAAAAAAGATATAGGATTTAGTGGATTCATTTTTAAAAGGCTCCACCTCCACCTCCACCAAATCCTCCACCAACATCTCCAAATCCTCCCAGACCATCAAGGCCATTGGCTGAATTGGAGTTAAGTCCAGATGTCATTCCCATGTGCAGGGCAGAATCCAGAAGCATGTAGCCGCCGTAGTAATGGAAGAGGTAGATGTTGTTATCCTCAAGAACATTCCCTGGAAGGCTCATCTCCATTGCCTTTCTCACCTTATCAGCCACACCAAGAGCTGTGGCGTAGACAAGATACTTGTTCCAAACTGCAACTGATTCTGGAGGGTACTCCTTTATGAGGCTGAAGTCCTTGAGGTAGCGTTTGAAGTTCTTCCACTTGGCATCGTACTCTTCACCGTAGGTTGTCCATTGGCCAGCTATGCCTTCTGGAAGTTTCAAGGAAACTGCGGATATTATTCCCAGAACTATCGCTGCGTAGAGGGGGTACTGTGAGGAGGGTATGGAGTTGATGAAGGTGTAAACCCCAACCACACAGGCCAGTATAAGGCCTGCAACTGCATAGGCTTTCAAATAATTGTCACCCTTCCTGTTGAAAACCTCTTGCATCTGTCCATCAGTTAAAAACCTCTTTTTAAGGTCTGTTTCCCATTTCATGTAGGAGAATCTGAAGTCCTTGGCTGTGTCAGGATCTTCCAGTTCACTGCTCATATCCTCCAGAACGATGATTCCATCCCTTTCAAAACTCTTAAGGAGATCCAGAACATCCAGTTCAAAGTTTTCAAGTTTTGAAGCGTCCTTTTCATGGTTCACCTTGAGGTAGGTGCCCATGAAATCGTCCTTGAAGGATCCATCATCCTTGGACATCCTTCCAACTGATAGGTAGTTCCTGTTTATGAGATCCATTATTGTGGCACGGAAACCATCCATATCAGGTTCCCCGATACCCTTTGAAACCCCATGGACACATATGGCATTTACAAGTGCCGGAGGATCGTTGGTTGGAACGTCCCTCTCATACTCTGCCCTGTAATCTATCTTAGGTTCCCTTCCAAACTTCAGGTAGATAATCAGAGGTATGAACATTAAAATTATCAACAAGGCCACCAGGAAGTAGTTCAGATTGTTTTGAAGATTCAGAGAGTTCTGGTAGTCGTTCTGGATCTTTTCTATCTCCTGAAGGCCGTTCTGGTTTATGATCACAGCATTTTGAGGGTTGGCTGCAAACTGACTTCTGGGTATGGTCATCCTCACCTCAAAGAAGTCTCCAGGGCTCAATTTTCCTGTGGTCAGGTTGAAAACATTACCCTGCCACATGGATCCTTCAGCTGAGTAGGGAGGGTTCAACCAGTACTTTATTCCCTGACTTGATGCAACATGGACTGTGGCTGTTAACTGATCCACAGGAACATCCCAACCTTCACCCCAGAGTTTGTACTGCAGGTCTGCAACATCGTTGTACACCTTTATTCCCTTTAGAAAGTCGTACTCATATGTCACAGCAATATCCCCTCCATTTATTGGAGTGGTTTTCTGGGCATCTGAGAACAGATAAACTGTTATACGTTTTCCCTCATCAGTGTCTGTAACTGTGTAACGTGAGTAGGCACCAGTGGTGGATACCTTCAAGTTGGAGATGGACTGACCCTCTTTCAGGGGTATGTCCCTGTAAACTCCATGAGCTGTTCCAGAAAATGAGTAATGTATGAGCTCCTTCACGTGCAGTGCCCCGTTGCTTTGAACAAAAAGATCTGAATGGATGCTGGGTATTGAGTAGGATACATCATCACTTTCAGCATATGCTGCACCTGATACTGTTAAAAGTGAAATTAAAAGGAGAAAAATGAATGAAATTTGTTTTTTATCCATTTTATCCCTCTAAAATTCTACTTTTGGTGTTGTGGTTTCACTTTCAGCTACCTCGAAGAATTCAGCTTCTTTGAAGTTGAATGCGGATGCAAGTATGTTGCTTGGGAACATCTGGCACTTGTTGTTGTACATCAATACTGTGTCATTGTAGAACTGCCTTGAGTAGGCTATTTTATCCTCTGTCTGTGAGAGCTGAGCCTGCAGATCCCTGAAGTTCTCATTGGCCTTGAGTTCAGGGTAGTTTTCAGCCACTGCAAAGAGTGTTTTGAGTGCACCTGTTAATTGGTTGTTGGCCTCCTGATTTTCTGCAACGGTTTTTGCATTCATTAGGTTTGATCTTGCAGCTGTAACTTCTTCAAAAGTTGTTTTTTCGTGTTTAGCATAACCTTTTACAGTCTCAACCAGGTTTGGTATCAGATCGGTTCGCCTCTTAAGCTGAACATCGATCTGAGCCCATGCATTTTTAACCCTATTTCTAAGCTGTACAAGGCTGTTGTAAAGAACTACAACCCCTATTAAAATTAAAAGGATAATAACTCCAATTATAATCTCTATTATCATTTTATTTTCCCCTCTTTTGATGGATAAATTAAAAATTTTTGTTTAATCTGTTGTGTTATAATCTTTTGTAGGTTTTGGTTCATTAACTTTAACCTGAAAAAAAATGACTATGAAAAAAGTTGGATCAATTTCATTAACAAGCTTCCATATAAAATATAACAATGAACATTGAAAAAAAGCTTAAAGTATTGGGTGAATCTGCAAAGTACGACCGCTGTAACTACTCAAACTTCAATGTGGACAACTTCTTTTCAGAGAAGATACCGGGGATCTACAATGCAACGGGCGGAAATGGATGCACTGTGCCCCTGTTTAAGGTTTTGATGACTAACAGGTGTTCAAACGACTGCAGGTACTGTGTGAACCATAACAAGCACAAGTTCGACAGGGTTGAGTTCTCACCTGAAGAGGTAACCTCCATATTTCTTGATTACTACAACAACCGTTATGTTGAGGGTCTTTTTTTAAGTTCAGGAATTCCAGGTGATGCTGAAAATTCCATGGAGGACATGGTCGAGGTTGCAAGGAAGCTACGTATGGAACATGGGTACAAGGGTTATATACACCTTAAAATTCTCCCAGGAACATCTTACGACCTTTTGAAAAGGGCCATGACACTTGCAGACAGGGTGAGTATAAACATGGAGGCAGCAACCCCTGACAGCTTCGAAGAGCTTTCAAGCACCAAGAACTATCAGACCGACATCATAAGGCGGATGAAGTGGATCAAACGGCTTAACAACAGAAACCATGATCTTGCACCTGCAGGTCAGACAACCCAGTTCATAGTTGGTGCAACCTCTGAAACTGATGAGGAAATTCTTAAGAGGGTTGAATGGCTCTACAAGAAGATTGGAATCAAAAGGAGTTACTTCAGCCAGTTCAATGCCTTAAAAGACACTCCAATGGAGAACCATGAAGAACCTCATCCAAAAAGGACTTCAAGGCTTTACCAGGCCGATTACCTGGTTAACTCCTATGGTTTCAAGCTGGATGAGCTGGTATTTGAGGACAACGGCAACATGCAGGTTGAACAGGATCCTAAGTACTACGCTGCAGTTTCAAACATGGACAAATTTCCAGTTGAGGTTAATGAAGCATCCTACAGGGAGCTTTTAAGGGTTCCGGGTGTTGGGAAGTTATCTGCAAGGCGGATAATAGAATTGAGAAAGAGAGGAGTACATTTCAGCAGACTTCAAGAATTAAAAGAGCTTGGAGTGGTTGTTAATCGGGCAGAACCATTTATCAAGCTTCAAAGTTCCTATCAGACAACCCTCGGATTTTGAATGTTGGAAAAGTTTTTTAAAATTTTCTTGTATTTAATTGATTTTTTTATTTAATTTTGATCTAAAATTTGAATTAAAAAGAATTATTATTGTTTTCTATTAAATAAAAGAACTTAAAAATAGGTTACAAGTTTTAACTTATAAAGTATAAGTTATAAGTGATTAACTAATAAGAAATAAGTTATAACTTATAAGTTATAACACTTTTTTAAAGTCCTTCCTCCTCAAACACTTCCCAGAGATCCGGGTACTTCTCCTTCACAGCATCCTCAATTAGGGCAGAAGCTTCCTTACTTATACTGAAGGCGGGTTTTGTTTTACGTAGATACCTTAAAACTGCTGCAGACTTTGCAGACCAGAGTGAAATCCTTGGATTTTTAGCAACCTCTGCCATGACCTCCCCAAGGAGCTGTGAATCCACATCAAAATCTTCGGCAGGGCTTTCGGGTTGTTTTTTTACCCTCTGACTTTTTTTGGCCTGTACATTCTCAGGAGTTTTACTGACAGTTTTTGCCCCGGGCTTTGCAGAACTCTTTCCTGATGTTCTGCTTTTTTTGGCTGCAAGGGTTTTTTTCCTTTGATGAGAAGTTTCCTTCTTCAGGATTTCAGTTTCCAGTTCCTCCTGCTTTTCCTCTTCAGGTTCTTCTGCAGGTTGTGTTCTTATGAGAGCATCCAGACCCCTTCCAAGGGCGCTTTCCCTTTTCTTTTTCTGGCTCATTTATTATCCTCCGTGCCCTCAAGCTGGATTATTTCCCCTGCAAGTTTCAGGTAGGCCTTGGCTCCGCTGCTCTCTGCATCGTAGGTTATGCATGACTCTCCAAAGCTTGGGGCCTCTGCAAGTTTAACGTTGCGGGGAATGGTTGTTTTGAAGATGTTTTCAGTCTGTCCAAAGTACTCCTTGACGTTGCTGTAAACCTCCCTTCCAAGACGGGTTCTTGAATCGTAGAGCGTTATTAAAATACCTTTGATTGGTGCTGGACTTCTGAGTCTGCTTTCAACAAGTTCAATTGTTTTCATGAGATCTGCTATTCCCTCAAGTGCGTAGTACTCGGCCTGTATTGGTATGATAACGCTGTCTGCAGCAACAAGACTGTTAAGGGCGAGGATTCCAAGGGATGGAGGCACATCTATGAATATGTAGTCGTAGCTTGATGAAACACCGTCCACCGCCATGTCCAGTATGGTGTGGTATCCCACCTCTTTGCTTAATTCAACCTCGGCACCGCTTAAAGATATGTTGCTGGGTACAACGTCCAGTCCCGACATGTCTGTACCCATTATTGCACCCCCAAGGGGAATATCTCCAGTTAAAACATCATATATTGTCCTTTCAGTGGTTCTCTTGTCCACACCCAAACCCATGGTTGCATTACCCTGTGGGTCCATATCTATTACCAAAACTTTCCTTCCAAACTGTGCAAGTGCTGCAGATAAGTTCACAGCAGTTGTTGTTTTACCGCACCCGCCTTTCTGATTCAGTATAGCAATTATTTCAGCCATGTAATTCTTCCTCCAAAACGATTTTTCAGTAGTTATAAGTTCTAAAGTATAAGTTATAAGTTATAATATAAATAATTTTTTGAAAATTAGAGGCATGAATCACACTTAAATCAAAAATCTAGACTTAAAATAAGATTAAAAAAATTAAAAAAATCATAGAATGAAAGTAGTTATTTAGTAGGATGAAAGATTGTGAAAGTTAAACTGTAAAAATATTTTATCCCAAATATTCCAAGTAAAAATAATAAAAATCCTTAAAAAAGTTTGAGAATTGAGTTTGAAAACTCTTATGTCTTCTTATACTCCTTAAAAGTCTCAGGAAACCTTCTTAAAAGAAAATCTAAAACCCCACGGTTCTCAAGGTCTTCTATAACCTTTTTCTGAAGCTCCAGGTCATTCCTTGCATAATCAAGCTGTTTCTTGGTGACCTGAACCCTGTGATCAAGCTTCAGATTTTTGTTTGTGAGTTCATCCAGTTTACCCAATTTCAAACTTATATCCTTAAGTTCCAACTCTTTAACCCGTTCCTCAAGGATTTTTTTCTCATCTATCCTGTCCTGAAGCATTGCATATTTATCCTGAAGTTTCTCCCTCAGCTCCTGTATCTCAGATTCCTTCTGTTTCAGTTTAAACTCAAGTCCCTCTATGATCGCTTCGTAATCCTTATTTTTCCCCATAAAACCTTCTCCACATAACTCAGGAATTTCTGTTTAATTGATATGCAATGCAGGTTCATTTAATTTATGCTTCGCTGCAAGTTAATCTATAAAAAAATCCAAAAAATGTGATAACCCCTTTCAGCACAGCAAAATTATTGAATTTTGTAGTTATGGGGTGTGCGATATGCATAGAACATCGACCTGAATATCGCAACCAATGGATCCTATTAAATTATTAATTTTAGCATCAATTAAAATGAAGGATTGCATTTAATTCATATTTTAGAGAATATATACTGTAATATACGTTAAGAAGGAATTCTGAAGTAAAATTGATTATTTTATTGAATCTGGTGCGTTAGAATTCAGACAAAACCTACTTATGAAAATTAGTATTCAAATTGTTATTTCACTTTTATAAAAATAATCATTTAATTTTAAAAATAAAAAAAGAAAGAGTTTTAGAATTTAATGACTTAAAAAGGTTTAATATTAAAAATTAACCCTTTTAGCCAGTTTCATTGGTAAAGGAAGTTTCCTGAACGGCATTCCCTTGGTTTCATCGTGGATCCTCTGAACAAGCTCTTCAACTGTTGTTTCAAGTTTTTCATTGGTTTCACGGATGTTCACAGTGATTTTACCACCATCAAGCTCTTTATCACCAATAACAATAACGTAAGCTGCCCACTCTTTTCCAGCGTTCCTTATTTTTTTACCCACTGTTTCATGGCGGTCGTCAAGATCCACCCTTATGTTGTGGGCCTTGATCTCCTCTGCAAGGTTAAGTGCAAATTCTGTGTGGCGTTCTGCTATTGGTATAACACGTACCTGGGTTGGTGTGAGCCATACTGGGAGCATTGGTGGTTTTTCATCCATTTCAATGGCAGTTTTCTCAAGTAAACTGCATATAACCCTTTCAACACTTCCTGTTGGACTGCAGTGAAGTATTATTGGGTTCACTTCCTCTTCGTTCTCGTCTATGTAGGTTATTCCAAACCTTTCACCACTTTCCACATCTATCTGGATGGTTGGGTTTTCTATTGGCCTTCCAAGATAGTCCATGGCTGCAAAGTCCATTTTAGCTATCCAGTAATGTTTTCTCTCAGGCAGGATCTCCATTAGAACTGGTTTGCCTATCTTTTCAGATGCCCTGTAAACCCATTCCTTGTTTTCCTCGAAGAAGTCCCTGGTTGCCCTCATTATGACCTCGTAGTTCACTCCAAGGTCAAAGCCTGTCTGTTTGCACATGTCGATCTGGCCCTCGAATTCCTCCATGGAATGTTTAACATCCCTGCAGACAGTGTGAAGATCAGGCATGGTGAATCCCCTGAGTCTTTTAAGTCCAACAACCTCTCCCTTCTTCTCCAACCTGAAACTGTAGGTTGAAAGTTCGTACATTCCCACTGGAAGGTTTTTCCATGTTAGGAAGGAGTCTGAAAGTATTCTAAAGGCTCCGAAGCAGCAGGCGTATCTGAGCATGAGTTCCTTGTTTTTGGTTCCCATTCTGTACTGGCGTTCACCGAATTTCTCTGCGTGCACCCTTATTGCATCATCTGCAAGGTCGTACATGATTGGGGTTTCAACTGGCATTGCTCCCCTTTCTGTTACGAGGTTGTAAACGTAGTCTGCAAGAAGATCCCTTACGAGTCTGCCCTTAGGGTACCAGCGCAGATGTCCAACATCTGCTGATGGCTCGTAGTCTGCAAGTGATTTTTCCCTCATGAGCCTGACATGGGGGGGTTCCTCTCCTGAGGATTCCAGTTTTCCAAGTTCGTAGCCCACGAGTTTTTCAAAGTCCCCATTTTCATACTGGAATTCATCTGGGTCAATGAGTTCTCCATTCTGGAATATGTAGAACTGTGATTTTTCTCCCTCAGCTTTTTCATCATCCTCTTTCTGGACCTTTTCAGCTGTGATGGTTCTTGAAAGCTCTGAGAGCGGGTGTCCCTTGCATGAAACTTCAAAGGATTTGTACCATCCAAATGGAACCCTCTGAACTTTGATACCTTTACCCTCTAAAGCAACCTCCATTCCCTGAAGTATGGTTTTTGCAGCATCTGGTGAGCTTAAAGATGAACTTAAATGCGCGTATGGGTATATAACCACATTTTCTGCTTTTACCTTGTTTAAGATGTCTTCAACCTCTAGAACTGCATTTTCAACCACTGTTTCAGGTTCTTTTTCATCTTCCTTCTCTACTGCTGTGAAAACAACGAGTGAATCCTTAAATTCGCCTTTTTTCTGTTCATCTTCTATTTTTTCTGCTATCCTGGTTTTTGACTTTGTTTTGTACTTCAAATAATCAGAATGAATCAAAAGTATCCTCATTTAACCACCTATTAATTACTCTAGAATAAAATTCATTAGCATGTTATTTATAAACTATTTGTTATTGGTTTAAGTGACTTATCAATGCTTCCATCGGCAGGAGGAAAACATTGAAGGTGCTTTCCTTAAATTTTAAAATCGTTTAAATTGCTTTAAATTATCTATAAAAGATTCTTTTTGGGGTTAATTTTATTTATTTTATTTAAAAGGTTTTTCAGCAGTCGTTGATTCAATTTCTGAATGATTTTTAAGAAGCCCTTTGAAAAAAATAGCACATTGTGCTGTTTAAAACATTTCAATAACTTTGCTCTAAAATAGTTTTTTAATTCAATCTACCCTTTTTTTAAGTATTTCAACAAAATTTATAGGCACATGGGAACGAATGATCTTGAATTTAATTGAGTACTCCATGGTATTATCCCAGAATAATTTTGGGGAAGGAAGTTTAATAAGAGTCAAGGATAATAAAAAATCATTGTTGAACGTTATAAAGATCTGAAGGGATCAGAGTAATACATGTTTTAATTTTGAAGATCTACAAAAAAGGCATATAAATGTTATAAATCTGATAAGAATTGAATAAACCCGCGGTGATTTAATGAGAAGTGACACTATTAAAAAAGGTCTGGAAAGAACCCCTCACAGGTCCCTTTTAAGGGCTTGTGGATTGACGGATGTTGATATGGACAAACCATTCATAGGTGTGGCCAACAGTTTCACAGAAATTGTTCCAGGACACATTCACCTTGATAAAGTTGCAAATGCAGTTAAAAAAGGCATAACTGATGCTGGAGGCGTTGCATTTGAATTCAACACCATGGCTATCTGTGATGGAATTTCAATGAACCACGAAGGTATGCGATACTCACTGGCCTCAAGGGAGATAATAGCGGACACAGTTGAGAGCATGGCAATGGCCCATCAGTTCGATGCCCTGGTGCTCATCCCAACCTGTGACAAAATCGTTCCTGGAATGTTGATGGCAGCTGCACGCCTTGACATACCTGCAATCGTTGTCACTGGAGGACCAATGCTTCCAGGTGAATTTCATGGTGAACCAGTTGACTTCATAAATGTTTCTGAAGGAGTTGGTGCTGTTTTGTCCGGTAAAATGTCCGCTGAAGATTTGGATGAGCTTGAAAGATGTGCATGTCCTGGTGCAGGATCCTGTGCAGGTCTTTTCACAGCCAACACCATGGCATGTGTAACAGAAGCCCTAGGAATGAGCTTAACCGGATGTGCAACTGCACACGCTGTTTCAGAGAAGAAAATGAGGATTGCAGAAGCTTCTGGACGAAAGATAGTGGAACTTCTTGATAAAAACGTCACCCCCTCCATGATCATGACACAGGAAGCATTTGAAAATGCTGTGGCTGCTGATCTGGCACTTGGAGGGTCAACTAACAGCACACTACACATTCCGGCAATTGCAAGTGAATTGGAAGATAAAGGTGTGAAGGTTAACCTGGATCTCTTCGAGGAATTTAGCCATAAGATCCCTCACCTAACAGCAATAAGACCCGGTGGATCCCACAGAATGCTGGATCTGGAGAATGCGGGCGGAATACCTGGAGTTTTAAAGGCTTTAGGGGATAAGTTAAACGTTGATGTTCTAACATGCACTGGAAAAACCCTTGAGGAGAACATCACAGATGTTGAAGTTCTCGACCCTGAGGTCATACATTCCATTGATGATCCAATACATGAAGAAGGCGGAATAGCAGTTTTAAAGGGGAATATTGCACCTAAAGGTTCTGTTATTAAGCAAGCGGCAGTTGATCCTGATATGTTTGTGCATGAAGGTCCTGCAAAGGTTTTCAACAGTGAAGAGGAGTGTGTGGAAGCCATCACATCTGGAAAGATCGTTGAGGGTGACGTGATCGTCATCAGATACGAGGGACCCAAGGGGGGTCCTGGAATGCGTGAGATGCTCAACCCAACTTCTGCAATATCAGGCATGGGCCTAAAATCCGTTGCACTCATAACAGATGGAAGATTCTCTGGAGGTACAAGAGGACCATGCATCGGCCACATTTCACCAGAAGCAATGGCAAACGGACCAATAGCTGCCATTCGCGATGGGGACATTATAAAGATTGATATAACCCAAAGGAAGCTCGATGTTCTACTGGAAGATGATGAAATTGAACAACGACTAAAAGAAGCTGTAAAGCCTGATAGAAAGGTTAAAGGCTGGCTTTCAAGGTACATGAAACTTGCAACCTCTGCAGATAGGGGAGCAGTTCTCAGATAGATGAGAGTTGTTAAGGTGGAACCATGTCAGATAAAAAGGAGATAATAAGCTACATCGCCATAATAATCATAGGAATCATTCTAGCCCAGCACATGAACGTGGTGGTTTCAGGAAGTATGGAACCTGTTTTTTACAGGGGAGATATTGTTGTAATCGAAAAAACAGATTTCTTAGGATTACAGGAACTGAATGCAAATGATTTGAAGGTTGGAGATATTGTTGTCTACCATGCCACATGGTTCAATGAACCTGTGATCCACAGGATCATTCAGATCAACCAGACATCCAATGGTACCAAGTACTTCGTTATCAAGGGGGACAACAACCCAGTTCCAGACCCTGCAGTCGTGTATCCTAACCAGATCGTTGCAAAGGTTGTAACCATCGGCAAAAATCCCTTGGTTATACCGAGAATAGGATACATAACTATTTGGATAAGGGGATTGTAATTTAAACCCTTATAACTAATTTTTTTATTAATTCGTGGTTTTTGCTCTTTTTAAGTTTTTATGGATCATAATTTTAAATGAGGGGTTGAATAAACTAAAACTTGAAAAACAGTTTTGGATAATATGATCTGAGGATCCATATCAATTCTTAATTAAAGATTGTTGTTTATTGCAAGATCACTGATTATTGGAATTACTAAAAAAAAATTAGAAAATAATTAATAAAAAAAGAATTCAAGTTTAAAAGTTAAAAATAATCGTTTTAAGATTTATAGGTGAATTTATGTACAGAATTCTGGAAAAAGAAGCAGTTAACGCGTTAAAAAATGCAGTCGGTGCCCTGGGATGGGAACTGCCTGATAAAATAAAGGTTGAAGAACCACCAAGCCCCGACATGGGCGATGTTGCAAGTTCCATTGCCTTTCAACTTGCAAAGGAACTTAAAAGGTCTCCAATGGAAATAACCCAGGAGGTACTTGGAAAAATTGAAACCCCATCCATTTTTGAGAAGGTGGAATCCAAGGGACCCTACATAAACTTCTTTGCAGACTACGAAAAGTTTTCAAAACTGGTTTTAGAGTCTTTAGATGAGGATTATGGAACCCTTGAATCAAAAAACACTAAAATAATCCTGGAACACACTTCAGCAAATCCAAACGGACCCCTTCACATCGGACATATACGTAACTCCATAATAGGCGATTCTTTAACGAGAATACTCCAAAAAGCGGGTTACAAGGTCGAAACACAGTACTACGTCAATGATATGGGTCGACAAATAGCCATGATAGTCTGGGGACTCTTAAACCTTGATTATGAGATGGATGAAACTGGAAAATCCGACCATGAAATTGGAAAGCTTTACTTCAATGTAAACGAGGTTATGCGTGCCAAACCGGAACTTAAAGGGGAGATCAACGGCATACTCAAGAAGTACGAGAAGGGAAATGATGAAAAACTGGAAGAACTCTTTAAAGGCGTTGTGGAAAAATGTGTCCAGGGTATAAAAACAACATCAGAACGTTTGAATGTTCACCACGATGCATTCGTATGGGAGAGCACCTTCATAAAAAATGGAGACGTTGCAAGTATTTTAAAATCCCTTGAAGGTCGTATAAAAACCAACGAGGTTCCTTACCTGGACCTTGAGGAGTATGGAATAGATAAAGAGCTGATACTTGCAAGATCAGATGGAACATCATTGTACGCCACAAGGGACCTTGCATATCACCTTTACAAATCCAATAACTCTGATAAGATGGTTGACGTGCTTGGATCTGACCATAAACTTGCAGTGAAACAGTTAAGCATTGTTCTGGAGATGATCGGAGGTAAAGCGCCGGAGGTCATATTCTACGAGTTCATAACATTACCAGAGGGATCAATGTCCACAAGGCGCGGTGTTTTCATCAGCGTGGATGACCTGATGGATGAAGCCGTTGAAAGGGCAATGAAGGAGATCGAAGCCAGAAGATCCGATCTTACAGATGATGAAAAGACTGAAATCGCAGAGAAAGTGGGAATTGGAGCTATAAGGTATTTCATAGCACGTTTATCTCCTGAAAAGCATATAGTATTTAAATGGGATGAAGCCCTGAGCTTTGAACGTGGCTGTGCATCCATACAGTACTCCCATGCCCGTGCATGCAAACTTCTGGAGAAGGCAGGCATTTCAGAGGCTGTTGATCCATCTGCTGTGGAGGATTGGGTTCTTGAAGATCCCGCTGAAATTGAACTTGTTAAGATCATGTCCAAGTTCACAAATGTTATAGAGGAATCTGCACGTATAAACAGGGTCCATCCGGTTGCACAGTACGCTATGGACCTTGCAGGTGCCTTCAATAAGTTCTACAAATCCGTTCCGGTTATTGGATCTGATAAAGAGGATTTAAGACTTTTAATTGTGGATAAGGCCAGAATAACCATCAGGAACTCCCTGGAACTTATGGGAATTGATGCTCCAGATTCAATGTGAGTTGATCCCATTCAATTTTTTTTAATTCAATTTTTTGTGTGCTTTTTCATCCACTTTTTTAGTTAAAATGAGTTTTTTTTCAATTTATTCGTTTAATTCGTTTTTTATTTTAAAGTAAAAAATCAATGCTTAGATTTAAATAATGATTATAATCAATATTTTCATGTTATTTTTAAAAAATAGCCTGATAAAGTATTATTAAATAAAAATATTAATTTTAATGTAAAATGAGTTTAAACACTGCAAAAAGGGGGGGGTTAAAAAAGGAAGTTTTAATCAACCCTTTCAGCGAATAAAAATTTGTAAGTTTGCGGAACTTGTTCCGCTTTTTAAAGGTTATTTGAAGGGGATATTTTGATCAACCCTTTTTTAAAAGGTTGTTAGAAGGTTGTAGAGCACAGCCTTCTGTGTGTGCATCCTGTTTTCTGCCTGATCCCATATAACAGATTCCGGGCTGTTTATAACTTCATCGGTTATTTCCTGTCCCCTGATTGCAGGAAGACAGTGCATCACTATTGCATCGTCCTTTGCATGTTTAAGGAAGTCTGTGTTGACTTGATAGTCCTTGAAGTCTTCTTCACGTTTTGAAGCTTCTGCCTCATCCCCCATGCTCACCCAGACATCGGTGTAAACAACATCTGCATCTTTAAGTCCTTCCTGAATATCAGATGTTATTTCTATGTTAGATCCTGTGTTTTTGGCGAATTCCTGGGCTTTTTTGAATATTTCCATGTCTGGTTCGTAACCTGAAGGGCAAACAGCAGTCATGTCCATTCCAACCAGTGCAGCTGCAAGGAGCAGTGAGTTACAGACATTGTTTCCATCCCCCACAAATACCAGTTTAACCTTGTAGGTGCCCTTGTGTTCGTGTATCGTTAGAAGATCTGTAAGGGCCTGGCATGGATGTTCCTTATTTGTTAGTCCATTTATAACAGGTACGTTGGAGTACTCTGCAAATTTAAGGACATCATCATGTTCCTTAGCCCTTATCATGACCCCATCAACGTATCTGGTCATTGCCCTTGCTGTGTCCTCGATTATTTCTCCACGACCAAGCTGCAGGTCGTCTGCAGATAAGTATAGGCCGCTTCCACCCATATGGAACATGGCCACCTCGAAGGAGACCCTCGTCCTTGTTGATGCCTTTTCAAATATCATTGCAAGGGTTTTATCCTTCAGTGGGTGTCCCATTATAGGGTCTTTTTTAAATTTTGCAGCATTTTCAAGAATCTCGAATATGCTGTCCTGTGCATCTGTAACTGATAAAAGATGTTTCATTAACGTTCATCCCCAAAAAACCATATGGTGTTCCTTTTTAGATCTTAACTTATCTGTAAAACCTTTATTTAAAGTTTGTGTAAAAATTTTCTTGCAGATAATACTATTTTTTAAAAGCATTCCATTGAATCTACAAAAATTAATGGGTTCATTCCCCAAATTCCATCTTCAAAACACGTTCTATGCAGTCAATATCCTCTTCCAGCTTCTCCAGCTGAATTTCAATTGTCATGACTGCCTCGGACTGCAGCATCCATTTGTACAGAGCTTCCTCATTTTCAGTATCCTTCCATTCCCTTTGAAACTCCAAGGCCATTCTTTTAGATTCAGAAAGTTGTTTCAATAGTTTTTCATGTTCACCCATGTTTTCGTTGAGAAGTTCTGTGATCCCTGCTTTTATTTCCCTTTGAATCTGGTTTTTCAGGGACAGAAATTGGTGTTCCTTCTCAAGGCCATGAACTTCCAGTTCACTGATCCTACGATCCAGACCCTGAATTTCCAGTAAAAGATCCTTTATTTCATTTATAGATTGGTTTTCTGGAGTTTCTGGAAATTTCTGTATTTCATAGGGTTGCATATCCTTTAGAATTAGTTCCCTCTTGGCTGTATCCTTCTGCTTCTCAATTGAAGCCATTTCCATCTGAATATCCACAATTTTACAGCCCAGATCTTCTATAAGCTGGCAGTTTTTAAGTCTTTTTAGATACAACCTTTCAGTGACCATTTTTAATCTCACCGGAATTTTTCCGAATTTGTAGGACTTCATGGATATTATGAAGCTTTTATAATTTATGCCTTTATGAATTTCCTAGGGATTAGATGGATCTGCTTTTAAGTCGAAATTCATTTAAAAAAAATAGATGGAAATTTTAATTGATTTTAATTGAATAATTACAGATTTACTGACCTAGAATTTCTTCCATGTGCTTCATCCGTTTTTCTATGAGGGCAGCGGTTCCAACATCCTTCCTGTGGTAAACATCACCCTTAACAAATCCTGTGACACTTTCACAGATTTCTTCAGCCTCTTCTATGCTGTCACCGATTCCAACCAGTCCCAGTGCCCTTGAAGCAGATGTGTATATTTTACCATCCTGCTGGTTCACTGCTGCGTAGTAAACCCTTGCACCTGCAGCTTCTATTGCTGCTTCATCCACCTGCAGCACAGTTCCTCCCTGGGCCGTTTCAGGGTATCCGTTCGGCACCAGGTACTTGCAGACTGTTGCCTTCTTCTTGAAGTCTGCTCCCTTAAGGTTTCCATCAACTATTCCCTGGCATATGTCCACGAAGTTTGATTTGAGTAAGGGTAGCACGTTCATTGCCTCAGGATCACCGAAACGTGCATTGTACTCCACGAGTTTGGGGCCGTCCCTGCAGAGCATGAACTGACCGTATAAAATTCCCTTGTAAGGCCCAACCTCATCTTTTATGGCCTTAACTGTGTCCTGCATTATTTTAACAGATTCATCATAATTTTTACCGTCTAAAAATGGCAGTAAACCGTCATTGTTTGAGTATGATCCCATTCCCCCAGTTATTGGGCCTTGATCTCCCTCGTAGGCATGAGGGTGGTCCTGTGCTGCAGGCATTGGAACAACCCTGTCCCCATCAACGAAGGCCTGAACTGTGAATTCTTCACCCACAAGTTTCTCCTCTATCACAACGCTTGCGTATCCACCAATTTTGTTGTCTATTATCTCTTTGACGTAATTTTTTGCAGCTGAAGCGTCCTCAAGGTGTTCTCCCATGATCTTAACACCCTTACCCCCTGTGAGTCCAACCGGCTTTATTACTACGTCTTCTCCAAACTCTTCTATGAAATCTCCGGCTTCTTGGCTGTTGTGAAAGACCCTGTAGACAATTGATCCACCTATTTTGTGTTCCTCGAAGAGGTTCCTCATGAATGCCTTATCAGTTTCTATCCTTGCTGCTTCCCTGGTTGGACCAACACATCCTATTCCTTCAGCTTGAAGTGCGTCAACTATTCCATTTTCAAGGGGTGCTTCAGGCCCTATTACAGCTATGTCTATTTTGTTGGAGAGGGCGTATTTCTTAACGGCCTCTATGTCGTTCTCATTTGAAATCTGAAATTTTGATATTCTGGCTATTCCAGGGTTCTTTTTACTCATTATCGAGTGAAGTTCAGCATTATTTTCAAGTGCCCTACATATGGCATGTTCCCTTGCTCCGGTTCCTACAACAAGAATTTTCATGATCATAATCCTCCTTTGTTAAACATTAAATCTGTACCCTTATAAAAATAAATGTTCCAGATTAAAACCCCAATTTAAACGTTTATTTTTCTCATTATCTTGATTATGAAGAATATTTCTTTAATTTAATTGTAAAATGAGTTTAAATATTTAAAATATTTATGTGGTACGTGAAATCTAGTAAAAATATATTAAAAAAGAGTGTTTTATTAGGAAAAAATGTTAATTTTAAAAGCTTTTTTCTATTTAATCGGTTTTACTAAAAATAAGTCAAAAATGTAATGATAAATCACACTTAAAAGGATCTTAATAAAAATTAAATGGAAGGTTTTGGAAGGGAATGTTTCATGGGAACACTGAAGCCAATTCTTTGATTTCAGTCCTGAATATCCAAAACCACAATTAATTGGCGCTTAATCTACCTGTTTACCTGCATCTGGACCTGGTTGAACTGAGTAAATCTCTTCAACCTTCATGAGAATGGCGGCCTTTGGTTGGAGCTTTGTCATGACGTTTGTGGCCCATTCAACTGCTTCATCGAATATCTTCCCGGATTCAAATATTTCAACCTTGCCCTTGAACTGGTAGGGGCATTTTTTAGCATCTTTAACTACCAGTGCTGCTTCCGGGTTCTTTTCCAGGTTTTCATGGGTTTTGTGCATGTAGTTGTCCACAATGAGTATGCTCTTACTGTCCAAAGGTTTTGCAAATCCTATTGGAACCACGTTTGGCACACCATCCTGTGTTGATGTTGCAAGAAAAACCAGGTCATTCTCTACTGCTTTCATCATTTCATCTGTCATAACCATTTAAAACACCTCATGATAAATTAAAGAATTCAAATAATATAAATCTTTTGATTAAATGATTTTTAGGACTATTTTTAGTTTTGTAATGGATATTATTCTATTTTAAGAGAAAAAAATTGTTTAAATTGGTTAAAAATTGCATTTGGCCCCTATTAAAACCCAAATTTTTGGCATCATCCCTTCAATAAAAGGTAATATATACATCTAAACTCAATGATGAAATTAGTTAGAATTGATTGGGTCTTTTTTATCCAGTTGAATATCATAGTTCATCTGGATATCATTGGTTGACTATCAATTTAAAAGATCCGAATCGAATTAACGAATGAAATGAATAAATGAATTATTAAAAGGTGTTTTTATGAAGGGTGGCGAAGCCATAATCAAATCACTCACAGATCAGGGAGTAGACGTTGTTTTCGGATACCCCGGAGGGGTTCTACTTCCATTGTACGATGTAATATACGACTCAGACCTGAAACATATACTTGTAAGACATGAACAGTGCGCAGCCCACGCAGCAGATGGATATGCAAGGGCATCTGGAAAAGTAGGAGTATGTATTGGAACATCTGGTCCAGGGGCCACAAACCTGGTTACAGGAATTGCAACTGCATACATGGATTCTTCTCCTGTACTGGCAATTGCAGGACAGGTATCAACCCCACTGATTGGTAACGATGCTTTTCAAGAGGTTGACACCCTTGGAATGACAATGCCCATTACCAAACACAACTTCCAGGCCATGCACGCCGATGAAATACCCGGACTGATAAAATCAGCATTTTACATAGCAGGAACCGGGCGTCAGGGCCCTGTCCTATTGGATCTTCCTAAGGATGTTCAGGAGGAGGATTTTGACTTTGAGAAGGCCAGAGTAATGGAACTTCCAGGGTACAAGCCCACAAAAAAGGGACACCCCTTACAGGTGAAAAGAGCTGCTGAGCTCATTTTAAGTGCTGAAAAACCAGTTATACTTGCAGGTGGAGGAGTTATACTATCCGGAGCATCTGAAGAGCTCTTAAAACTTGCAGAAATCATCAACGCCCCGGTTTCAACCACTTTAATGGGAAAGGGGACCTTTCCTGAAGACCATCCATTATCCCTTGGAATGCTGGGTATGCACGGAAGAAAAAGCTCTAACTTCGTTGTGGACGACTGTGACTGCCTCATAGCAGTTGGATGCCGGTTCTCCGACAGAACAACCGGTTCAGTTCCAAAATTTGCTAAAAACGCGAAGATAATCCATATCGATGTTGATCCTGCAGAGATCGGTAAAAATGTGGATATAAACGTTCCAATAGTTGGTGACGCAAAGATCGTCATGGCAAGCCTGATAAAAACCATAACTCAGGCCAAAAATCCGGGTCAAAACACCATGGCTTGGAGAAAACACGTTGTGAACTTTAAAAAGACTTGTATGCCTCGTTTATCATTTGATGACATTCCACTAAAACCTCAGCAGGTTATAAAGGAAATATCAGAAGCAGTTACTGATGATACCATTGTTACAACGGATGTTGGTCAGAACCAGATGTGGATGGCTCATTACTTCACATCAAAAATTCCAAGAACCTTCCTTTCATCAGGGGGCCTTGGAACCATGGGTTTCGGATTCCCGGCTGCAATAGGTGCAAAGGTTGCAAAACCTGATACTGATGTTGTTGCTGTCTGTGGAGACGGAGGATTTTTAATGGTCTGTCAGGACCTTGCAACCATCAAGGAATATGATATCCCTGTTGTTGTATGTGTTCTTGACAACAGGTACCTTGGAATGGTTGCTCAGTGGCAGAAGCTCTTCTACAACGAGAGAATGTCCCACACAGACCTTGGAGAAGTGCCTGATTTCGTGAAACTTGCAGAAGCATTTGGAATTAATGCTGAAAGGGTTGAAAAACCAGGAGAAGTTCGTGAAACCCTTAGAAATGCCCTGCTTGCAGATGAACCTGCACTCATCGATGTTGCAATTGATCCTGAGGAGATACTGCCAATGGTCCCCCCAGGATGTGGTTTAACAGAGATAGTTGGGGAGTACAAGGTTGCAAGGGAAAATCCAGGGGAGATACCCTACAGGCCACAGGTAAAGGAAGGTGGTGATTAATATGGATGAACAGAGAACCCATATAATAAGTGCCCTGGTCCTTCACAAGCCAGGTGTCCTGCAGAGGGTTGCTGGACTCTTCACAAGAAGGGGATTCAACATAGAAAACATCACAGTTGGAACTTCTCAGCAGAAAGACCTTGCACGCATGACCATAATTGCCAAAGGTGATGAAAAGGTCCTGGAACAGATAACAAAGCAGCTGAACAAGTTGATTGAGGTCATTAAGGTCCGGGATCTGGATCCTGAAAGCACAGTTGAAAGGGAGCTGTGCCTCATAAAGGTCCACACACCCACAGAAAGGGTCAGATCAGAGGTTATACAGTACGCAAACATTTTCAGAGGCCGAATCATTGATGTGAGTCCTGAAAATATAACCATTGAAATCACGGGAGATCCTGACAAAATAGAGGCATTGATCGATCTTCTGAGAACCTTTGGAATCAAAGAGATAGCCAGAACAGGACCCACAGCAATGTCACGCGGTAACAAGACCATGTAGATTTTTTTAAGGGACTTTATCCCCTAAAAAATATTTTTTTATTTTTATTTTAATTTATAAGGATTAAAAAGGCTTATAATAGCTTCATAAGGAAAAATAGAGTGAATCTAAGGGTTTTGGCATGTCCATGATAAACTTTATAAATCCATCCATTAAATAATAGACCAGAATTAATTTTCTAACCTAGTGTTAAAAATCTAATGTTGAACTTCAATGGGTTGAACATTCCATTTCTAACATTCACTGAATTTCTAAAACAGGAGGAATTGTAGATGAAGATGTATTACGATAAAGACGTAGATTCAAGCGTCTTAAAAGATAAAACCGTTGCTGTAATAGGTTACGGAAGCCAGGGAATGGCACAGTCAAGAAACATGGCAGACAGCGGGTTAAACGTTGTTGTCGGTCTTAGAAAAGACGGTAACTCATGGAAAGCTGCATCAGATGTAGGTATGGAAGTCATGACTGTTGAAGATGCTGCAGAACAGGCTGATGTAATACACGTACTCATACCTGATGAAATACAGGGCAAAGTTTACCAGGAATCCATAAAAGACCATCTGGAAGAAGGAAACACCATATCATTTTCACACGGTTACAACATACACTACGGTTACATAAAACCTGCAGAAAACATCAACATAACCATGATAGCTCCAAAAGGACCAGGTTCAATGGTAAGAGAGCAGTATCTTGAAGGATTCGGAGTTCCAGGACTTGTTGCAGTTGAAAGGGATGCTACAGGAGACGCACTTCAAATAGCCCTTGCAATGGGCCAGGGAGCAGGGCTCACAAAGGGCGGTGTCCTTGAAACAACATTCAAAGAAGAAACAGAAACAGATCTTTTCGGTGAACAGGCTGTACTCTGTGGAGGAGTTACAGGACTCATAAATGCAGGTTTCCAGACCCTTGTTGAGGCAGGTTACCAGCCAGAGATCGCATACTTCGAAACATGCCATGAAATGAAACTAATCGTTGACCTGATCTACAAGAAAGGATTTGGAAACATGTGGCACGATGTAAGTAACACAGCAGAATTCGGAGGACTCATGATCAGGGACCGCATTGTAACAGATGAAACCCGTGAAGAGATGAAAAAGGTTCTTAAAGAGATTCAGACAGGCAAATTCACCAAAGAATTTGCAACTGAAAACAATGCAGGAGCCCCTATGCTCAACAGCCTCAGGAGAATTGAGGATGATCTCCAGATCGAAAAGGTTGGTGCAAAATTAAGGAAAGCCTGCGGTTTACAGAAGGACGATTAAAACTCCTTCTTTTTTTCTATTTCACATTTTTAATCCTTTAATCAAGTATGTCTAAAATTACTGCTTTTAATTTTTAAATGCTTAAATTCATTGCACAATTTATCTAATCAATTCCAGGCATTTTAATCACCAGATAAATTTAATAACTGCCTTAGATATACTTCAGCCAAATGATATTGAATTAAAACATCGGGGTGATTTTATGGTTTTTGTTGGTATGGATCACGGGACAACAGGAGTTTCATTTACAATATTAGAAGAAGAACCAGTTCATTTCAAGATTGGAAGGGAAGAACTATCATCTGGAAAAGTATCTGCCCTTGAGGAATTGTCAAAAAGGGTTGATATTGGATCCATAGATCTCATGGCCATAACCTACGCCATGGGTGATGGTATAAATGAAATAATCCCAATAGAAAATGTTAAAAATAGGGGTATAATCTCTATAGGCGGTGCCGGCAAAGTTACTGGTGGCGGAACATCTGTCTACGATGAAATTAAAAATTCAGGAGTACCAACTGTTCTCATTCCAGGACTTCATAGGAACACACCTTGTCTTGATGAAAGGTTCAGGGCAGCCTACTCCCATGCTGCAAGTCCTGAAAAGGTCAGTATATCCTACAATGCTTACCTTGAAACTGGATTCCGGAACATGATCGTTGCAGACATAAGCTCCAACAGTGTGAGCATCCTGGTTGAAGACGGGACTATAAAAGGCGCCATGGATGCTTGTGTTGGTGCTATGGGGATCATCCACGGCCCCCTGGACCTTGAGATGATCAGGGATATAGATGACGGTGAAAAAACTGCAAATGAATGTTTTTCACGTGCCGGGGCAGTTAAGGTTGCAGGTGTTGACACTAAGGTTGCCAGTGCCAAGGAGGCCATCATCAGGAAGTACCTTGAAGGCCAGAGAGAAGCTGAACTTGCCATTGAAACCATGGTCATGACAATAATCATGGAGATATGGGGCCTCAGGGGAATAGCGGATAAAATTGAGGGCATAGTGCTCACAGGTTCCATAGGTTCCATGCAGGAGCCCATTAATATCTTCCAGATGATAAAGGAGGGTGTTGAAGATATAGCGCCCGTTTTGATACTCCCTCCAACTTCAGGTTCAGTTGGAAGTGCCCAGATCGCAAAAGCTGTTTTTGAGGGTGAAAAAGATATCTTAGGTATTAAAGTTCTTGAAGCTCATTAACACCTTTTTAACTTTTTATAACTCTTTTTAAAATGATCTAAAGGACCCAATAATTCTACAGTAGAAAAAAAATTCAATTTTAAAGGTCAGTTTCAAGTGTAACGAACATATTCTAGAACACTGTGATCACCGACCATAGAAAAAATTCTACAGTAGAAATAATTTTGAGTTATAAGTTGATCTTAACTTGACCAAATCCAAGAAATCCCCTTGAAAATCCAGTTATTCCAATATTTTCCAATAAATTCTCTTAAAATATGAATGCACTATGTATGAATCTTTTAAGGAGGGGAAATAGAGTAATCAATTCCTTTTTGCGTACTCCAACTCTTTAAAAATAATTCTGAATTCCACACCGTTGGTATTATCAAGTTCAATTTTTCCTTCAAGCTGTTCAACCAAACTGTTAACCAGCTGCAGGCCCAGTGTTCCTGTATTTCTAAAGTCAAAATCTCCAGGGAACCCCTTACCATTGTCTGAAATTTTTAGAACCAGATCAGATCCTTCCCGCCTCAGAAATATGTTTATCTCACCCGCACCCTCCTCTGGAAAAGCGTGCTTAAGGGAGTTGGATATTATTTCAGTTATTATCAGACCAGAGGGAACTGCCGTGTTAATATCTACATAAATCTCATCAATATCGGTTTTTAATGCAATAATTGATGGATCTTTCAGATAAGTCTGAATGAGGTTGCCCACCAGACTCAGTATGTAGTCCTTGAATTGAATTTTGGAGAGGTCATTGGACTGGTAAAGTTTTTCATGCACCATTGCCATTGCTTTAACACGGGTCTGACTCTCCTTAAAAATTTCACGTACCTCTTCATTGTCTATGCCCCTTGATTGAAGGTTCAAAAGGCTGGATATTATCTGAAGGTTGTTTTTAACACGGTGATGTATCTCCCTGAGGAGAACCTCTTTTTCATGAAGGGATAATTTTATTTGGTCTTCTGCAATTTTTCTCTCGGTAATATCCCTTACCACGGCCATTAAATAATTTCCACCTTCTAAATTTAAATTATTTAATTTAACCTCTCCATAAAATAGCGCACCGTCCTTTTTTCTTAGTTCCCATTCAAAAACTTGGGGAATGCCATCTAATGCCCTATTTATGTATTTCAGAGCCTTTTCTCTGGATTTTTTATCCTGGTGATGGGGTGAAAAGAGGGTGTGAGGAGTTTCACCAATTATTTCCCCACGGCTTGCCCCATACATATCCAGGGTTTTTGAGTTACAATCCACAAATCTGTTATCTTTCATTATGATGATGGCATCATCTGCATTATCAAAAAGAGTTCGGTATTTCTCTTCACTTGTCCTTAAAGATTCTTCCATCTCTCTCTGTTTGGATTCAACATTCAGGTTGTGTATTGCAAATCCTATGTCCTCTGCAAGTTCCATTAAAAGTACTGCTTCCTCAGAATTAAAGGCATCAAACTCTTCAGAGTATATGGCCAGGCTCCCGTAAACCATTTTTTCATGCATAAGTGGCAAAGCAATTGAAGATGAAAACCCCCTTTTCAAAGCTTCATCTTTCCACGGCTTAAAATTAGGATCATGAATTAGGTTCCTCATGATATGTGGTTTTCGATTTTTAATGGCCATACCTGACGGTCCATTGCCTTCTGGCGAATCGTCCCAGGTTATCTCGATGGAGTCAAGGTAACCTTCTTCAAAGCCAGATGACGCTGCAGGAACAATATCAAAGTTCTCTTCATTGACCAACCCTATCCATACGAACTTAAAGTCCCTTGTTTTCCTGAGTATGTTACATACCCTTCTGAACAGTTCGTCCCTATTTTTTTCCTTAACAATAAGCTGATTCACATTACGTATGGATTTAAGTACAGAATTCAAATGTTTAACTTCTTGCTCTACCTTTTTGCGATTTGTTATATCTGTTATAAATCCTTCAAGAGATATTAATTCTCTTTTATCCGAATATATCCCACAACCCTGTTCCCAAACATACTTTTCCTTTGAATCCGCGGTTATAATTCTGTAGGTTGTTTTAAATGGTTTTTGAGAACTTACTCCCAATTGAACAACATTCCACACTTTTTCAACATCATCAGGATGTATAGTTGAGGAGTAGGAGATCTTCTTATTTTTTACAAGCTCTTTGGAGGTGTAACCCGTGAGTTCGTAGCATCCATCACTTACAAACTTCATTGTCCAGTCTTCATCATTTTTGCAGCGGTAGGCCATACCTGGAAGGTTGCTCATAAGGGTTGAAAGCTGTCTCTCAGTTTCCTGAAATCTCTCAGTTAGAAGCACCGTTACTAAACCCACCAAAATAAACATAACCCCCCTTAGAAGGTCCTCTGTAAGATTAACCCCTGAAAATGGGATCATTAAATTGCTTATAATTAAAAGTATGGCCAAAATTGAGGGTACTAGTAAACCCTTCCTTCTCCACCATATGCATGCCATTATGGTGGGAAGATAGAAAAAGTGGGTGAAAACATGACCTATACCCTGTAAATGGAAATAGTAGGTTAAAATAAAGGAACTCAACAAAAGCAGAGAAATAAAACCTATCCTGTTAAGTTCAGAACCCGAGTTCAAATCCAGTTTCATTGTAAGACTCTTTTTGATCCTTACTATTATATTTTCTGATCCTTCAGGTTGAGAATGTTCTTTCACTTGGAAATTCTAAAAAATAGTTTTTTTCATATTCAATCAAACCAATGGGCGGTTCAATGAATAATTCCCATACCAAAAGAGAATGTTTAGACATCAAAGTCTTTAATTCTCTTCTGAATCTCTGAAAATATTTATGAGTTAAACCCATGTTATTTTCAGTAAAACTATTAATGCGCTTAATTGTATGATGTTGAGACTTAAAACCGGTGTTCCCATACCAGGACCATGAAATCCCTGTCTTGAAACCAGGAAGAAGATAAAAAGCACGTTTTGCATCACTAAAAGCACAGCAAAAAGGGCCAATCCCATGCTGAAGCTGGATTTCAGCTTTCTGTAGTTTGAAATATAAATTATGAACAGTACAAGAAGCAACGCTATGTTGATTGCACCTACAAATGCAGCCACCAGGGCCAGACTGAAGTCATCGTCTGGAAATTGCGGTAGTTCCTGTGGTTTTGGTGGTTCTGTTCCGTTTATTCCCACATTTAAACCTAAATCATGAATCATTTAATCACCTGACTAATTTTCACCCATTTCATGCCATATCCTCTGAAAAATTTCGTAATTATCTTCCATCTGAGGTGTTAGAAAGTACATTGTACCATATTTCTCTCCAGATGACGTAAGGACTTTGTTTTCCTCCAAAACCTTTATGTGATGTCTTACAGTTTTGTAGTCCAGATCCAATTTTTCAGCCAGTTGATGGGCATTGTATGGTCGCTGGTGTAAGTTGTGTATTATCCTTG
Organism: Methanobacterium aggregans; assembly: GCF_017874455.1. NCBI lineage: Archaea > Methanobacteriati > Methanobacteriota > Methanobacteria > Methanobacteriales > Methanobacteriaceae > Methanobacterium > Methanobacterium aggregans. The sequence continues at coordinate 191,154 of NZ_JAGGLN010000003.1, read as the reverse complement.
CTCTGTTAACACCCCCCTTAGTACCACCAATAAGCCACCATAATATTTTCTTCATGACATCACCACATGTTCTGGGAAAATAAACCCAACTAAACTGATCTGATTTTGGGGTCACAAAGAATAAACCTATCGACTGAACTTCAAAATCAAGATTTCACAGCCTTATTTAGAACTTTACACATCTTTCTCTGAATTCTTAGTATTTTTGTCTGATCCAAATCCAAAAAGCACCTTGAACATTTTCTTAAACGGCTTTCTGTAGATATGAATATGGATCAAAGTACCAACAACCATTAATATTGACAGCTCTGCATGCCAAAAGGTTATTGGCTGCCTTAACGCTGTTATACCCAGTTTTATCATGAGTATTAGTAAAACTCCTGTTACTCCAGTACCAAGATACCCCCCGGTTACAAGGAGATTCCATATTCTCTTATGCTTCTTTGGTGTTAATATTCCCTTGGTGAAAAGGTAGTGGGTGAAGAGGTATCCTCCCAAGAGGAGCATGCTCACAGGAATAACATGGTACCCTGCTCCTCCATCTCCAAATAGGTTTCCAAGATCAAAACTTCCATGATCACTGGCAGAGGTTACATTTGAGGTATTCGTAACATTTGGATCTGCAGCCCCAGTATCTGAACCCGTTGACTGATCCGCCCCAGTGTCCTGATTTCCATTGGAATTAGTTGTTGTTGTTTGAGTATCCTGTGTGGGTGAGTCAGTTTCTGAATTTGAAGTGTCTGAGTCTGTTTCACTCGTAGCTGCAGTCTGTGACAAGTCACATATCCCATCCGCATCCGCATCAATGTACCTTGGACATTGCCCAGGGTAAGGATCGTTCACAAGGCCGTATGGACAGCCAGCTGCACAGGATCCTGAAACCGTGGCTGCAGCTATAAATGGTGCTGCCCCCAATACTCCCAGCAGGCCTTCCTTCCCCTTCAACCATTGCTTAATATCCTTTATCTTAATGTTGATCTTCATGACCCTGATCTCCTCTTTAAAAGTCCTAACATGGCCTTTGTACCCTTCCAGTAGATGTGGAAGTGAAATACGGTGACGAGAGCCATTGTAACTCCAAATTCAACATGCCAGTACAGAAGTTGTTTGCTGATTGGGAGTGCAACACCCATGTCAAGGAGTATCAAGAGTATGAATCCTGCACCACCACAGACCAGGAAGGATATCCCGATTATGAAGTTCCAAACATTAACGTGAAGTGATTTTTTGATTAAGCCCCTCCTGTAAAGAGCGTAAGTAATTAAATAACTCCCTAAAACAGGTACTGTGGGTATTAAAATATCGTAAACCATACTATTTCCATCTTTTATTTGTTTTAAAATCTTTTTATTTGTTTTAAAATGTTGAACATGCTGATAAAAGGTGAAATCTAAAAAATAGCAAATCAAAACCTGTTCATGTTCTTTTAATTAAAATTGTTCGTTGGGTATAAAAGTAATTTTTCCAAATTTACACCCAAATCTATACCAAATCCCCTTATAAATGCTTATAAAAAATTATAAACGCTTTAAAAAGGTTTAATAACTTTAAGACCTTATTTTTATGATTTAAAATTAAAAAATAAATTTTAGAAGAGTTTTTATAAAAAAATAGTGCTAGTATGTTGGTTATGATTGGCCGTGGAAAAGCTGAAGTAGTTTTTTGAAGTCAAGATCAAGCATGATAATAATCGGTTTTTCCCTGATTATAACTGATAGAGAATTAATTCTCATGTGAATTATTTGAGGGAACCTGGTGTTTAGTGGCTTGTGCCTACGTTGGGTGAAGATGTTTGACTCCATACCCCCCCCCAGGGAGCTTGATTTAAGTAACTCTTCTTGTATCAGTCCAGCCATTCTTTCATGGTGTGCATCTGGGATGTGCAGTCAAGGGAAATTGGAGTTAGGGTTGGAAAGCCTTGAGATCGGAGCGTGTGAACATCGGTTCCTTCATCATCATCCTCAACTGGGTCTCCATCGATCCAGTAGTATGGTCTCCCCCTAGGATCCCTTCTTTTCTGAATGTGTATCTTGTACATTCGCTTCCCAAGACGCGTTAACTTTATTTTATCATTTTCTGGTGATGAGGGAATGTTAAGGTTCAGGAAATCAACACCCTCAGGCAGTCCCCTGTCCAGAATTCTCTTTGCAACTCTGTGAAGGATCTTCTGGGCATGGCTGAAGTCAATATCCACATGGCCATCATGGAACTTTATATCACCCCGTGAAACCTCTAAAGAAACAGCTAAAGCAGGTACTCCATGAACTGCGGCTTCCATTGCAGCACCTATTGTTCCAGAAGTTGTTAGTTCAGACATTCCAAGGTTTTCCCCAATGTTTATGCCAGATATCACCAGGTCTGGTTTTTCACAGGCTAGCTCATAAATTCCTATTATAACCGAATCTGTGGGCGTTCCAGACACCGCGTAAGCTTCGCTTCCATCCGCAAGGTTAGTCGCAGTAACCCTTACAGGTTCAAAAAGGGTTAATGCATGACCTATACCGCTCTGCTGAGTTGCTGGCCCTACGACCTGGATCTCCCCCAGATCTTCAACTGCTTTTTTGGTGGCCATGATTCCTGAAGAGTTAACTCCATCATCGTTAGTTATGAGAATTCGCATGTTGCCATATTATATAGCTCAACCTTCAAAAACTTTACGCGGTGAAAAAAGAAATGCATTTACAGTTTACGTATACTAAATTAGAAAATAATTAATAATACCTATTGAATAATGATAATACAGGGTACGTGTATAATCATTCACCTGTACTTCAAAGGGTGAGGAAATTGGAAAAAAACAGACTTGTCAGGTTCGTTGCAAAGGTTATGGAAGAATCTGGGTTCAAGGTTTACCAGAACTTCAAAACATCTAGACACATGATAGATATTTATGGAGTTTTACCCACGGTTTTAGGGGATATGGGCGTTGTTGTAGCCTGTAAAAACTACGATGAACGATGGGAAGTTGGACTTGACGTTCTTAAGGAAATGGAGATGGTTGCAAAAACCCTTAAAGCTTCCAAGGTCGTGGTTATTACAACATCTTACTTCACCAAGAGTGCCATAAACTACGCAGGCAGAAGAAACATCAAAATAGTGGACAAGGATGGCCTTCTCACCATGGCTAAAAAATTCTCTGGAAATGCTGCTTCAATGAATGAAACCCGTGCTGATGTTATTGATAATGAATTTGAAGATGAAGAAGATTATGTTCCAGCATCAAATCCAATATCACGACCCAAATCCCGGGTGGTTACATCTGGACTGATAAACAGGGGAAAACAAAGTTTATCAAAAAAAACTGGTCAAAAAAGTGTGAGTTCAGTTGGCCCAATGATTAAAGCCATTTTAAGGAACATAATTGCCCTGATAATCATAGTATTCCTCCTGTCATATTTTGCAGCTTATCTCATCAGCTTTGGATATAAAAACACTGCTGTTCTGGGAGTTTCAAAGATACTGTTTTCAGCAATTCTGGCATATGGAATCGTTATTTTAGTGGAAAGGGATGCAACCAAAATTCTCACGAAGGGTACAACTGTTTTCTTCGTGACCATGATAATGCACGTCATTATTATAATTCTAACCTGAGCATCACAGGGTACTAAAATGTTCCCATATGCATCGCGATGCATGCATATCCATATCTTTTTCTACAGTAAACCTATAACTTCTCGTTTCACAATTCAGTTTGTAGAAGTACTATTTTGAGTTGATAACTCGTTAATTAAAAAGTTGATCCATCATTTAACTTAAGACAACCCTTGAAGGATCGTTAAAAAATCGTTAAAAATTAATGGGCCGGACGAGATTCGAACTCGTGATCACCTCGGTGTGAGCGAGGTATCATACCCCTAGACCACCGGCCCCCATTAAAAAAGTCTACAAAAAGTTCATTCAGGAAAAATCTCTTAATTATGGTTCTGTTGAACAGCTATATATAATTTTATGGTGTTTAAGTAGGACTGAAAAGATGAAAAGAAGTAGGAATATTCCAAATCAATTGTAGATAAATGATTTATAAATGGATGGGGATCCTTCCTATGAAGTAGGCAATTGAAGGGAAGATTATGAGGTATATCATTCCTGTGAATTTGTGAATCTTGAATCTGTTGTCTTCATCATCTTTTCTCCCCCATGCATCCATAACAAGCTCATACTCCTCTTGGGTGTAAAATTTTTCATGGTACTCAGTTGCAAGTACCCCATGTAAAAATTTTTCAAATCCAAGTATTGAAAAGCAGGCAAATGCAGCTGCCATTATGGGAAAGGCCCCTTGTGTTGCGGGTATTATGAATCTGTAAAGTACCCAAAACCATGCAATGGGCAGTGTATCCACCAGTATGAACCCTACACAGAATCTGCGAATTGCATGTAATTTTTTAAGCCCATTCCTTGAAAAGAAGAGGTACATATCGAATATGCGGAACTTTTTACTGAGACTTATGACCAGGGTCATGTACACTCCGAAAAAAAGAACCAATGCATCTTCACCTGTTAAATATGAAGAAAACGTTGTTTCAACAACCATAAAACCACCTACCTGTTGTTTTTGACTGATTATAATTATTTCATTCAAAAAAAAACATAGGTCGAAGTAGATCTGAAGTTGAATTAGATCTGGTAAAAACAATATTTAAACAATGATTATTACGAATTAAATGAAACAAGCGTTTCAACAAGTTAATAGTTTGAAAATGGGCCGGAGGAGATTCGAACTCCTGATCACCTCGTTGTAAGCGAGGTATCATACCCCTAGACCACCGGCCCTCTTTTTTGTGTATTGTGCAAATCGCTATATAAACTTTTTCCAAACTTCATCCAGTGCCCAAAAAATTCATGTGATTTGATACGTGACGTTGGGAAATAGATCTAAAACTCTGGAGAACGTGAAAAATTCTACTTTATAACGATTTATAAAAAGTCTTACCATCTTGAGTTTAATAATCAACCTTTATAAATGTTTTGTCCATCTTTTAATAGGTATTATAAAAATAATTGTAATAATACTCATTTTCAGAACCTATTATTTAAAATTGAGCTTCATGTTTCAGTTTATAAATCTATTTATTGTACTGCGTCCAATTATATATCTGAAGAAGTAGAGGGATAAAAATGGCATTTGATGAATCAGGAAAGATATGGTTTAACGGAAAATTAGTTGATTGGAAAGATGCAAATATACACGTTCTGTCTCACGTTGTTCACTACGGATCAAGCGTATTTGAAGGTATAAGGTGCTACAACACCAAAAAGGGACCTGCGGTCTTTCGTTTGCAGGACCACATGCAGAGGCTTCTGAACTCAGGTAAGATATACAGGATGGACATACCCTACACAGTTGACGAACTCTGTCAGGCTACCCTTGACACCATAAAGGCCAACAAACTCAGAGAATGTTACATAAGGCCGATAGCATTCAGGGGTTATGCCGAACTGGGTGTTTACCCCCTGAACTGTCCAGTTGAAACTGTGATAGCTGCCTGGGGCTGGGGACAGTACTTGGGTGAGGAGGCAATTGAAAACGGTGTTGACCTGGGTGTTTCAACATGGAGGCGTATGGCACCTGACACCATGCCAAACATGGCTAAAGCAGGTTCTAACTACATGAACTCCCAGCTTGCAAAGATGGAATCCGTGATGAACGGATACGACGAGGCAATAATGCTAGACTACCAGGGAATGGTCGGTGAAGGAAGTGGAGAGAACATATTCCTGGTCAAGGACGAAGTTCTGTACACCCCACCAATTTCATCATCACTGCTTGGTGGAATAACCAGGGATTCGATAATTGAACTTGCTGGTGACATGGGACTTGAGGTCAGGGAGGAAGCACTTCCACGTGAAATGCTCTACATCGCAGATGAGGTCTTCCTCACAGGTACGGCTGCAGAACTCACACCAATAAGATCCATAGACAAGATACCTGTAGGTGAAGGTAGAAGGGGAGAAATAACCAAAAAGCTTCAGGAAACCTTCTTCAAGGTTCTTAACTGTGAGGTTGATGATGAGAAGGGATGGTTATCCTTCGTGGAAGGATAAGATGTGTCATAATAAGTTAAAAGTTATAAGTTACAACTTATAACTTATTAGTTTTAGGTTTAAGTTATAACTCCCGTTTCCTATTTTCTTTTTTTAAATATAGTTTGAAGTGCAGGGTTTTATAAACCTTAATTAAACAAATATTAGGTTTAAAAAAAATGACGGTAATATGGTTTAAATTTATTGATAAGTCCAAAAATTTATTCAATAAAAATTAAATTGCATCTCATATTTATTCCACTATTTTCACTGAAAAGGCTGCTCATTTTCAGTAAATCTGGCCAAGATTTTGGTACAACTTGGAGGAAATTTAGAGGAAAATAAGAGTTAATTTTCATTAAAATTTGAAAAAAAGTATTTTAAAAAGTAATTTACATGATAAATTATGTATTCTGTTATTTAACTGAGTCTTTAAATTTCCAAACCACAAAACACTAATAGGGATTAATATTACCTTAAATATTCAGTGTAAACTTTAGATTTATAAAATGACAAAGGATCAGGCTCAATGAAATTAACTTAAACTTTTGATTTAAAACAATTGAATTAAACAAAGTTATGATAACTATCTAAAAAAAGGTGATTAAAAAATGGACATAATTTATGCAATAATACTGGGAATGGTCCAGGGTTTAACTGAATTTCTCCCTGTGAGCAGCTCAGCTCATCTAGTATTTTTCCAAAACATCATGGGAACAGGACAAAGTGTTGCATTTGATACAGTTCTCCACATGGGTACACTGGCCGCAGTTGTTTCATTCTTCTTCAAGGACATAATAAGAATGATAAAAGCCCTTGTATCAATCATAGCAGACATATTCCATGGGAAATTTAAGGAAGGAGTTAAAGAAGACGTTTACAAAAGACTGGTATGGCTCCTTGTTGTTGGTACTATTCCTGCAGGTTTAATGGGAATACTCCTGAAAAGTCAGTTCGAAAGTATGTTCAACTCAGTCCCAATTGTAGGATTCTTCCTCCTCGTAACAGGTGTACTTCTATGGGCTTCCGAACACCATAAAGGTGGAAATAAAGATGTTAAAGAGGTTTCATTCAAAAATGCCCTGGCAATAGGTGTTTTCCAGGGATTTGCAATAGCACCTGGTATATCCCGTTCCGGATCAACCATAGCAGCAGGTCTCTTCTCAGGACTCAACAGGGAACTTGCAGCAAGGTACAGCTTCCTTCTCTCAATACCAGCCATACTTGGAGCTGCACTGGTTCAGGCTAAGGACATAGGCGCCCTAGATATGAGCATAACAGCACTCGTGGCGGGTTTCATCTCTGCAGTTGTGTTCGGTTACCTTGCAATCAAGCTCCTCATGAAGATCATCAAAGACTGGAGTCTTAATATATTTGCATACTACTGCTGGATCGTTGGTGCAATTGCAATAATCCTTTCAACCGGGATTATTAAACTTTAGGCCTGTTTAAACTAAAAAATAGCTATCAATCCAGATACCCGCGCCTAATTAGCAAATTAATATCTAATTTTTTATTTTTTTTATTTGATGAATTTTTTATCAATAAAAACAATTAACCTTATTATAGGATCCTATCTTAAAAATGAAGATTATTATGTTTAAATTATTTTACAGGAGTAAAATCCCATATAAAAGTTAATCCAAGGTACGTAGTGCTGGGTAAGGATGTAAACCCACCATGTGCTCCAGAATACCTCCAAAATGGCTGCAATTGCAAGTAAAATTATTATTCTCAATATCAATGGAAGAAAATCCGTTAAAATATCTTCTTTAAATTCTTTGAAGTTTTTTTGCATTAAAAAATGGAAAAATGATCTGTAAAACTTTAAGAATGCATCCACAGACAGCATTGCAGCTAAAAATTCGAAGTAAAAGTGGAAAGATCCTCCAAGTATCAGGAAGGCCTTGATAATTCCAACCTTAACCATGAGAAGGTAGTTTACAGCACCCATCGAAGTGAAGAGTTTGAGGAATATAACCGAAACTATAGGTATTCCTGTGAATACGCAGGCTAAAGATACTCCCAAATTGTTCAGGAAGAGATGAGCTGAAACTCCACCTAAAAAAAGAACGAACTGATTGAAGATGTAGTTGAAGGCCACTGTATGGGGAAATATGAACTTAACATCCATGTATCCAAGGAAAAAACCTCCATTAAAGAAACTACGGGCTAAAAATGGTTTGAAGTAGGCAAAAATGAATCCTGAAACGTAAAGGATAACGAAGATTGTAAAAATAATTTTGGATGGTAAAAATCCTTTCAAACAGTTAACGTGTTTCAGTTTCATCTGGATCCATCCAGTGCATCATATTTGGGGATATCCCTATGGATATACATCGTTGAATTAGAATAATTCCCTTGAATTCATAGACCTTTCAGCCATCAATTAGTTTAAAGGCTAAAAAAATAATTTTAGAATATATCCATACATATATCCTCTGTTTTTCTCCTTATATCATCAACAGGCACGCCCTTGAGAATTGCAGCCATCATAGCACCGCCAGCCCCCGCACCCTCCTTAACGAATCCTGTGGTGTAACTTCTAAGTCCAGGATTGTCGGATTTCTCAAAGGCAGGATCCACTGCAAAAACTGGTATTTCAGATATTTGACGTGAGATATGATTTATGTCCGAGGTTTCATCCTCTGCAACGAATACTGTGGTTGCAACTGCCAGTTTATCAAAATCGAATTCTGGCACAGCAGCCTTTAAAACTGCGCAAACCGCCATCATCTGGGTTCCACCTGCAAGGGTTACTGGAACACTGCTTCCAGCTGCAATACCTGCAACTGCAGGTATCATTGGATCACCAACGGCACCAACGGCTTTGAATGGCTCAGATTTCATTTCTCCTGCTTTGAAACCTGCAGCATTCATACCTTCATTCACAAGCTTTTGTTTCATGTCGTGGGGGTTTTCTGGTGTGCTTCCACTTATCTTATGGTCAACATCATATCCCATGGCAGTTAAAACTCCGAGGGCTGTGGTTGTACCTGCAGGTGTGCTTTCACCAATCACAATGTGTTCTGTAAGTTTTGAAAGGGTTTCACCCAGTAGTTTTCCCCTTTTGAATATAGCTTCACTGTTTGAAACTGCTCTGCCTGTTCCAATGTTTCCACCAGGTTCTTCGTTGAGCTTCAAGTAGGGGAGGTTTGGTTTTACGGCCGCACCAGCATCAACAACCATCAAGGGTATGTTTCCAAGTTCCAGAGCGGCCTTGGTTATGACTGCAGGTGTGGGTGCAGGTGCACCGTCCACAACCGTCTGGGGTATTTCAGGCAAACATCTGGGTTCACCACATACCACAAGCTCCATGTCGGCTGCAGGAGTGTAATCTGTGAGTTCTGGTGTTGCTCCTGCACCAGTTATGCCAGGTATTCTTGATGTGGCTGTGCTAGCCATTACGCACAGGAATAATGAATCCTTTCCCTCTATTTCAGGCAGGATTTTTGATGATCCGTAACATTTGATTGCATCCTTCATATCTTTCACTTCCTTGAAACTAAAATTGGAAGCCCAGTAAGAAATAGTTTTCTCATTCATTGAAATGTGAAGGATCAGAACATTTAAAACAGTTATTTCGTTGAATTAACTAATTTTACTCTTTAAAATAAAAAAAATAAAAAAAGAAGATTGGTTTTTTTGTTACTACTTTCTCCTTGGCATCACAAATCCAGTGAGTAACACGAGTAACGCTGTCAGTATCATTCCAATTGGAAGGCCTGTTTTCTGCATTGGTACTGTTGAATCAACAGTTGCAGCGTTTACCTGTACTTGTTCTACACTTATGGCACCAGATTCTAGGTTATTTCCAGAAACTGGATCGTAGGTGTCTGAACTTACACTTGCATCACCGCTTGTTGCACCAGCGCTGACAGCTCTTAGCGTAATATCCATCCAAGGGTCAATCACCGCGAGGTTACCGAGGTTCCAGGTTACGGTTCGGGTTGTTGGGTCGTATACAGGTGCAGGATAGCCTGCTTCCCATGCTAGACTTACAAACTCCATACCTTCTGGTACATTGTAGGTTACTATTACGTTCTGAGCAGCATCAGGTCCGTTGTTACCGGCTTTAACTCTAACCACTACTTTTTCACCAACATTTGGGTTGTTTTTACTTGTAGAAGTGTTAACGTACACGTCCGCTGCTGCAGGAACAGTTAAAGTTGCATTACCATTATCGTTTGTAGCGTTCCAGTCAAATGTGGACTGTGTCTTATTAGCAACATTTGTAATGGTGGTGTTATGCCCATCAACCTGTGCAAGCACAGCAAGCCAGTAATCAGCACCATTTAACATGGAGCCGATATTCCAAACACCAGTGGTTGCATTGTAAACATCTTCCACAGTCCAGGTTAATCCACCATCATGAGATACGAAGTACTCATTCAAGTAAGTTAAACCTGCTGGAAGAATATCAGTTACTTGCAAACCATCAACTGCGTCCGGACCAGCATTAGTTACATGAACCATTACCCATATTGGAGTGTAGTAATTAGCAGTGTTTGTAGTGCTAGTTGAATTCTGGTAATCAGTCCGGAACTCTTTAGTTACGCCCACATTTGCAGCTGCGTTTGCTGTGTAGGAGCTTGTAGCCACGTTGTTAGATGTGTTTGGATCGTACTGTTCTGAACTTTGTGGGTCAACTTCTGCAGTGTTAAGCACTTGGGTGTTGTTATGTGCTGTGTTGGTGAAGTACAACCATACTTCACAAGCGTTAGCCAGACCTGAGTACATAGCAACCCCTAAATGCTTTGTAATGTTCCAGGTGAACAGTCCAGTTGCCTCATCATAACTCCAATCAGTACAATCAGCTAAACTCCATCTAGAACTATCTAATTGTCCGTATCGTATGTAAGACTGAGCTGCATTTAACTGGAAGCCTGCTGGTAAATGATCAGTTAAAACCACACTGTTAGCATTATCAGGCCCATTATTAGTCACAGTAATGTGAGAAACAACAGTATCCAGATAATTAGCATTGGTTATATGACTACCACTAGTGTTCTCCCAAGTTTTAGTAACTACAACATCAGCAGCTGGTGGTACATTTAATGAAGTTGTAATTGTCTCAAACTGTTCAGAATGATATATATCCTGGGCAGTTTGGTTTGCAGTGTTAGTTACAGTACTTGTTTGATTAACCTGCCCCGGTATTGCCAGTAAGTAAGTCAAACCAGCAGGAATATGTATTGTCCAAATGCCATCTGTGAATGAACCATCAACCCCAACCCAAGTCAATCCATTATCATAACTCACCGTGTAGTTACCGTTTGGTATGAATCCTGCTGGAATATTTGCAATGGTCATGGTTGCATTATCAGGGCCTTTGTTATAAGAGCTTATAACAGCCCAAATGACGTCATGATAATTTGCCTGGGTTATGGTAGAACCATTATATGTTCCTCTGAACTCGTTTGCAAGATCAACATTAGCTGCAGGTGCTACAGTTAAAGATGCGGTAGATGAATCGTATCCATTATATGGATACTGGTATTGGCCAGTTTGGGTTGCAGTGTTTATCACAGTGGTATTATGAGCAGTAACCTGTGTCCAGATTGCAAGCCAATATTCAGCACCGTTAGGTAAGTCAGTTATAGTCCAAGTATTACCAGAATAACTACTTGTAAGGATCCAATTATTTGCACCATCGGTACTAAGCCAAATCTGACTATAATCTGGAACTAAACCCAAAGGTAGAGTGTCTGAGATTTGAACGTTTGTTGCATTATCTGGGCCGTAATTATGGGCTTTGATGACAGTCCAAATGTTATCGTGGTAGTTAGCTGAGTTTATTACTTCTATATATGTTGAATCTTTCCAAAATTCCTTTGAAATGTCTATGGAAGCTGCTGCATGTACATTGATAGTTAATGAACCTGTATTATCATTAGTATTTGCTTCATAGGTGCTTGTTGTTGCAGTTGCGGTATTTGTAGCCAGGATGTTATGGCCTGTTACATAAACTGTGATGTTACGAAGTATTGAGGCACCTGCATTCAAGGTTCCAATGTTCCAGGTTATAACTCCATTAGAATATGAACCTCCGTCAGAGGCACTTACAAATTGAAGACCTGGAGGGAGAGTATCTGTTAAGACAACGTTGTTGGCAGTGTATCCTTTATTAGTCAGATTCACGTAGAATGTGTGCTGTGTATGGTAATTCCAATTGTTACCATCATTCGTGTACTCATTCAGATTAAGATCTGCTATTGTTTTAATGTGTAAATTGTCGATGAAGAGAGCAGATGTAAAATCAGTATCCACTGCATCTGCTACTGAAAGAACTAAAAGAATGTTTTTCCCAGCATACGCAGATATATCCGTAGTTGTGGTGTACATAGGGGTTATTCTAGCATAACCTATATTATTCGGATATGTTGGACTTAGATAGCTCAATGCATTTTGTACATCAACTTTTTTTCCGTTGGGTAATAACAGAACATTGGTAACTGAATTTCCATCTACAATTTCTGCTTTCGCCCAATCATTAAAAGGAGGATAGTCATTTGTGGCAAATCTCCAGTCAAAACTCAAGGTTTTTGCACCCTGAGGTATGGTCAAATTGAGAGTTAAGTTAGCAGAACTTTCAGCAGCATTTCCAGTATTTATATTGGCATAGGAACTGCCGTTAGTTGGAAATCCCTGAGCAGGAGTAGTATTAACTACAAATTGGTCATTACCACCTTGAGTACTATTAGAATTTACAAGGGGTAGGGTATTTGGTGTAACTATTGCATTTGTTACCTGATCGCCTGTTGCTGCGAATGCAGCTCCAGCGATTGTGAGTGTAAATAGAAAGGTCAGTGTAATCATTAGTAATCCTTTTGGTATGTTTTTTTGCACTTTTTCACCTCCTTTTACAATCAATATCTTTTTTTTCAATGAGATTTTCTTCACAAGACAAGACCTGTGAGTAATAACTCATTTTCAGGAAGTTCATAGCCATGATTATTGTCTTATGAATGAGGATACTTTTCAAAAACTTGTAATTAAATTTTGTGAAAAAAATCGGAAAATACGTGACTATAGTCACAAGCACCCTAAAAAGTCAAATATTCACCAAATTATAAAAGCCAAATATTCTTTTAAATCTATTTTAAAAAATTTTAAAAGCTAATTTTAGAATTATAAATCCAAATAATTTAAAAACGTGGTTTAACTTAAAAAATGGATTTAATCTTATTTTAAAGGTTTAAAAGTTTGTGATAATGTAATTAGAATTATTAAAAAGTTTATTTAATCTAAAATTAGATAATTTTCCGGTTTTAAAAAAGAGTAGTCACATGTCAATGTGAATTATTAAATAATTTTGAGCTTGAAGTTTTCAACAATTTATTTATGAAAATCCAGCCTAACAGAATAAGAAGAGATAGACTTGAAAAGAAAGTTCACTTTATGAAGTTCATAAGGTTAATATTTCATTGAGATACATTCCAGGAAGGTGTGATAAATTTGATCTGTATAGGAATTGAGGGCACAGCAGAGAAAACAGGTGTTGGAATAGTGGATTCAGAGGGTAACATCCTCGCATCGCAGGGAAACCCACTCATACCTGAAAATGGAGGGATACATCCACGTGAAGCTGCAGAACATCATGCAGCAAACATAATCCCCCTAATGAAGGCTGCTATCGATGAATCCGGGCTTGAACTGAAGGATATGGATATGGTTGCATTTTCCAGGGGGCCTGGCCTTGGACCTGCACTCCGAACAGTTGCAACAGCCGCCAGAAGCCTTGCGCTCTCACTGGATGTTCCAATCGTTGGCGTCAACCACTGCATAGGTCACGTTGAGATAGGAAGGCTCACAACCGGGGCAGATGACCCCGTAACCCTCTACGTGAGTGGAGGTAACAGCCAGGTCATTGCCTTTGATGCCAACCGTTACAGGGTCTTCGGTGAAACCCTTGACATCGCCATTGGCAACTGTCTGGACCAGTTCTCACGTTCAGTTGGGCTTGGGCATCCTGGCGGGCCGAAGGTTGAGAAACTGGCTAAAAATGGCAGCTACATCAAACTTCCCTACACAGTTAAGGGGATGGATCTATCATTTTCAGGGCTTTTAACTGCGGCCATAAGGAAATATGAGGCAGGTGCTGTAATTGAGGATGTGTGTTACAGTCTGCAGGAAACTGCATTTTCCATGCTGGTTGAGGTGACTGAAAGGGCCCTTGCACACTCCAAGAAGAGGGAGGTGATGCTCTGCGGTGGTGTGGCTGCAAACACCCGTCTCAGGGAGATGCTGAAGGTCATGGCAGATGAGCACTACGCAGAGTTTCACATGCCACCAATGAAGTACTGTGGAGACAACGGTGCAATGATAGCCTGGATGGGCCAGCTCATGCACAAGCACGGACTCGTTGGTGGTTTAGAGGAGACTGGAGTGATCCAGCGTTACAGAACAGATGAGGTTGATGTTCCATGGAGGCGAAGTTCAGTTGAGGAGCTGCAGCTGCCAAGGGACATACTTGCAAAGGGTGCCGAGGCCAACATCTACCCTGGAGAATGGATGGACGAAGACGTTCTCGTGAAAAAACGAATAAGTAAGGGTTACAGGATAAAGGAAATAGACCATCACATCCGTAAAAAACGGACAAAAAGAGAGGCCAAACTCCTCAGTGAAGCTAAACGATGCGGAGTTGTCACACCATTAGTTTACGATATTGATAAGAATAATAAATCCATTTTAATGGAAAAAATCCCCGGAAAAACTGTTAAGGAAGTTTTTGATAGCCTGGGCCTTGAGGGTCTTGGGGAGATAAAGGGGATCTGCAGGGACATCGGTGAAAACGTTTCAAAACTCCACAGCTGCGGAATAATCCATGGAGACCTCACAACCAGCAACATTATACTCAGGGATGGTTCAGTGGTTTTCATAGACTTCGGACTGGGCCGTGTTTCGGATCTGGTTGAGGACAAGGGAGTGGACCTCCTGGTCTTCAAGAAGGCAATATCTGGAATCCACCATGAAATTGCAGATGAATGCTTCAGTGCCATACTTCAGGGTTACAGTGGGACTGGAGATTACGAAGAAGTGACTGAGAAAATAGATGATATTGGTGGAAGGGGACGTTACACCTCTAAGAATCATTGAAGGATTGTGAGTAACAGTGAAAATAAGATTTTAAGGTGTAACCTAATTATAATTTTTTATTTCAGTTTTAAACTCACATGACTCATTTGATGAGTGAATTTTTAAAAATGAAGATAAAAAAATTAAAAATATGATTTAAAAGGAATATTTTAAAGATTAATATGAAAGTAAAGTTCTTTGTGATGGTGAAAAACGATCTTAACAGGGTGGTGGGATAATGAAGGTAACATTTATAACTGGTAACAAACACAAAGTAAAAGAAGCCAAAGGAATCTTCCTTAAGTTTGGCATCCAGCTGGAACATGCTGACCTCGGCTACCCAGAAATCCAGGGAGACCTGATTGATGTGGCCAGGTACGGTGCAAAGCATGCAGCGGAACGTCTAGAGCAACCAGTAATTGTTGAAGACGCAGGAATTTTCATTAAAGCCCTTGAATGGTTCCCAGGAGCATACTCCTCCTACGTTCAGGATACACTTGGGAATGAAGGCATATTAAAACTTATGAGCGATGTTGAAGACAGATACGCCGAATTCAGGTCGGTTATTGGGTACTGCACACCCAAAGGCGAACCCGAGACTTTTTTAGGCACTGTCAAAGGACGAATCGGACATCAAGAAAAAGGAAAGCATGGTTTTGCTTACGATCCACTGTTCATACCGGAAGGATATGATAAAAGCTTTGGAGAACTGACAACAGAAGAGAAAAACGAATTTTCTCACCGTAGAATCTCGCTTGAAAAGTTTGCACTCTGGTACAGAGAACTTCAGGATTAAAACCGTTCTGAATCAAAGGAACAAGGACATCCATATCAGAATTATCTGCTGGAAAGTTTTTCAAAGTTCTGAAGGATCAAAATACTGTGAATTAATTGAGTATCTTGTATCCAGTTCGTATCAACAGTGGGTGCTTAAATTAGTGTTAGAACGGATATTTAGATTTATATAGGGATGGATATCTCAGAATTAATAAATAATTTATAAAAATTATAATTCAATTCATAATATTAAATAGTTTAAGGAGTATTAGAGGTGATTGTAATGGCATCAAAGCCAGAATGGATAGAATATTCAACAGAAGAGATAGAAGAGCTTATTTTAAAGCTCACAAAAGAAGGTAACTCCACAAGTAAGATAGGAGTTATACTACGTGACCAGTACGGAATTCCGGATGTTAAACTCGTGACAGGGATGAAAATAACCAAGATCCTTGAAAACCACGGGCAGAAACAGGAATACCCTGAGGATCTCATGAACCTCATAAGGAAAGCTGTTAACGTGAGGGAACACCTCGAGGAAAACAAAAAGGACCTTCACACCAAGAGGGGTCTCAGGATCATCGAATCCAAAATAAGAAGACTCGTCAAGTACTACACAAAGGAAGGCGTGCTTCCGGAAGGATGGAGATATGATCCAAAAACAGCAGCACTCCTTGTTAAATAAGGCTGAAGAAGCTTGCGAATTACTCAGCAAGCATATTAAAAAGGACAACGTTGTGCGGATCATATCCCACAACGATGCCGATGGAATCTCCGCTGCAGGGGTTGTTTGCAATGCAATCTCCCGGCAGGGAGGTAAATTCCATGTTACAATCGTTCCAAGACTTAAAGACGATGTTCTGGCAAAGATCCTTAGGGAAAAATACAAACTATTCTTTTTCTGTGACATGGGCAGCGCCAGCCTCAGCAAAATGGGAAGGAAAAGCGATGTTATAATCGCAGACCACCACCAGACAACTGTAGATGAGTCACCTGAAAACATTGTACACGTGAACCCCCACCTCCATGGATTGGACGGTACACGGGACGTCAGTGCTTCGGGAGTTTCATATTTAACAGTAAGGCCCATGGAGTACAAAGACTTATCAAGTCTCGCACTTGTGGGTGCCTTTGGAGACATGCAGTGTTCAGATGGTATTAAAAGTATCAACAAAACCATACTGGATGATGGGGTTGATTCTGGATCCATTGAAGTTAGAGAAGACCTCAAAGTAGCTTACAAAGCCCAAGAACCCATTTACAAGGCACTCTCATACACGTTCAACCCTGCACTCAGGGGAATTTCAGGTGATGAAGAAGGCTCAATGACCTTCCTTGAAAGGGTTGGAATTTCCTACGGAATAAAGTTTCATGAACTTGGAAACGAAGAAAAAGACCTCCTGAAGGAAGAACTTGTTAAGATCAACCCCAAAATATTTGGAGAGGTTTACTCCATTCCAAATGAAATTCCTGAACTTCGAAACATTGAGGATTACTCAAAGATTCTGGATGCATGTGGTAAGAACAAAAAACACGGTGTTGGCCTGAGCATCTGTATAGGTGACCGTGAAAGTTCAGTTAAAGAAGCAAAAACCCTTCTTAAAACCTACAGAGAAAACCTTATGAATGGTATTGGATGGATAAAAAGGGAAGGTTCCATTGGCATGGAAAACATTCAGTACATCTACACAGATGATAAAAAAAGAAAAAAGGTTCTGGGCACACTTTCAAGTATAGGAATTGAAATTGAAGTTTTAGATCCAGAAAAACCTGTTCTGGCCATATCAAGGATGGATAACATAGTTAAGATCTCTGGAAGAACATCAATGGAAATGGTTGAAAGGGGAGTGAACCTTGGATTGGCACTTGAAGCTGCTTCAAAAAGTTTCAATGGAAACGGAGGCGGTCATAACGTTGCTGCAGGTGCGGTTGTACCCTACAAGGATATGGAAAACTTCCTGAACATAGTGGATGAAATGGTGGGAGAACAGATTGGAGCTTAAACAGGGATTCTTATGGATTTAACAAGAGAAGAAGAAGGAATGTACAATGGTGAAGAGGGACCCGCAGTAGCCAAATGTATGGAGATACTCGTTGCACTTGGAGACATTTATGGAGCTGAAAGGCTCGTAGATATAAGTTCAGCCCAGATATCAGGCGTTTCATATAAAACAATTGGAGATGCAGGTCTTGAATTTGTATCAGAACTTGCTGAAACTGCGAAGGTCCGTGTGCCATCAACACTGAACCCGGCAGGTGTTGACCTTGAGATATGGAGGGAACTTGGATTTTCAGAGGAATTCACATCAAAACAGCTCCAGATCGTTGATGCTTACCAGAAGATGGGAATAAGCACAACTTGCACATGCACGCCCTACAATGTTGGTAACGTACCCATGTTAGGTTCCCATATTGCATGGTCAGAATCTTCAGCTGTCTGCTATGCAAACTCAGTGCTTGGTGCAAGAACCAATCGTGAAGGGGGTCCTGGAGCACTTTCAGCAGCCATATGTGGTAAAACTGCAGAGTACGGTTACCACCTTGATACTGAGAGAAGAGCAAACCTTCTGGTTGAAGTTGATGCAGAAGTGAATGGCTCAGATTACGGTGCTTTAGGTTACATAGTAGGTAAGGCTGTTGGAGATGGAGTTCCCTACTTCAAACTCCAGGATAAACCCCTTTTAGATGAGCTCAAACTCATGGGTGCTGCACTGGCATCATCAGGTGCTGTGGCACTCTACCACGTTGAGGGAGTTACACCAGAACACAACAACGCCCTTCTGGGAGTTGAAACCTCTGATCTGGAAAAACTATCCATAGGTGCTTTAGACATAGCCGAAACCCATGAAAAACTTTCAACGAGCAACAAAAAACCTGATCTCATCTGTCTTGGATGTCCACATGCCTCTCTCGAGGAAATTCGTCAAATAGCTCAAGTGGTTGATGGTAAAACACTTAAAAATCAGCTTTGGGTCTGCACATCAATTTCAATGAAGGCTGCAGCCGACAGAATGGGTTACACAGATATAATTGAGAAGTCCGGGGGTAAAATGGTCTGCGACACTTGTATGGTTGTGGCCCCAATTGAAGAGCTCGGGTTCAAGGTTGTTGGGGTCAACTCAGCAAAGGCTGCAAACTACGTACCTACAATGTGTGGATTGGACGTTGTTTTCGGAGATCTTGAAGATTTGATAGAGGAATGAAACTTTCTTTGGGTGACAAACTTCATCAATATTTTTCAGGAAAAATTTTATTTTTTTTGGCTTTAATTTTTATTTTGTACTAATACTGTAATTCCAGTGTAGGAAATGCCATTTACGATCAACAATATGTTTGCTTAATTAAAAAATTGATTAACAATGAAATTCATATTATAAATTTAAGTGGTATCAAATGGAATTTGAAGACAAAGATATTAAAAATCTTATTAACGGCCTTAACGACACTGATTGGGATGTTCGGAATTACATCGAAGATATTCTGGTTAAAATTGGAGATCAGGCTGTTGAACCCCTTATAAATGCCCTTAAAAATGATGATATGGAGATTCAAAGGGAGTCTGCAAGAGCTTTGGGTAGAATTGGGAATAAAAAAGCTTTAGAACCCTTAATAGGTCGTTTGAAGGATGATGATGTGGATTTAAGGAAGGAAGTTGCAGTTGCAATTGATAAAATTGTTGATAAAGGTAGAATTCCTAAATAAATTACTCTTTTTTATGGATCTCTTTTATTGATCCTTTACTTAAAAATTCATGTAAAATAGAATGAAAAATATATTTCTTATAGAAAAATTAGGAAAGTAAAAAAATAATCTACTATTTTAGTTGCAGGTGGCTACAATTATCTTGTCTGGTAGATGCATTCTCTCCTTAATTTCAGTAGCTCTTTCTTTTTATTCTTAAGGTCATCAACTTCAGTGAGCAGTTCTGGTAGCGTGGCCTGTATGCACTCCACTGTTTTGTCCTGATGTATCCATTCACATTCCTGGCAGCTCCACACACCCTTGTCTTTTATCCATTTACCACCGGTGGATCCGTCTCCACAAGGATAAAATGGACAGTAACAGAATGTGCAGTTTTGAGGGTGGCTGTGGCAGGGATAATATTCACAGCTTTTATTTGGGCCAGATTGTCCTTCACCTCCAAGGTATCTGGTGTAAAATTCCTCTGCAAGTTCGTGCTGTGGATATGAAACCCTGTATCCCCTCGGAGTGATCATGTAACCCTCCTGAACGTAGGTCATTGAATTTCCAATTACAAGGGTTGTGGACATGTTTATTTCATGATTTTTAATATCTTCCAGGTTTGTTACAGTAACTACAGCACCATTATCCGTGCTCCTAATTACACCGACGGGTGTTTCAGGATCTTTCGTTTCAAGAAGGATTTTGTAGGCTTCTTCAAATGGTTGGGTTCTTGTTTTGCTCAGTGGATTGTAAATGGTTATTATGAAGTCTCCTTCTGCTGCAGCACGGACCTTCCTTTTTATTTCAGAAAGTGGTGTTAAAATATCACTCAAACTAACAACTGCAAAGTCATGGAGTGGAGCTCCAAGTAGGGATGCTGCATATGTGGCTGCTGTAACACCGGGGATAACCTCAACATCAACTCCACTGTACTTCCCAATAACTTGAAACAGAACGTTCCCCATTCCAAAAACTCCAGGGTCTCCTGAACTTATAAGGGCCACTTTTTTACCTTCCTTTGATTTCTGGATGGCCAGTTCTGCACGTTTTATCTCATCACCCATACCCTTTAAAATAACTTCCTTTCCATCAATAAGGTCTTCTATATTCTTTATATAATTTTTATAAGTTATTATGACTTCTGAATCTTTTATAGCTTTTCTGGCACGGATGCTCATGTTTTCTGGGGATGATCCAATTCCTATAACGCTGATCATGTCATTTTCACCTGTTTAAATTAATATTCTAAAAATAAAAATTTGAAAAATGGAGGGGTTTGGTTGAGGTTCTGGAAGAAAGATGGTTCATGGGCTGGTTGTGTTACCGTATAGTTTCCTTACAGATGTTATTTTAATTGTGCTAAGATCTATGGTAATGCCTTTCTTGCTTGGTTTTCCCATTGCAGTTGCTGTTATACTGTAGGTTGAACTTGGAGATATGACTATAGCACTGGTATTTCCACCGCTCGTGGTGTCTTTGTATCCTGTGGCTGTTATGTTAACGGATATAACATCATTGTTCGTGTCATCAGATGTCATGGCCACCAAACTCTTAACATCTATACTGTTAACAGCACCTGTACTGTTTAAAGTGGCTGCAACATCGTATGGATTGAGTATGGTAATGGTTGCCTGGTTGCTGAGGACGTTGGAGTTGGAACCTAAGTTGAAAAAGGAAGATATTTCTTCCAGCTGCATGTTCACGAGTTTACCCACATCAGGGGGCTGGGATGTGACTATTGTGTATGAGCTAATAAGCCCCGCCTCAAAGAATAAACCGAAGAATATTATGAATAGGATCACCTTTAAAATTCTGGACAAAAATATCACCTTTTAATTAATATAGTAAATTTGGATTAACTATTATAATTAAGATTATAAATATATTTACTAAAATTCTTATATTAAAGTTCTAACTAAGAATTTACATGGGGTTTTCATGACTGATGATATTATTCTAAAATTCGCAAACGCCGACATTCTCATAAATGATACGGCTTACCACAAAATAAGTATTCAAAAAAATTCATTTGAATTTGCAGATTCTCTATTGGATGATCTTTTAAGAAATCAGAGGGATGTTTTTATTCTAACTGAAGACATCGTTGACAAGTATCTGAAGAATAAGGGCCATGTAAGTAGCTACGGAACTGACGCAGATATCAACAGCATAGTCAATGATATCATAGTTTCTGAAAATCAGGATTCCAGTACCGCGATCAAAACCCCTCAGAGCAAGCTCCTGCCCAGTGTTCCCTTTGATTTTCATGTTATAAAGGATGCAAGTAAAAAGTCCTACACGAGTGGTGAAATAAAGGACTTTTCAGCCTACTTCAACAGCAGGTTTCAGAAGATCAAGGGGATTCTGAACAAGAAGGTGGAGTTGAAGGAAAGTTACCCCATCAAAGATCTTGTGAACATGAACGATAACGTTAAGATCATTGGGATGGTGAACGACATCAGGACCACCAAGAACAATCATAAGATAATGGAATTAGAGGATGAAACAGGTTACACCAATGTTCTCATACACAACGACAACCAGAAGCTCTTCGAAGCCACAGACAAAATAGTTAGGGACGAAGTCATTGGAATTACTGGAATCAAAAAGGGAAATCTTGTAATAGCATCAGAAGTTATACAACCAGGAGTTCCCAGGATAGAAGATAAAGAGATGGACTTTTCAACCGTGTTTATTTCTGATGTGCATATAGGAAGTTCAACCTTCCTTGAAGATGCCTTCAAAAGGTTTGTGAAATGGATGAATGGGGATTTTGGTGATGAAGAGAAGCGGGAAGTTGCCAACGATGTTAGGTACCTTGTTATAGCAGGGGATCTTGTTGATGGAATTGGTGTTTACCCCAACCAGGAGAAGGAACTCACAATAAAGGATATCTACGGTCAGTACGAAGAAGCTGCAAGGCTTTTAGGGGATATAAATGATGTTAAAATAGTAATTGCACCTGGAAACCACGATGCATGCCGTCTTGCAGAGCCCCAGCCAGCAATACCTGAAAGCTATGCAGGAGACCTTTACAAGCTCAAAAATGCAGAATTTGTAAGTAACCCATCTGTTGTGAGCCTTGAAGGTATAAATACTTTGATATACCATGGAAGAAGCTTTGACGACATGGTCATGACTGTAAATGGAATGTCACATCAGCACACCGATGTTGTGATGAAGGAACTCCTTGAAAAAAGGCACCTTGCACCGATATATGGTGAAAGAACCCCCCTTGCATCTGAATTTGAAGACCATTTGGTGATAGAGGAAATTCCAGACATATTCCACACGGGCCATGTTCACATAAACGCCTACAAACGGTACAAAGGGATCCATATAATAAATTCAGGGACATTCCAGTCACAGACTGAGTTCCAGAAGATTTACAACATTGTACCAACATGTGCTGAAGTTCCTGTGCTCAACAGAGGCAGTATGAAGATATTTAAGTTCAACTAATTTGAATTGGGTTGAATTCTGTTTTATTATTTTTAAAAATTCATTTATTTTTAAAATTCATAGGTTAGGGTTGAATATGAAATCTGTGAATCGATGATAAAGTGAAATATGATGAAAAGAAGAAATGGATGTTACAATTACTGATATTGAATTAAGAGGGGAGTTAAGATGAATAAAAAAGAAATTTCAGAAAGCATAGCTGCAGTTTCAAATTATTTATATGAAAAGGGACTTGTTCCGGGTAAATCAGGTAATATAAGCTGTAAATTCTCTGAAAATGGGGTTAAAAAGGTTGCAATCACACCAAGTGGAGTTTCACTTAAATCAGTAACTCCTGAAGAAATTGTAATTGTGGATATGGATGGAAATAAAATAGATGAGGTTATGAATCAAAATAATAAAAGGGATAAAAAGCCTTCTTCAGAGGTTTTCATGCACCTCAAGGTTTACAAAAACCGGAATGATGTGAAAAGTGTTGTTCACACCCATTCACCAATTGCAACAGGATTTGCATTTGCAGGTGTAGAAATAAAAAGACTTGAGGGTTTTGGACCCATTGAAAATACTGTCATCCCACTGGTAGACTATGCAGCTCCTGGAACAATGGATCTTGCAGAAAATGTTGCAAAGGGAATGGAAAAAGAAGATATTGTAAGTTTAAAAAACCATGGCATTGTTGCCTGTGGTGAAAATTTAGATGAGGCTGCTCTTCTCACGGAATTTGTAGAAGAGAGCGCCAAAATACAGTTTGTAACAAGTTTAATCAGTGCGAATTGACTCAAGCTCGCTTAACACGTTCCATATAAGTGTTCTTGCGTGTATAGGAATGTTTGGGTCGTTGCTTATTTCATCAAGTATGGAAATAACTGTACTTGCACGTATGGTTGGTTCATCATCATCCTTAGCTAATAAATCCCTTGATTCTTCTGCAGCTCGTCTAATATTCCTTGGAACGCTTGTATCTTCCATTATGTGCTGTAAAATTTGGTTACAACGATCAAATGCTTCTTTACTCATAGTTTAACCTCCAGGTAAAAATTGAATGTGTAATTAATTTTTAATTTATTTTTATAAATGGCTATATCCAAAACTCTTTATATTTTATGATTTAAAAAGTTTTGTTCTTAAGAGTTTATATGTGAAATGTATTAATAGGTGCAGGGTAATGAAACACGAAGTTCATTCAATATTAGTTGAAAAAAAGTTATATTGAAAATAATTATATCAATTGGAGAGTGATATTGCAACTGTAACTCCATTGAAAGCTGTTTTTTTAAATATTAAATTAGATGAGTTTCCAGCTGCAATGATCGCACAAGGTTCTGAAACCCCTGGAACCCCAAATTTTTCCATTACAAAATCAGATCTTCCACAATCTGGATGTTCAAAATTTTCTAAACTTACCTTTGGAATTATTTCAATGGGAACTCCCAGCTCAGTGGAAGCATCCAATATTCCATGTTCATAACGTTTCATATCTCCAGTTGAAAGGAGATCCAATCTTTTTAATGGCAATCCTAAGATTTTCATTGTGGATTCAAGTGCATTTATAACAGTATCCTTTGAAACGCCCTTTCTAGCCCCTACACCTGCAACAAGTTTTTTGGGGGTTAAAAAAAGTTTTTTTCCATAATATGAAACAATTATCGTTCTTGAATCATATTCAATAGAATGTTTGTTATTTGGATCTTTTGAATCCATTTCAGACTCATTTAATCTAAATTCATCCAAAATTTTTGAATGTTCCCCTGAATCAGTGGAATGAACTATGTAAGAATTTTCAACTTCAGTTTCATGGGATAAAAAGTCAAATTCTTTGTTTAAGAATATTTCCACAGACTCTCCTTTAATAAGAGCCGCGTTTATAGGTTTTATCTTTGAAGGATCATCCACATAAAGATGATAACGGTTTGCAAGACTATCTATACCTAATTTATTGTTAACATCTGTTGCAGTTGTTACAACAGGATCTGCATGGATTAAATCAGCTAATTTAGTTGTGAAATCATTCCCACCCCCAAAATGGCCAGAAAGCAGACTTATAATATGTTTTCCATTTTCATCAATGACAAGAACTGCAGGGTCTTCCATCTTGTTTTTTATAAGGCCGCAAATACTTCGAACCATTATTCCAGTGGCCATTATACCAATAAGACAGTCATAGGTATTAAAAATATTTTTCAAAGTTTTTTTAACATTTTTATGGAAAATGTCCACCTTAATTATAGTTGGATCAAGCTCAAGCTCATGAGAAATGATTTCTGCAAGTTCATAAGCTTTTGGGGTGACTGTGAGTATTGCTACTTTCATTGGAACACCTTTATTATTTTATAGATTAATTTAATTGTAGGAGAATATTTAACTTACTTAAAAATTTTAAAACTTCAGATAATGAGTTTGATTAAAAGTGTGAAGCTTCCAAATATAATTGAAGCAAATATTATGAAGAGAAGTGTGGTTAACTTCGTCAGCACAATTGCTTCGTCTATTTTTTCAGGAATCAATGGGTTTAAATCATCTCCAAGTTCATATGAACCTATTTTTTTAAGTTTTATTCCTAAAGCCCCTGCAGCTGCTGCCATGGAGTATCCTGAGTTAGGGCTGGGAGTTTTTCTCGCATCCCTCCTCATGATCCTGTACGAGTTTTTCCAATCAAACCTTAAGAGTAAGGCTGCAAGTGTAACAAGAATTCCTGTAATTCTTGCAGGTAAATAATTCAATAAATCATCAAATTTTGCAGGAAACCATCCTATATAGATGTTTTCAGGATTTTTATAGCCAATCATAGCGTCAAGTGTGTTCACAACCCTGTAGGCAATTCCGCCCAGAACTCCGAAAAGGAAGGTGTAAAATAGAGGTGAAACAATTGAATCAGTTATATTTTCTGTTAAGGTTTCAATAACAGCTGAAACAATGTTTTCCTCTGAAAGTTGAGAAGTATCCCTACTCACAAGGTATGAAATAGATTTTCGGGCCTTGTTTAGATCTTGATTTAGATCAGATTTTACACTTGCAGCCGAGCTCAGAAGAAGTTTTATTGAAAAGGTTGTTGAAATAAGAATTGATGAAATAATTATTAATAAGGAGTAATTGAAGCTTGAAAGGTATAAAATAAGGATAAATATCCCTGAAAATAGTATGATCAAAGAAATTGTGAAAAGTGAACCAAAAAATTTGTTATCAAATACAGGGTACGTTTCCTTAAAATTTTTAAAATAATCTATGAATTTACCCATTAAAACAACGGGATGAATTTTAGAGGGTAATTCCCCAAATAGTACATCTATCACAAGTGCAATCAAAATGATTAGAATTAATGATGTTGGATCCATAAAAAAACCTTTTTAATATTTGTATGATCATTAAACTTTGTTTTTAGAATAGGAGACTATGGGAGTGTTGATTTTGAATTGATTTAATGGTCAATATATAGTTGGCACCTTAAAAAAAGTATTGATAGATTGTGTTGTGGATTTCAAATAAAATTGTGTTCAAATAGGAGTTATGATTTAAGTTTACAGGTTAAGGTTCATTTTTTGGTAACCTATGGAACTGGCTTTAAAAAATTTTTAAAAAATAAAAAAAAAGTTTAGATTAAGTTTATTTTGGATAAAAAATTCAGAAACTAAAAAAAGATCTACTTTGGAAATAATTCTTAAATTGGATTTATATTGAAATTATAAATTTAAATAAATTCATTTTTATACTTAAAATCATTTAGAGATTGATTTCAAGTGTAACAATAAATCTTAAGCCATATCTCAGGATCAAAAAGAGTATGGTTTCAAGTGTAACAATA
This sequence comes from Methanobacterium aggregans, assembly GCF_017874455.1. Lineage (NCBI taxonomy): Archaea > Methanobacteriati > Methanobacteriota > Methanobacteria > Methanobacteriales > Methanobacteriaceae > Methanobacterium > Methanobacterium aggregans. The sequence continues at coordinate 164,333 of NZ_JAGGLN010000003.1, read as the reverse complement.
AATCTTAAGCCATATCTCAGGATCAAAAAGAGTATGGTTTCAAGTGTAACAAGATATTTTTTTTGATATTTTCAGTGAATGAGAGATGTATTTCAAGTGTAAAAATTTTAAAATCAATAACACTGAAAATAAAAGGGGATTGAGAGGTCAATTTCAAGTGTAAAAAAAAAGTTAAAGTGAAAAATCATTTTTTTCAATGTAAGTGAGGTACATTTCAAGTGTAACTTTAATTTTAAAATAAAAAATATGGATAATTTAATAAAAAAGAGGTCAATTTCAAGTGTAACTTTTTTTTATTTTAAAAAAAGATGGATGTGTAATTTAAATGACTAGTTTAAAATAGTCTTAAAAACTTTATTTTTTAAAATAAAAAGAGTATTATGGTTTTTTATCTTTTTTTCTTTTGATTTTTTAGAAACTTTTTAATGAATTTTGAATTTGATTTATTAAGTTATCTTCTATATTTAATAGTTAAGTTTATATATAGTTAGATACAGTATAAAGTTTCAGTATAATAATTATAAAATAAAAATATAATATAAAAAAAAATCTAAAAATAAATTTTTGGTTGAATAAAATCATTTATAATATATTACAGTTAAATCAGGATTTTCAATTCAATGGGACATTTTTTTAGGTACTATGATATTTTTTCCTGCTCATTAGCTAGTTATTTTTTTATTTAAATTGAATTTCATCCATATAATCCATTTTTTATTTATATTTCAACCAATAATAATACGAAAACTATAAAAATCATTGTAACTCAATAATATTTTACACTTGAAATACATCTCTCACAAACTAATACGATACATTTCAATGATCTTTACACTTGAAATGCACCTCTCAGCCACTGAAAAATTATGGTTACAACATGATTTACAGTTGAAATGCACCTCTCTGTAGGATGAATAACATGATCCTTGAATGAATTTACACTTGAAATACATCACCCCATTTCATTCAAATTTTATCATATTTTTTCTGATCCTTCAATTAAAAGCATATTCATGCTTTTAATAAGAGTTTTCAATTATAAAACAAGTAAACCTGAACGTTTCATTGTTTGTGACGGCTAAAACTTTATCAATCTCCAATTAAATTTTTTTATAAACAGGACTGTGTGATATTCATGAATATTTTTGAAGAATTAGGTGAAAAGAAAACGATTTTTAAATGCAAAAAATTTCTTGATCATAGATTTTTGCCTGATAAATTACCCCACAGGGAAGAACAAATAAAATCAGTTGCGAAATACTGGGTGGAAGCTTTAGGAAATGTAACTCCTCCAGATGTTACCATCTACGGTAAAACTGGAACTGGAAAAACTGCAGTTGCAAAATTCGCTCGAAAGCAACTTGAAGAAATTTCAAAAAACAAAAATGTTAACGTGAGGGTTGAATACATTCGATGCACAGATTACACAACTGAATATCAAGTTATTGCCAGACTATGTCAACAGATGGGACATGATGTTCCATACAGAGGCTGGACTAAAGCCGAAGTTATTAATGCATTCAGAAATCTTTTTAAAAAGAACGTTTTTGGCAAGGATCTTATATTAATCATAATCCTCGATGAAATTGATATCCTCCTTAAAAATGATGGTGATGGTCTTCTTTACACTTTAACAAGGACTGAAAATGTTTCAATTGCATCAATAAGTAACTTCGTTGATTTTAAACAGTTCATAAAACCAAGGGTTAGGAGCAGCCTGAGGGACCGTGAAATTGTTTTCCCACCTTACAATGCACAGCAGCTTGTGGATATATTAAATGAAAGATCACAGCTTTCCTTTAAAGAAAATGTTCTTCATGAAGATGTTATACCTCTCTGTGCAGCTCTTGCAGCTAAGGAGGAGGGTGATGCAAGGTACGCACTGGATCTTCTCAGAACTTCAGGAGAACTTGCAGATGAAAAAGGCTCTGAAACTGTTCTTGAAAGCTATGTAAGGGAAGCAAAAGACCATATTGAACATAACAAAGTTACTGATATTGTAATGACCCTCCCAAGTCAACAACAAAAGGTTTTAGAATCCATAATTTACCTAACCAAAAGAAAAGAAGAAATAACATCCGGAAGACTCTATGATGTTTACAAGGAAATATCTAAGGGTGATTCAGTTTCTTACAGACGTATATTTGATTTTATAAATGAATTGGAAATGCTTGGCCTCATATCAACTAAAACAATCTCAAGGGGTCGTGGAAAGGGAAGAACCAACATCATAGATCTTCAATGTGAAATGTCCCTCCTTGAAGATGCAATATGGAGCTAAGATCAAAATTCAAAAGGAAGGATCACATAAGCTTCATCCTTCTTCATTTTCTTTTATAATTCAATGAATCCTTTTTTAACAAGTCTTTTTTAAAAAATTATTTTAAATTATTCTAAAAATATTCTAAAAAATTTAATCAACCAAAAAAAAATTAAGGATTTAAATTTAAAATTTCAATGAAACCTCATTTTTTAAGTAGAAGCTATTGAAATCAGAATCTATTGAACTCTAAAAAAAGACTAAAAATAAAAAAATAAAAAATTCAAAATATTTTATTCTTCAAAAATTATTCAATTGAACTGATTTATACTTCCTAACTTTGACACTTTTAAGGATCAAATTTCTTTCAATTAAATCAAAAGTTTCCTAAAGGATCCTATAAGTATTAACTTAAAAACCCTTTATCATTGTTTCAAGGATGGCCATACGCACAGGTACTCCATAAAATGCCTGTTGGAAGTACTTTCCATATACACTATCATCAACATCATGAGATATTTCATCGATCCTTGGGAGTGGATGCATGACTATGGTTTCTGTTCCTTCAAGAAGATTTAAATCTATCATATAAGCTCCTTTAATTCGGGAGTACTCTTCAGGGTCTGGGAATCTTTCTTTCTGTATCCTTGTAACATAAAGAACATCTGATTTATTAAGAACATCTTTAATATCATCCGTTTCCTTAATTGAAACTCCTGTTTTGCTCAAATCATGAAGTATTCCCTTTGGCATTCTAAGTTCTGGAGGGGAAACAAAGTTCATATTCACTCCAAACATTGCAAGTGCATAAACAAGCGAATGGACCGTTCTACCATATTTAAGGTCTCCTATGAGTGAAACATTCAGATCTTCTATTTTTCCAAGCACCCTCTTCATGGTGTAAAGATCCAAAAGAGTTTGGCTTGGATGCTGTCCTGCACCGTCTCCAGCATTTATAACTGGTACATCCACAAGATCTGAAACGTACCTGGCTGTACCTTCCATGTTATGTCTTATAACAATTGCATCAACATACTCTGAGACTATTTTAACAGTATCATTCAGATTTTCTCCTTTAGTAGCTGAACTCACACCCGCCTCTGCAAATCCCACGGTACTTCCACCTAATCTTTTCATGGAAGTTTCAAATGAAAGCCTGGTTCTTGTTGATGGTTCATAAAATAGCATTCCAAGTATTTTCCCTGCAAGAACATTGGAAGGTTTCTTTGACCTTGCAATGGGTTCCATTTTTTCTGCTAACTTAAGGATGTACTCAACATCTTCTATACTGAAATCTCTTATTGAAATGATATTTTCCTGATCGAAGCCCATATAAACACCATTTATCATCCTATTTCCATTCATTATCCCTTTTAATTTTTCATTCACCTTTTTCAAATTCACTTTCAATCTTTGGATCAATTTCTATTTAAATTGATTTTCAAGCAACTAAAAAAAGCAGGGAATAAAGTTCTTAACGAAGTTTAAGAAAAATTCAATCACAACTTTCTTCCAAAGGTTAAATAACCTGTATGTCCTGCCATACGAGTTTTTGGTCTGGTTCCCTTAGCTTTAACTTCTATTTCCCTTACAATACATTCTAAAACCTTTACATCTGAAAATCCAACTTTTTTAAGGATTCTGCTGAAGGTTTGGAACTGTTCCATGTAGGGGGTGTAAGCTGCAATGTGTCCCCCATTTTTAAGGGATTCCATGGCGTAATCTGCAACGTCCCATGGTTTGGGCAGATCCAAAAACACGAGATCCAGGCTATCTTCTGAAATACCTTCTGTAACATCTGCACATTTAACTTCAAGGTTTTTGAATCCAAATCCTTCCACGTTACGTTTCGCAATTTCTGCAAAATCTTCACGCACCTCATAGCTTGTCACGTTACCTTCAGGCCCCACAACATTGGCGAAGTGCATTGCAGTGGCTCCAGCCCCAGTACCTGCATCAACAACTTTACATCCGTTCCCCAGTCCGGTGAATGCCACAACCATTCCAATATCCTTTTGAAGGATTATTGAACACTTCCTTTCCATCATATCAATGTAATCATTTATATTTGGTTCCATAACTTTGAATTCTTTTCCAAGATGTGTTTTTAAAACATCACCAGCTTTACTTGAAATTATATCCTCTTCTTTAATGACTCCGAAGTCTGTGTGGAACTCCTTATCACCAACCATGTACTTTTTATCCCTTTCATCAACCAGAATACGCAAAAAATCACTCCACTCTCTTATAAACTCATGATAATTCAATTACTTGGATATGCCTTCAATTTTGTTTTAATTAGTTCAAGATAATTGATTTTATATTTATTGTTACAATATTCTTTTAATCATATTTTAAATAATTTATATTATTGTTTAATTTTATTTCAATTAAAATTTAAAATAAATAATAATTTAACCAATTTTAAGCAGTATCTTCTAGGATTTCAATCTTCCTTCTTCACACTGATGCGGCTTTGATTTTTAAGGTAAACCTTCCTTCCATCAATTGTTTTGAACCCTGAACCAACCACTGAAACTATTCCTTTAGCAATTTTATCCCCAATACCATCAACCTTTTTGAGTTCATCTTCTCCAGCATTTACAATACTTTTAACAGTTTTAAATTCTTCAAGAAGCTTTCTTGCAGTTACTGGACCCACATTTGGCAGGGATTCAACTATATAAAGCTGCTGCTCCCATGTTGTCAGAGGTTTTTTTTCAGTTCTTATCTGCACGGCCTTTTTTTCACGGCTCTGCTCCCTCAATGCGATTCGTGTTATCATGGCCGCAGTATCTGCCTCAGAACGTGTTGGTATTATTGGAATTCCAAAGTCCACTGCTATGGATGCAAGGGCACCTCTCACAGCATTTGGATGCACAAATCCAGAGTAAAGGTTGTCCCCCTCAATGATCATCAAGGGTTTTTTGAAGTTTTCAACCAGTTCTTTTGCCTGTTTATGGAGTCTTTTATCCATAATAGAACTTATAAAATCTTTTACAGTTTTTCTTTCAATTGCAACATCATCACTGACCTGATAATCTGCAACTGCAAGACCTTTAACCCTTATTTTAACATCTAACCCATCAAGTTCCCTTAAAACAGAAGAATTACCTTCTCTAGAATCTGCATAAATAACAGGTCTGAAAATATTGTCTTCCCTATCACTTTCTTTTGTATCCATTGTTTCAGGATCATTTCCTTCTTGTGTCTGATTCAAAACCTTTTTTGTCTGATCTAAACTCTTTGATGAATCCTTTGATTCAGAATGTTCAATTTCATCCTTAAATTCAGCAGCTTTGGATTCTTTGAAAGTTCCAACAAAATTATCTTTCATTTCTTTGAAGGACACATCATCATTTCTGTAACTCGTTGAGAGCTGTTTCTTCATCTTCTTTTCCTTGTTGATGCTGGACCAGTAGTAAGATTCATCCCGTGTCCCCTTGGTTATGAGGATGATCATTTTTCCTTTGTTCTTTCGACCAGTTCTTCCACGGCGCTGTATCATTCTTATCTCTGAAGGAACTGGCTCGTATAGTACAACCAGATCAACCGATGGAATGTCTATACCCTCCTCAGCAACACTGGTAGATATCAGAACATCGTAAACGCCCTTTTTGAAGTCCTTTATTATTTCCTTCTGCTTTTTTTGGGTTAAACCCTTTTCAGTATCTCTGGATGCCTGTCCAAAGAATTTAACCGCATTTATGTTATTTTCAAGACATTTATCGTATATGTTGTTCACAGTGTCCCTGAACTGGCTGAAAACTATGATCTTTGAATCAGGATTTTTAAGCTCCTTTTCAAGTATTTTAATCAATTTTTCAAGTTTCGGATGTTCTATGTCTTCCTGAAATGCTTTTTCTGTAAGTTCCATTGCAGTGTAAAATTCAGGATCATTCATGAGGCTTTTTGCGGCCTTGGTTTTTTTCTTCTTGAAACGCCTGAAGTAACTGTGCAACGTGCTTACACCCTGGGTTTCAAGCAGTTCAACGGAATGAAGAATGTTTATAACAGCTGTTAAAAGAGAAACTGCAAGGAAACATTTTTTAGGAGGTCTAGCACTACTCCCTATTCTCCTCTGGGCCTTTCCCTGTGCAATGAGAACCTCTCGCTTACTGACGTTGGATATTGACCTTAATATCCCCATTCGTTTCAGGGTTTTCAAACGAGCCTTGAGGGCATTATCCATATGGGATTTTATTTCCTTTAATTCAGGTTTTAAATCCACTTTAATCCATTTAACTTCTACAGGATTGAAGTAGGGTTCAACATCAGTATCTTCTTCAGTTTTAATTACAACGTCCTTTATAAACAGATTTTCACAGACTTCTTTTATCTTTTCATTGTTCCATCCCGGAGAAGCTGTAAGTCCAAGGCTGAGCTTATTTTCACCCTCCTTACTGTACTTATCTGCCAAGTAAACGTATGAATAGGAACCCACACCACGATGACATTCATCAAAAACAAGGAGTGAAACATCCTTTAAAGAATACCTTCCAGATATAACATCAGATTCAACTGTTTGGGGAGTTGCACAAATTATCTGAGAAGCATTCCATCGTTTAATTCTTTCTTTAGGGTTTACAGCCCCTGTTAGTGATGCTGAAGGCGCCTTCAGAAATTCTTTGAAGCTCTCCTCATGCTGGATAACCAGGGGTTTTGAAGGTGCCAGCAGCAGAACCTTGGACTCTGGAAACTTTTTAAGCCGTTCTGCAGCAACCAGTGCAGCAACGATAGTTTTTCCAAGGGCTGTAGGGGCCACGATCATACTGTTGCCCTTTTTAAGTACACCTGCAGCCAGAACCTGCTGGTACAGCCTTGCCTCAATTTTACCCGGCTTTATCAGGGAGTGTTGGATCCACCTCCCAGATTCCTTTGATGGGTGGGACTTATTGTTATGTATCTGTTTGGCCATTTTATTACCTAATAAATGATTTGAATGCTTTTTTGAATTATTAATTATTAATTTATATCACTTATATATCATATTTTGAATTAGCCAGAAGAAGATATGGGCTTTAAATATTAAAATCGAGGTTCAAATAATTTCAAACCCCTACTTATTTTTATTATAAATATTAAATCACTCAATATTCTCATTTTGTGATTTAACTTTTTTTCCTGCTTTTTGAATTTCTTTCTCAACATCTTCAGTTCTTTTTATATTAAAAATTTGGAACTTCGACAAAAAATCATCTAGCCCATATAGATCCAGATTATATCTCTTAAATACTTCTTTAAAAACATATCCAACTAATTTTGACTCTTTAAATTGAAATTTCAACAGTACATAAAACAGTTCATACCTCATAAATAATGCCCATAAATAAATAAAAGGCAATAATAAAATTGTTAAAATTGCGGGTAAAATATAAGTAATTAACGTATTTATATTTATAAAATCATTAGGATGTACGAATAAACTGTTTATGGAAAATATAACTAAATAAGCAACAATAATTAACAAAATTATATTTAAAAAGGTTTCAGCACGTTTATATTTTTTATCAGTCTTAGAAACGGTTATTAAAAGTATTAAAAATAATAAAAAAACTTGTAATATTAGCTCAACAAGTATAGGAAGAGTATAAAAATTAATTAAAAAGCCAAAAATGGTTATTAATTTAACATATTCAACCGCTTTAGTTTTAAAAAAATTTTTATCCTCTCTGACTTTATTTGATGTGAAAAATAAAGGAATCGCGACGATAAAAAACCAAAAAATCACGTCTTTAACATGATTCATATTCAAAAACCCTATATTATATAATATAAATAAAATTAAAGATATATACAAAATCATTCCTATAAAAGGAACTAAAATTTTAATAGAAGAAAAAAATATCCTTACTACATCAAGCAATGATTTTCTTACTTTCTTAATAGAAGATATCACTATTAAAAATACAATACCTATTATCATGAGTGCCATTTCCCTAGTGTTCAGAGAATTAATAAAGGAATTCATAGATTCTATTAACAAATTCATTGCAATCCTCTACTTCTTCTAATTTTAGTCAACTCATGAATCATAATATCATATTCCTAACTAAGGATAATAAAAATATTTCTTGTCTTAAAAATTTTTAATTCAATAGCAACTTAATAAGAACAATATTCCATTAAAACTATTTATTTATTATTTAAACTTAAAAAAAGATTTCAAAATGATTTAATTTCAGATATTATCCTTAAATTGTATCTAAGTTTAAATCAAATGGGTTTAAAGTGATGATTAATGGTTATATTTTTTTAATCAATCACTATTTAAAACGCGAAGTCCATTACCCCATCAAATACAAGCTTGGCTTCTCCTTCCATGAATGCTTTGAGTTTTCCATCCACTTCCTGGACAAGTATTAAAAGGTCTCCACCTGGAAGATGGACAAGAACTTCTTCATCGAGTTTTCCGAGTTTGTAACCTATAAGTGCACAGGAGGTTGCTCCGGTACCGCAGGCGTAGGTGAATCCAGCACCTCTCTCCCAGGTTAACATTTCTATTTCGTTCCTGTTTATTATTTTAACGAAATGAACGTTGGTTCGCTGTGGAAATGCATCATGATTTTCTATTATTGGCCCTACAAAGTCCAGGTCCACACCTTCAACATCCTCAGTGAATATGACTGCATGGGGGTTTCCAACACTCACAGCACTCATCTTCATCTTTTCTCCAGCAACGTTAAGTTCCTGTTCCAGAAATTCACCAGTTTCACTTACACCCTGTTTCATGGGTATTTCATCGGCGTTGAAATTTGCAAATCCCATATCCACAGTTGATGATACAACCTGACAGTTCCTGACGTTTAAATCAACTTCTTTAAGGCCGCCAAGGGTTTCAACCATCATGCTTTCTTCGGTAACTATTCCATTTTCGAAAACAAATTTTACAAAACACCGGATTCCATTTCCACACATTTCAGCTTCGCTTCCATCTGCATTGAATATTCTGAAACGTATATCTGCCTCTTCAACTGTTGCAGGGGCAACGAATATAACTCCATCTGCTCCAACTGAAAATCCTCGTCTGCATACCTCTTCAACGAAGGCAGGCTTCTTGTATTCTGGGATTATTTCCTCTTTTGATTCGTCCACTACAACGTAGTCGTTTCCAAGTCCGTGCATCTTTGAAAATATTATTAATTTATCGTTTTCCATGTTATCATCAATCTGTATTTCATTTATCATTTAAGAAGCCTCACTGGAACGTTTTGTTTGGTAAATAGATCTGCGAATGTTTCCCTTTCCCTAATAACTTCAGATTCTCCATCATTCACAAGCACCTCTGCAGGCCTTGGTCTGCTGTTGTACTGGGAAGACATTGAGAATGCGTAGGCACCTGCATTTAATATTGCAAGTACATCACCCTCTTCAATTTCAGGCATTGGTCTGTCCCTTGCAAACAAGTCTCCAGATTCACACACGTCCCCTGCAATATCTATCTTCTGAGTTGCCTCTGCATAGGGTTTGTCTGCAACAACGATGTGGTGATAAGAATCATACATTGTGGGTCTGAGAAGTGTGTTAAAACCAGCATCAACACCTGCAAATTTCCTGTAACTCTGTTTTATACTGTTTACTCTGGTTAGAAGTATTGAAGAATCTCCAACTATGTAACGGCCAGGTTCTATGCACATGGTTGGTTTTCCAAGGCCGTACTCCTTTAATTTGTCCTTGAAGAGGTCTGTTATCTTCTCTGCGAAGACGTTTATATTGAGTTTACTCTCCTCTGGAGTGTATGGTATTCCTATACCTCCTCCAAAGTCTATGAAATCAAATTCAACACCTGCACCTTCATGAACCCTTCCAGCAACATCCATGAGAGTTCTGACAGCCAGCATGAATGGTTCAGGGTCGAGTATTCCTGAGCCTATGTGGCTGTGTATACCAACAGGTTTGAAACCCATATCCTGAGCCATTTTGTAGACATCTACAGCTTCTTCTTCCATGATTCCAAATTTACTCAGGGGTCCTCCAGTTATACAGTGGTCGTGGTGTCCAGCACCCACCATTGGATTCACCCTGAAGGATATTTCAAGTCCCTCAGAACCTGGAAGCTTTGAAAGTCGTTTCAGCTGTGAAATGGAGTCAACATTTAACCTGACTCCAGAGGATAGTGCAAATTCAAGTTCTTCATCTGTAACGTTGTTTCCAGTGTAAAGAATTCTTGAAGGGTCAAATCCTGCAAGAAGTGAAGTGTAGATCTCTCCAGGAGACACTGCATCTATTCCGCTTCCTTCTTCCTCAAGGATCTTCATGACTGCAAGGTTCGTGTTTGCCTTGCAGGCGTAGTACATCTTAAAATCTTCATAGTATTGTGAAAAAGCTCCGTAAAGCCTTCTGTAGTTTTCACGTATTTTATTCTCGTCTATAACGTAAAGCGGGGTTTTATACCTCTGGGCAAGTTCCAATGCATCCTCCTTGCCTATGCTTAAATTTCCTTTTTCATTAGTTTCCAAATCAAAGTTCATCTGCTGTCCTCCAAAAAAATGAGAAAATGAAGTTAACATTAAATTTCTGTTGTTGGTGTTATAAAAGTTTTTATAATTAAGAAACACGTTAAAAGTAATACTTAAATGTATATTAAAATTATTAAATATAAACTGTTCCCAGAAAACAGAATTTAAAACTCCAATTATTCTTTTTAATACTTAAATTATTTGTTAATTAAATTCAAATTAATTATTTCAAAAATTCATACTTTTAAATGTCTTAAAATTTTTTTATTCAATAAACAGTCTCCTTGAAGATGATTTTGAAGCAAGTTCCATTATCATTTTTGACTTCCATTTTTCCTTCTATCTGTTCCACAAGACTGTTTATAAGCTTTATTCCGAGACTATCTGAATTTTTATAGTTGAAATTCTCAGGTATTCCATTACCATTGTCTTCAACATTGAGAACAAATTTATCCTCTTCCCTATGGAAGTGAATGCTTATGTATCCCTTTTTATTCCCTATAAAAGCATACTTAAGGGAATTTGATATTATTTCGTTGACTATGATCCCCAAAGGAACTGCCACGTCCACGTCCAGGAATTCATTGTCCACATCTACATTTAATTTCACATTTCCATTGTTCAATGAGTAGGTTCTAAACAGTTCAGATGCAAGATCACCTATATAATTACCAAAATCAATGCTTTTAAGGTTATCTGATTTGTAAAGTCTTTCATGTATGAGGGCCATGGATCTTGCTCTGTTCTGACTTTCCTTGAACATGCTTTTTGTTTCATCATCTTGTATGTAACGTGACTGCAGGCTGAGAAGGCTTGATATAACAGTTAAATTGTTTTTAACCCTGTGATGTATCTCCTTCATGAGCATTTCTTTTTCATCAAGGGCTTTTTCCTTGGCTTTTATTTCATTCTCAAGTTTCTCTGTTTGCCTCATGTCCTGGGCAACGATTAATCGGCCTCTAATTTCATATTCGTCCCTGATAACTGAAAAATACATTTTAACCGGAATTTTTTCATTCCTCAAGGTTAGGTAATTCAAATCCATCTCAATGTACTGTTTTTCAGGAGCATTCTCATGGATCATATCAACTATTTTCCTTTCAACAGGTTTTATATGCTCTTTCGGAAGTAAAACAGTCCATTTTGTCCCTATAATTTCTTTTTTAGTGTATCCAAGAATCCTTTCAGCCTGCTCATTTATATTCACTATTTCTCCCCTTCTGTTGAGGAAGATGATCATATCTGTTGTTCTGGAAATTATTTCATCCACAGCTATATCTGGGGTCATTTGCAGGAATTTGTACCTGGAAATAGCGTATCCAATTCCTGTAAATGCTATTAAAGCGATGATCTGACCAATTGAAGGAAGAACAAAGATGTTTATGAATGGCAGAACAGCGTTCACAATGTAACCTGGAATGAATGCTACTATGGCAGTTAGAACAATTATTTTTCCCTGTTTCTTTTCTCTGGGACTTTCCGACCTTCTTCCCCATAACCATATGAGGAGGTAGGATAACACAGGCAGGACTGTGAAGTAAACCATGTATGAACTGTACCACCAGCTGGTTGCAATGTCTATCCATTGGGAATTTATCCACACAAGCCCGGGTCCTGTGAATGAACCTGTAACTGTCTCGTAGATGAAGAATATTGCAGGCACGTAGAGAAGGATGTAGTGGTACCATTTTTTGAATATTTTATCATTTCTGGTGAGTATGAGTGCTATTTGAAGCAGTCCCGCAGGGTATGCACACCTTCCAAATGCCGAGAGCTTGTACCAGAACCATGCAGATGCTTGATCCGGGGCAGAATAGAAAAAAGTGTATGCGAATGCCCAGATAGCGAATATAACTGATAAAATAAAAACTGAACGGTTTAGTTTAGATTCAGGGCTGAGTTTTAATATGTAGATGCCTATAGAAAGGTAAATAGCAAATATAAGGAAAGAAATCAGGGATAAAATGTTGGGATACATATTTTCAGTGTTTCTCCATAATCAATGTGTATATGTTGAGGTTGGATGTTTCAGCATAAAAATATTTATGGAAATTTACCCTTGACCTTGATCATGGCCCAAGTAGAAACCTTGACATTGTATTGAAAGGATAGGAACAGATCTATTTAATCTGGATGGGCCAATCATATTAGAAGGTCTATAAATAGGTATATGATTATATTGAAGTTAGAAGGTGTCGTAGAAATTGATTTTTAATGGAAATTTCCTTTATAAAATCCCTAGAGCACAAAAAAATATGTTAAAAATTTTTAAAAGCTTTTTTAATTCAAATTATAATTTAAAAAACAGGATTCATATTTTTCACAGTACCATAACCACTTGGATTCAATGCGCTGTTTTTTGACTTCATCAACTGGGAGTAACCGTAGAAAAGTATATAAACAATGCCACAAAAATATATTAATGTTAAAAATATAATGACGATAATTTTTAATTTGGTTTTTTTCAGATGATGTGACTACTTAGACAATTTGAAATAAAATTGGATCTACTTTGAAAGTTTGGTTTATTTTTTGGCAGTTGATCCAGATTTAAACTGCTATTTAACATTAACACTACTTTCAACCGTGGATTTAATAAATAACAGATTAATTTGAATTTAAAACTCTTTTTTGGGTTAATTCATGGTTTATTTATTCGTTGTTTCAAATTTGAGGTGTAATTTTGGAAGATCCCCATATCAATAAATGGCAGATCTTAATAGCAATATCAATAGGCGCTGTAATGGTGCCAATGAACGCAAGTATAATTAACGTTTCACTCCCAACCATCGCAACTTTTTTCAATGCGAGTATAACAACAGCAGAATGGGTTTTAACAGCTTATCTTATCACCCTATTAAGTATGGTGCTCTTTTTTGGTAGGCTTGGTGACTTTGTAGGACATGAACGGCTTTATCTGGCAGGACTTGTTGGTTTCATAGTATCCTCAATTCTCTGCAGTATGTCTCCTTCAATCATGTCTTTAGAAATATTCCGGGCTATACAAGGATTTTCAGCAGCCATGATGCTTTCAGTTTCCATGGGAATAGTAAAAAGGGCATTCCCAAAACATCAGCTAGGAAAGGCAATGGGCATGTACTCTGTGGCTGTAGCAGTGGGACTGGCTTTGGGTCCGGCAATTGGGGGGATAATTGGCGAAACATTCGGATGGAGGTTTATCTTCCTTGTAAATGTCCCATTAGGCATCATGAGTTTTATTATCTGCTACAAGGTTCTTGTTAGGGGGGCACGTCGTGCTGTTAAATGGGATATTCCAGGAACGTTACTGCAATTTGCATGCTTGTTCTCGCTTGTTTACTTTTTGAACTACATAGAAAATGGATTGGATACTACAGCACTCCTAATTGCAGGTTTCAGCTTCACAACCCTGGTACTCTTTATATGGAATGAACTCCATGCCAAAAATCCTATGCTGAACCTGAAAATCTTTAAAAATAGAACTTTTTCAGCCTTTGACGTGAGTTTGCACTTTAATTACATCTGTATGTACATGCTGCTTTTTGTAATGCCTTTCTATTTGCAGAAAGTACTTCACCTGAATGCAAACCTCACAGGGCTGGTTTTAACAGCATCTCCCCTTATAATGATGTTCCTGGCCCCTGTAAGTGGGGCACTCTCAGATAAATGGGGGTCACGGCGCCCAGCATTACTTGGGTCAGTCATATCTGCATTTGCACTTTTATCAATGACACAGCTCCAAACCACATCAACGGCTCTGGACGTATTTTTGAGGCTGGCCCTTCTTGGAGTGGGTACAGCCCTGTTCCAGGCACCAACAAATCGGGCGCTCATGGCATCAACCCCACCCAAAGAAAGTGGAGTTGCATCAAGTATCATAGTTACAACCAGAAATCTTGGAATGGTTTTTGCAGTCTGCTTCGGAGGTATACTTCTCAACACTGCCATATCACCAGATGTTCTTCAACAGGGTCATCTTTTCAGCACAGCAGCCCAAAACTTAACCACAGGAATGCACAGAGTTGTGCTTTTTGGAGCAGTTTTAAGTATATTAATGGCATTTTTGGCATTTATTGGGCTTTTAAAGAGGACTGTAGTTATGGAAGAAACTGAAAGAGTGGTAAAAAAGCAAAAAAAAATAATTCAAAAACAAGTTGCCAAACAGGCCCATCATATCTCCATAGTGCTCCATAAATAAGTCCATGAATCCTTAAAATTTTTATAGAACACGATTTTTGAATTAAAAATTAAAAAAATGGGTTAAAACAGTTTAAAAAAGGGGAGATCCCTTAAAGGGATCTCAGTAACCCTTGAGAACTTCCTCAAGAACAGAGGTAACTGTGTCGATCTGCTCACGGCTTATGAGTAAAGGTGGAACGAACCGTAAAACGTTTCCAGCAGTACAGTTAACGATTATGCCATTTTCACGCATTTTATCAACCAGTTCACTGCATTGGAAGTTGATTTCCATTCCCAGCATGAGTCCAAGGCCCCGTACATCATTAACAACTTCATTTTTATCCTTTATAGCTTCGAGTTTGGCTTTGAAGTAGGCACCATTTTCACGGGATTTTTCAAGGAGCTTCTCCTCAAGTATAACATTTATTGAAGCCTTTGCAGCTGCACATGCCAGAGGGCTGCCTCCGAAGGTTGCTGCATGGTCTCCAGGTTCGAAGGTTTCACCAACCTCATCACTTGCAAGAACTGCACCCATTGGGAACCCACCTGCAATGGCCTTGGCAAGGGTTGTGATGTCAGGGGTTACATCGAAGGTTTGGGATGCAAACATTTCCCCTGTTCTTCCAAAACCAGTCTGAACCTCATCGAATATGATCAGAACCTCATTTTCATGGCACACCTTCTTGAGCTCCTTCAGGTAATCTTTTGGAGGAACTATTATTCCACCTTCACCTTGTACAGGTTCTACAAGAACTGCTGCGGTGTTTTCTGTTATTGCATCTGCTGCAGCTTCAACATCACAGTAATCAACGTAGCTGAAACCTGGTGTTAATGGCCCAAAATTCTTCTGGTACTTGGTCTGTCCTGTTGCAGTGATTGTTGTGATGGTACGGCCGTGGAAGGAGTTTTTCATAGTTATTATTTCACCCTTTCCTGTGTGCTTACGTGCAAGCTTTATTGCACCTTCATTGGCCTCTGCACCGCTGTTGCAGAAGAAAGCTTTGTTGTGGGGCGAAACCTCTGCCAGAAGCTCGGCCAGGGTAACCTGTTCCTCTGTGTAGTAGATGTTGGATGTGTGTATGAGATTTTTAGCCTGATTACAGATGGCTTCAGCCACCTTTGGGTGTGCATGACCCACGTTGTTCACAGCTATACCTGCAACACAGTCTATGTAAGATTTACCCTCAACATCCCAGACCACTGCCCCACTTCCCTTTTTAAGGGCCAGTGGCTGACGACCGTAGGTCTGCATAACGTATTTCTTATCTAAATCCATAATTTCATTTGTATTCATATAAATTCACCTTTTTTATGAGTTAAATTGATTAAAATTCTTCAAGCAACTTCTAAAGTATGATAAAAAATTTTAAAGCCTGAAATTCCCATGCCAATGAAAAAAAGTTCCAGTTTCATTGTTTTGCACGTTATAAATCATTTTATTTATTTGAATTTCATATTATATTAAAGGTTTTTATACTGGCAGAATACTTGTATTTAATAAGATGACAAAAATATTAGTTTCCAGTTGGAAAATCATTTCAAGGTGATAAAATGAAAAAAGCATTAATTGAAACAGATAAGGGAAACATCGAGCTCACCCTCTTTGATAAAGAGGCACCCAACACAGTTGAAAACTTTGAAAAACTTGCAAATTCAGGCTTCTACAACGGTCTAACCTTCCACAGGGTCATACCAAACTTCGTGATACAGGGAGGATGTCCTAAAGGGAATGGAACCGGTGGCCCAGGTTACACAATAAAATGTGAAATAAACCCACACAAACACGGAACAGGCGCCCTATCCATGGCCCATGCAGGTAAGGACACCGGTGGAAGTCAGTTCTTCATAACCCACAGCCCACAGCCACACCTTGATGGAGTACACACAGTCTTCGGAAAAGTTGTGAAGGGAATGGACGTTGTCAACAAGATAACCCCTGGCGACGTAATGAACAAGGTCACAGTGACCGATGAATAAAAGGGGCACATTCACCCCCTTTTAATTATTTTTAAATTATCTTCATTTTTAATTTTATTTTAAAATAATGCTGATTCAATTGAAAAATTCACATTAAACTTATTTTAGAATTTATAATCATTATAAAATCCATTTTAAATATCAAATTTAAAAATATTGATTATTAATCAGTAAAATAATTTTTTAACAGCTTCAGCGTATATATCAGCCACAGCATCTGCCATGTCCACATCTCGTGATGTGTAGTCCTGTGAGGGGTTCCCTAGAACGATCTGGCCCACAATTTCGCCTTCGTACTTGGCAGGTACAGATAGAAACTGGGATACAGGAACGTGGCCTTCAGGTATTCCATGGGCTGCAGGGTGCATTGAAGGATTACGCACGTAAAAGGATTCACCAGTATCGAGGGAGTATCCGAGAAGTCCACCATAAGTTCCGTCCTTTCTCACCTTAAAACGGGCCTCACCCCTTTCAGCGTACATCTGACACTCCCCAGTCATGTGGGAGAATGAAATTCCAACACTGTCATGGTTTTCAGGGTCCAAATAGGCAACGTAACAGTTTTCACTGGATGTGATGGTTTTTACAGCTTCCATAATCACCTCAGAAACTTCCTTGAGGGAGGAATCTGGAGGCATGGTTTCAATCCTTTTTTTAAGTGATTCAATTTTAACAGATTCTACTTTCTCTCCGGAGCCCATTCCATATTCTGATGTGCTTTTATTCCCCATACATTCACCTTCCATTAAAGACTGTGTTCCTATTTACTATTAATTATCCTATAATTTCATAAGGTTTATAGGGGAGTTTTTAGAGATAAATCCCTCTGAAAACTTGTTTTTAAGTGATAAAAATGGATGAAAACGATAAAACAATAGAAGTAGAATATGAAAATCTCAAAAATTCTTATAAATTTAGTACCTACGGGTTATCCCACGGAATTCTTCCAGGTTTTTTGAGATTCCTCCCATAAAACTCATGTTCCATACTATGTTCAAAGTGCTTATTCAGCTTTCCTATTTTGTTCAGTGATTCTGAAAGATTATTTTTTTAAATATTTTGGGAATGATTAGGTTAAAATCTGGCCTTCAACTTCCAAAACTGAAAATAAAAAGATTTATACGTGACGTGTCAATCTAAAAATTATTTAAACTGGAATAACATGATCATAGAGTAGTTAATGGGATTTTCATATGGAGGGCATGAAAAATGGACAGTGAAGAACTGGAAGCAAAAATAGATGAGAGACAGCACACAAAAGAGATAAATATAAGTTATATTATTAGTTTTGGGGCTTACTTCCTAGGATTGTACTTCTTCTTAAAGGGATATTTGATGGGGGTACTGGGATTCATTCCATCTCCAGTTTTTGGAGTGTACCTTCTCATGAAGAATGAAAGGCAGACAAAGCTCTATGGACTCCTGCTCTTGTTTTTTTCCATAATCTGGATACTGAGCTACATAAATTACATGCCCACCTAATAGGAATCCTATTTCTTTTTCAGGGACTCCAGAAGTCCAGATTTACGTGCGTAGTGGAATAGGTAAAGCTGAACATAACCTGCATGTTCCCCGAACTCCTCCATTCCAAATGTTCTGGCCTTTGGAGGTTTTATCTCTTCTCTTTTGAAGTACAGGGCCGAAATTATCCTTCCAATCCAGACATCCACAGGAAAAGCCTGCCCCATTCCGTAGCCGTAGAAGAGTATGCAGTCAGCAACCTTTGGACCCACACCAGGGAATTTCAGAACCTCGTTAAAGGCATTATCATAGTCCATATCCCCAAGCTTCGTGATGTCAATTTCTTCATGGGCCATTCTAGCTGCTTCCTTCATGTAACTGCAGCGGTAACCTACGCCGCAGCTTTTAAGGTTCTCTTTGTAATCTGAAGGTTCTCCAATACATCCGCAGAGTTCCATCTCCTCAATATCGTGTTCTGGAACCTTCATGAGGGTTTCGGGTGAGGGGAAGCTGTGGAACTCGCCACTAGCAAAATCGAATTCATC
Organism: Methanobacterium aggregans; assembly: GCF_017874455.1. Lineage (NCBI taxonomy): Archaea > Methanobacteriati > Methanobacteriota > Methanobacteria > Methanobacteriales > Methanobacteriaceae > Methanobacterium > Methanobacterium aggregans. Next base: position 145,473 of record NZ_JAGGLN010000003.1, on the reverse strand, counting down.
GCCCCATTTCTCCTTTATCTGGAGTATGGATTTGTTCCACCGCGCAATGGAATTATTTGCCGAACATATGGACGAAATAATGCACTCAAAGGGGTCTTGGGCTTTGAAGAGTCTTAATCCTCTGCAGAATCCTATGGTAGGCTGGAGTTTTTCACTTGATTCAAGGAAGCTGTAAAGTTCCATTAAATCATGTTCAAGGTCAAATATTTCACATACCTTTGACCGGATCTCATCATCTTCTATCTCATACTTTGATTCTGCACGGAGTGTGAGGGGTCCATCGAGATCATCTGGCTTCTGGTGTATACCAATGAAACAGGGTTTGCCCTGGATCATCAACAACTCCTGAAACTCTCCATTTACGAATTTCCACGGGGGTTGAGATGTTTGACCGCTTTGAATAGTCAGTTTCAGGTCGAAAGGGCCATTTGGATGGATTCTGAGGGTTTTTTGCATCATGATGTTTCACCTGTTTTTCATGAGTTTCACGTGTGTTTTATATAAAACCTTGGATGATCCCAACTTTCACTGCCATGAATTTAAACATACATTTCAAGTGTAAAATTGAGAATAATAGCAATAAAATATTCAATTTTTATTAATAATAGCAATAAATAATGATTTATAATGAAAAATGTATTTTAGGAATTGAAATAAAAAAATTAGGAGTTTTTCTTAATTTTCCAGGATCACCTCAAATCCACCTCATTCCCTCCAGATCGCAGTTTCTTCTTGTTCACCCAGACAAATCCGTTATCTGCAGTTATCACGGCAACATCCACAGGTCCGCCCACTCCAGGCATATCCCCTGGATCTGCATTTATTCCATCCGAAAACCTCTGCATTGCAGCAGTTGTCTGGATCATGAGGGTGCAGAAATCCACGGCATCCTGCAGGGTCATTGTTCCCCACTGAATTGCATATTCAAGGCCTTTCAGCTGTTCGTACATCTGAGCATCTCCAATCCTTGCTGAAACATCCTTGGTGAATGGCACATTACCGATCCTGCCGTCGAAGCCAAGAACTATCCTTGAAACAACGTCTCCCTGCCCTATCCAGGAACTACCGTACTCGTTATTCCTTTCCTTACTGTTCCTTCTTCTCTGCACCTCACCGGGTATCTGACATCCGTAAACCTCGTGGGAACCGTCCCGGTTGTAACCTGCAACCAGAAGTTCAATCATATCTACACCAGCCATTCCTTCTTCAATTGTTCCTTGTGGAGTTTTGAAACGGAATTTAAGGGCATAGTTTTCCCTGTGGATTTCCTGAAGTTCGCATCCCTTTGACTTGAGGTCGTTTTCTATGTTGGCCTTTGCAAGGTCTAGCTGTTCCTGCCAGTGGTACTTCTTGTTGAATAAGCTGTGCAACTTCTCCGCCACCTCCTCAACATCCATCTTATCGATCTTGGAGGTTCTCTTGAACTCCTCAATGAACTTGCTTATATTCTTGAAGATTCCATCATCTGCAAGAAATGCCAGGCCTGTTATTCCGACTCCAACACGTTTGTTTATCTGAAAAAGTTTCATAGCATTGTCGCTGCCGATACGGGCCATTCCCTTAAGGTTCCTGTAGGACTGACGGCTGTCTGCAGCCAGAACTATCCCTTCAGGTGTTGTTGTGTTTATTACAAGTGACATGATCCATCTCCTTTAAAACTCTTGATACCTGCACAATTATCCTTTTTCAATTATTAATTATCCCTTTCTTTTAATTAAAAATGTGCTGGTCATTAAACTTTCACGGAGATTTTCCACATCATTTGAAATTCATTCTTAAAATATTCAAATTTTAAGGGAAGATCAGGATCTAACCCAAAAACATCCATTCACAAATTTTATTTTTTTATAAAAACATATAAGGAACATGTAGATAGGGTGGATTTTCCTAAAATTAATTTTATAATAAAAAAAGGTGATTACATGCCCCAATTTCTAACCATAACTCCTCAGGATGCACTTAAATTAATTGAAGAAAGTCCAGAGATCAGTATTTTGGATATCCGGCCAAGGGATGAATTTGAAAGGGAACATGTTCCTGGTGCTGAAAATATGGACTACCATGGCCATGAATTCCAGAAGAAGGTTGAAAATTTGGATAAAGATAAGATCTACCTTATATACTGTAAAAGTGGAGTCAGGGGTGGTTACTTCATGGATAAAATGAGGGATTCCGGTTTTAAAGGTGCATTCAATGTTCTGGGCGGATTTGTTGCCTGGAAGGTAAGTAAACTTCCCCTTTCAAGTGATTGAGGATGGATTTCAGCTCTGGGTGAACCTTCCATCCAGTTTAAAGATGGCCACCCGTGTTACAGGGAAGTCACGTCCTCTCAAATTCCAGAGCTTAGACTGGATGGGGGTGATGATAGAAGTCATAGCTGGTGAAGTAGAAAGAGTTAAAGGTGGAGTAAAGGAAATATTTGCTGATCCTGGGTATCTGGACGTTTCCATTCCTCCAGAGAAATCTTACCAGCAGCCAGTTAAACATGGACATACAGCATTTGCCTATGTTTTTGAAGGCAAGGTATTGGAGGTAACCAAGAAGATAACTCCACAGGCTTCTAATCATTTAATCATCTTTGGGGAGGGAGATATGGTCAAAGCACCCACTGTTAATGGTCCTTTAAGATTTCTTTTAATATCTGGAAAACCATTAAATGAACCTATTGCCCGTTACGGCCCCGTCATGAACACAGATGAAGAGATAGTGGAGGCTCTCAAGGATCTGCGGAAGGGCACCTTCGTTAAACAAGTTTGAACAGTGAAATCATGGATGCGTGAGATCAGGGACTGTTCAAAATAGGGGCAACTCCTCCCTTTTTAATGGTTTTTTCCATTCTATTACTATGAATTTACTCTAATTTAACCATTAATGGGCTATTTCCTCAAAATTACATTTTTATACCTTTTAATACTCATTATATGGTGTTTAACAGATCTGTGATCGGACGATACCTTGAACGGGTGCCTGGGGTGTGATCAAAAATTCCAATAATCACCTCCCACCAAATACATAATGATGGTAAATCTTAAAGTTCTCTCATCAAGTGACAGTGAACACTTCCTTGAAACAGATTCATTTTACGAGCTTTGTAAGGCCATGAAGTGTTTAAAAAAATCAAAAGGGCACATTTTACTTGTTTTAGGGGCTCCAGGCACAGGTAAATCTGCTAACATATATCAGGCCATATCTCGCCAGGAACTTGATGTTTACAACACATTTTTATTTATAGATGCCCATACAAAGCCTTCAGAGGTGTTTAAAATATTTTGGGACACCATAGAAGATGATATGGGGCTTAAATCCAAGGAAGAGGTCTATAAAATGGCAGCTTCCTACGACGCTGTTCTCTTTGCTGATCAATTCCTTGATTCAGAGCACCTTGACAAGAATAAAATGGGACTGGGGCTCTGGACAGAAAAAAATGGGCCTGGAACCTTTTCTTTATATTTTAGGGTGTTATACGAGTACCTGAAACACAGGAAGGACTTGAAAAATATAAACCTGCTGTGCCAGACATCATGGGTTGTGAAGTTCAGAGGAGTGAGGTACGACATTCTCACGGATTTCCAGTTTATATCTAAAATTCTGGTTTTTATCCTGAAAAAGCTCTTTGACGTGGTTATGATCTCCTACAGTCACGAAGAGATAATGAAAATAGTTAGAAACCATCCCATGGCAGGTAGTGACGAAGAAATTGCGGAACTCATTGAAAAATACGGTAAAAAGCCCCGTTTTATCTTTGAAGCCCTGGAAAATGGAAAGTAGTTACCATACGTGGGGAATTAACCTGTATCTGACCTTCTTTTTGTAGTCTGCGTATCCTTCCAGTTCCTCCGTCAGCATTTTCTCCTCGCCGATGGTGCGGAGAACTAGGGACATTGACATCAGCAGGCCTAAGATGAACCCGTAGATGGAGCCAAGTAGAAGAGGACCACCTAAAAACATTAGGATACCTCCAAGGTATAAAGGGTGTCTTATCCGCCCGTAAATTCCAGTGGAAACTACTTTTTGACCTCTTTCCGATTGTATTCTCACCAGGGGTACCTAAAATTTGGATGGGGTTTGGCTTTGCATGGGCAAGATCCCTTGCTTAAAATAAAATATGAATCTATATTATCATTATTTGATTCTAAGAATATTTAGAATTTTTTAAATCAAAATCATTGAATGTATTTTATAGATTCTGCAAGGTATTTGAAGATAAAAGGAGCATAAAATGAGTAAAAATGTTCTAAAACCTTAAAAAGAACTTTAAAGACTTTCCAGACGATGGCCATGCCATGTTAGTGGTTTCAGTTTTGTTCAAGGAAAATAATTCAAAATAGAGTAAGTCGATATTTTTGCTATCACTATATAGAGCTACCTATCAGATTTTTCGATTCCAGGTAAGAGTATGGGTTTTGATTAATTAACAGTTAATAATCATTTTTTAATCTTAATTTCCTTATAAAATGGGTTAATAGTTTTATATTAGGTTAAAATCCTCTGAAATATTTAAAACCCCTTTCAGCTACATTACGGGGCCAATACCATGAAATTTATGGGACTAAGTAAGTACTATGGATAATATTTTCCTTTTAATAACAAATATGTCCTATTTATGCGAGTCTAATTAAATAATATAATAAATAAGTTTTTTGGAAAAACTGTTTGGGAGGGACAAAAAATATGGGCGAAAATTATAAAATACCACCTTTTCTAAATCAAATTCTTATCATATCTGTTATTATCCTGGCACTTATAGGAATGAAGTTCGTTGCTCCGATTTTGGGACCGGTACTCATTGCTATTTTCATCAGCATACTTATCTATCCATTTTTGATGTGGCTTAAAAAGAAGGGATTTTCTTACAACGTGTCTATTCTTATAACCATAGCTTTAACCTTTGTTTTGGGACTGGGATTATTGGCAATTATGGTCTTGAGTATAAGTCAGCTGGTGGCAGCAGCATCAACCATAACCATAGACCCTAATTCGTTCCTGGCCACTTATGCTAATCAAATCGTCAAGTTCCTCTTCTCCAACATACCCTTGGAAAATATTGCCGGGATCATAGAGATGGGATTCTTCTTACTCTTTGCAATCATATTCCTGATTTATGAGCTACCTTACGTAAAATCAAGGCTAGTAAAAGGTTTGGGTGCAGAAAGTCCTGCCCTGAAACATACCTTTGACCTGGTTGCTGATTTTATTGAATACTTTGTAATCAGGATAAAGGTGAACTTCCTGGCCGCTCTGGGCTTTATGGGCATTTTCGTTGTCTTTGATATTAATTTTGCAGTTCTATGGGGCATATTAACCTTTGTACTTGGATTTATCCCCTACATTGGAATTATGATAGCTGCCATACCTCCTATCCTGGTAGCATGGGCCAAATACGGTATATGGGGAGCATTAAGCATCACTGTTCTCTTCGTGATAGTTAACACCATAGCCGAAAGCTATGTATTCCCAAGACTGACTGGAAAAGGACTTCAAATGTCAGTGTTTGTGGTATTCGTTTCATTATTCATCTGGGGTTGGATTATGGGAATGGCTGGAATGTTTCTGGCAGTGCCCTTAACTCTGGTACTTATCAAGTATCTGGAAAACTTTGATGAAACACGTTGGCTGGCTTTGCTAATGACCACAGACGAGGGAGAATAAAATGAATGAAGGATGATCCTTCATAATTTTTTTATTTTTTAAATAAAACTCATAAAATAGTTTAATTTTAAAAATAAGATAAATTTACTTTCTAAATAATTCATAAATTAATATGAAATAGTTATTTTTTTTAAATGATGATAAAGTATAATTCAGAAAAAAGTAGTCAATATTTTTGCTATCACTATATAGAGCGACGTATCAGAAAACATGATTTTTGATAAAGGAGATTATTTTGATTAAATAATCTTCAGAAATATTTATTTTTAAAAAATTTCCTTATAAAGTCCTTTATCATGGGTTATATGCTGTTTAATTGTGTAACTCGTGTTTTAAACTTCTCTACGCATTTTGAATACAATGAATGAATCACATTACCAAATGCGGGAATTAAATCGGCTTGCATTTCAAATGATCCTCACTTTCTTCAAGGATTTTCCAGTGTCCAGAGTTCATTATCTTTTTCTTGGTCAGGACTCTTTTTTGGTGTCCATCATCAATTATGAGTACTCCCTCTGGTTTGGTGATTCTCCTGAGCTCACCTAGAAATGTGGTTGGGTCCTGGATCATGAAGAACATGTCCAGTGCACAGACTCTATCTGCAATCCCGTCGGGAAGTGGACAACTGTAGCCATTAATAAGTACAGTTTCCACATTTTTAAGCCCCATACTATTTATTTTCTTTTGCACAGCATCCATGGCCATTTCATGGATGTCTGCACCGTAAACTTTCCCCTGGTCCCCAACGAGTTTGGCTAATTCTGTTGTGTAGCGTCCAGGTCCGCATCCGTAGTCCACCACATTCATTCCCTTCTTTATACCGAATGTTTTCACCCTTTTCTTGATGTAGGGATGGATAAAATCCATTATTTTAAAGCTCAGGTTCATAAACTTGAATGAAGTGTTGGACATCCTTTCTTTAGGCAGTGTGATCACCTTCTATTAAATTGCAGTGGGTTAAAATTAATAATATTCTGCAATCCATTAGATAAATCGTTTTTTGATAACGAGATCGTGGACTGTCAAAAATAGGTGCTTAATGATTAATAATATATTTTAAAATAAAGTTCAGAAGAAGTAGTCGATATTTTTGCTATCAATATATAGAGCGACGTATCAGAAAATATGATTTTTGATAAAAGAACCTATTTTGATTAAATAATCTCTATAAATATTCATTTTTAAAAAATTTCCTTAAAAATCCATTAAATTTAAAAATAAAGATTAAAGAATAAATCAGGGGAATAGAAAGATTGATCCATCTTACCTATTCCACATATATCTTAACTCTGGTCTGATTCTCTTCGTCTTCCACATCAACAATTTTTCCTTCTGCCCCGTTTTTAACAGCCTCTATGATCTCATCGAGGTCAATTTGATCCAGACCTGATTGTTCTAACTTAGGATCGAATTTCTTGGCTAGTTTTAATCCCACATCAACCAGGGAAAGAGGTATGTTCACATTTACCTTGGGGTTGTCATCCATGGTTTTAACCCTGATTTTTAACCATTTAGCATCTGTTTTAGGTTTGATTTCAATCTCATCTCCTTCCAGAGCATCCAGTAACTCCATTGCTTCTGAAGTATTGAGTTTTCCTTCTTCAACCATTTCCAAAATTTTCATTCTCTCTTCCGATATATCTTTAGACATATTTCAACACCCCTCATAATTTACCACTTAATAACTTCAAAGCCTCATCTTTGCTGATTTCTCCATTCTGGAGCTTTTCTAAAATGGATTTTTTATTGATGGCTGGTTTTTCCACCTTGTGTCCCAGAACTGAAATCACTTCATCCAGTTTATTCCTCACTGTGGGATATGAGATACCCAGTTCTTTTTCAATTTCCTTAATATTGCCCCTGTTTTTAATAAACACTTCAACAAAGTATTTTTGCTTGTCATTCAGCCTGCAGAACTTGCAAAGATCAAATTCGCCCTGAACAACGCTTTTACATTTTTTACACTTGATCTCGGTAACTGTGATTTCGCCCCCACATATGGGACAGCTTCCTGGTACTTCACGTTTCATAGCTCCAATCTCCTTAAATTGTGTAAATTTTCACTGCAACCCTACCTTCCTTTTCATCGTAGGTGTTGATGTCAACTATTTCGAATGGTTGTTCCTGTTCCAGCTGATTGATAAACTGTTCGATGTCCTCGTAGGTAACGTTCTTTAAGATGCTTTCAATGATTTCATTTTCACTAGATTTGTGTGCTCCTGCAACTACTTTAGAAGGACAATACTTGAAGATTAATTTAGATACCCATCTAACGGTTGAAAATCTTAAGGCAGGAAGTGGGATTGAAAATTTGCTTGTTTTAACCTGGATTTTTAATTTTTTTGCCTTCATATCAAACCCCCTTTAAAACATAACTTCAATATTATTGATTTCTAAATTAAAATTGTTAAGTTATTCTATATAAATATATTGAATTTTTTAATTAATACTTCAAAATAATTGAAGTTCAACTGATATTTTTAATATTATCTGGGTCTGAGATTGGAAGTTTTAATTGATGAAAATTAGAAAAAAGGATTAAGGGATTAAAACTTATTATTAACTAATTATCTAATATTATGTTGGTGAATTAGGTGGCCAGAAAACGATTCGAGACGATAGATGGGTATATAGCAACATTTCCAAAAAATGTACAGTATATCCTAGAAGAAATGAGGAAGGTTATCAAAGAATCGGCCCCTGGATCTGAAGAAACCATAAGTTATGGTATGCCAACATTTAAGCTCAGGGGCAACCTTGTGCATTTCGCAGCCTACAAAAATCATATAGGATTTTATCCTACACCTTCCGGTATTGAAGCATTTAAAGAAGACTTATCACCATACAAAAGCTCAAAAGGTGCCGTGCAATTTCCCATAGATAAACCAATTCCATTTGAACTGGTGAAGAAGATAGTTATTTTTCGTGTGGAAGAAAATCTGGCAAAAAAGAGTTAAACAATTTTCAGATAATGATTAGGAATATCTAAATATGCAAAAAATTTTGTTATCCCATAAGAACGTATCATAACCTATTCCTGATGATCAATACTATTTTCATTAAATAAAATTTAAAATTAATTATTTTTTAAAAATTTGCTTAAAAAATCCTTTAAACATTTCAAAAATAGACGATAAAACGATTATGTAAATTGTTAATTGCAATAAATGAATCAGAAAAGTAGGTGCTCGATATTTTTGCTATCACTATATGGAGCTACCTATCAGATTTTCTGATTTCATGTAGGAGTCAAGCTTTTGGCTTATATGCTGGTAAATATCCTTGGTTACTCCAACTTTCCTGATAAAATCGTTGGAATATTTTATGTCCCCTCTTCTGGGGTTGTCCTGCCTCATAACGTACATGCAGATGGCAGTTATGATCATCATGGGGTCGGATTTTCTGCCCTTACCTGCACGGTAGAGCTTCCTGAAGTCAACCTTGGATATGATCTCTTTGGCCCGGTCTTTCTGACCTCCACCCACTGGTAGGAGAACTTCGTCCCCTTCTTCCCTTTTGGTTAAAACCAGTGTGGGGCTGTGGCCTGTCATCATGAAGTTACTGGCCACTATGCTCAGCTGGGCCATTTTTTCCTGCTGGCGGAAGTCCTCCTCTACAGTTTTCTGATCGTAGGGCTTGAACTTCTCGTATTTCTTTATCTTATTCTCCATTCTTGCTATTTTTGTTGTTTCATCAAGAAAGATGTGTTTTCGTTTTACCAATTTATGGTCCCCTGAAAGTCACTTGTTTATTTTTTGGATTTTAGACTTATTAAGATTGATGAGATTTTACGTTTATAGAGAATTTGGAAATATAAAAATTTTTTTAAATAAAATCAGGTTTTTCACACCCTAACCTCAACACCCTTCTCCTTCAAGAACTCCTTCACCACGTACACAGGATACTCTTTGAAGTGGAAGATGCTTGCAGCAAGTGCGGCATCTGCTTTACCCTTGGTGAATGATTCGTAGATATGTTCGGGATTACCTACACCACCCGACGCAATTACAGGTATGTCCAGGTTTTCGCTCATTGCACGCGTCAGCTCCAGGTCGTAGCCGTCCTTGGTACCGTCCCTGTCCATTGAGGTTAGGAGGATCTCTCCAGCCCCCCTTTCCTGGCATTCAGCTGCCCACTTCAGGGCATCTATTCCCGTGAATTCCCTTCCACCGTAGATGCTGCAGTCGAACCAGCAGTAACCCTTCTCAGTTTCAATAACCGTCTTGTCCAGCGCATCCTTTGGATCTGAAACGTAACGCCTCTTAGCATCTATGCCTATGACACAAGCCTGGCTTCCAACCACCTTTGAAGCCTCATTTATAAGGTCGGGATTGTGGATTGCAGCCGTGTTGGTTGAGCATTTATCTGCACCTGCCCTGAGCATGTTCACGTAGTCCTCTGGTTTCCTAATTCCCCCGCCCACACAGATTGGCACGAAAACGTTCTCTGTTGTGGCCTTTATAACGTCTGCCATGGTTTCCCTGCGTTCGTGTGATGCTGTTATGTCCAGGAACACTATTTCATCTGCACCGTCCTCGTAGTATTGGGTTGCAAGTTCCACAGGTTCTCCGGCATAGCGTATCTCTTTGAATTCCACTCCCTTGACCACACGGCCGTGGGGGACCTGGAGGTCGCAGTCTAAACATGGTATGATTCTTTTGGCAAGCATTTTAATCTCCTGATTTGAATGATGATCCTATTGGATCTACATGATGGTTGATTCTCATGAATAAATTCTCCCCAAACCCTTTAATAACTATCTTATTTCCTACAGGCACAAATAGTAATACTTATATCTCTCCAAGCCATATCCTCATAAGTAAAATTGGAATGGAGGTTTTAGAATAAGTATCGATGAAATAATTTCAGACTCCCTGAAATATCCTCTTTCCAACTTGGGAAGATTTTTGGGGCTTTTAGCGTTATTAATAGGAAGTATTTTGATTATTCCTGCTTTTCTGGCATGGGGATACCTTCTTAGAATAGTGGAGCAAACTATTTATGGTTCAGATGAGCTTCCTGTATTTGATGAGTGGAGCAAGATGTTTTCAGATGGTTTGAAGTACATAGTATCCAACATACTTTATTTCATAGTTCCCCTCGCGCTTATAATCCTATCTTTGGTTGGTATAGGCTTTTCAGCACGATCTGGAAGCTCCCAAACTGCAGTTTATTTGCTTTTGTTGTTGGTTGGTTTGATACTTAACATACTGGTTGCTATGGTTTACATCATGGCTGTAGCTAATATGGCACATTCAGAACGTTTTGGTGCTGCATTTGAATTTAGCACTATATTTAGATACATCAAAGGAATAGGCTCGTTAACCTACTTTGCATACGTCTTCGTTTTCTTCATAATTCTTGGTATTATAGGCATCTTTTTCAATGTAAATCTGTGGTCACGGATTTTTGGAATGGCTGGACTGGTTGTAGGCGGAATTCTGTACATAATCTTCAGTGTTTACTCCGGCATGGCAAGAAGCAGATTCAGCGGGCTTATGTACCTTGAAGGCTACTTCAAAGCCAACCCTGAAGATGAAACTGATTACAACCCCGAAATAGAAGAAAATCAGGATTTAAAAACTGTTTAAGCACATATCAAACCTTTATTTCATTTTTTTTAAAATTAAAGAAAAATTGATTAACAACTTCCCTTTGTAAAATAAAATTTCTGCCTTGTTTTTTACACCAGATTTATAAGACATAATATGATATAATCTCTAAAACTTAGAAATAGTTGGTGATAAAAGATGGAAAAAACAGTCAAAATAATCCCATTCTCAGAGGTAACCAAGTTCCACGGCCATGTGTGCCCAGGTTCTGCCATAGGCTACCGTGTGGCAGAAATAGCAATCCAAAACTTGATATCTCCCCGTGCAGTTGATGAAGAGCTTTTAGCAGTTGTTGAAAACGACAGCTGCAGCGTTGACGCAATTCAGGTTGTTACGGGCTGTACAATGGGCAAAGGTAACCTAATATTCAAGGACCACGGTAAACAAGTATACACATTCATGAACAGAAAAACAGGTGAAGCCGTCAGAATATCCCTTAAAGACAGTATTGAAGCATGGGATCCTGAATTTGCAGCTGCAAGGCAGAAGGTCTTCTCTGAAGGCGCAACTCAAGAAGATAAAAAAGATTTTGAAAGGATAAAGGATGAAATAACAGATAAGATACTCACAGCACCAGCAGAGGAACTCTTCAAGGTTGAGAAGGTTGAAACAGAATTTCCAGAGGAAGCCAGAATATTCAGGTCAGTTCGCTGTGCAAAGTGTGGGGAGATGGTTGCAGAGCACAGGGCCCGAGTTGAAAATGGTGAGATAGTTTGCATACCATGTTTCAGTGAATATTCAAGGAACTGAAATAACACCCTAATTTTTTTCATTTCCCAAAAACTTTATGAGTGAACAGAGTTATATTTGAATTACACCTAATTGATTCTAAATGAGATACATTTTCATGGGCCTGTAGTCTAGCCAGGAATATGACGTGGGACTTCGGATCCCAAGGTCGGGGGTTCAAATCCCCCCAGGTCCGCTAATTTTTATTTAATGCTATTTTCAAGGGTATTTCTCTTTATAAAAATTTATTAATTTTAACTTCCCATAGATCATTCCATGGAATCTGAAGATGAACTACCAAAATTCAGGATCAGAATACTAAAAAACGGTCCATACATAGTTTCAGGTGGAGTACCACTCTACAGGATGGCTATAGGTACAGATGAAGATGGGAATTCTTACCAGTGGTGTTCCAAGGAGGAAGTTCCATGTGGAGAGACCTACACCCTCTGCCGTTGTGGACAGTCAAAGAACAAGCCATTCTGTGACGGCAATCATGTTACGGCAGGATTCAATGGCACTGAAACTGCCAGTAGAAAACATTACATTGACGAGGCTGTGGAAACAGAGGGTCCAACCCTGAAGTTGCTGGATGTATGGTCCCTCTGCGATCATTCACGCTTCTGTATGAGGGAGGGAGGCATAAGAAAACTTGTTGCAGAATCCGACAACCCCAATTCCAGAGAAATTGCAGTTGAAGAGGCTGAAAGCTGCCCATCCGGCAGGCTGGTTCTGGTGGATAAAGGAACAGGTGAAACAATTGAACCAGAATTTGAACCATCCATAGTAATGGTTCATGACCCTCAGAAGGACTGTGAAGGTCCAATATGGGTCAGGGGAGGAATTCCGGTAGAATCTGAGGATGGTCATGTCTATGAAATCAGAAACAGGGTAACCCTGTGTCAGTGTGGAAAATCCGATAACAAACCCTTCTGTGACGGTAGCCACTGGATGTCCCCTGAGAAGAAGAAGGAATGGCGGGCTAAATGGGAATAATTCTTATAAAACTGAATAACCGAAGTTTCAAAACTTTTATGGCTCTGTTATAGTTTAGATTAAAAATTTTTATTTTAATTCTTTTATTCAAATTATAATCTTGATTTTTCAGTGCAATGATTTAAATCTTTAAAAAAGATTTTAAATTGTTTCAATCCCTTTCTATGGCTTCGCTGAAGAATTCAGGTACCAGGGATTTGTACAACTTGTTTCTGAAAAGCATTTTTATGTTTCCATCGAGGACGTAGGTTTCACAGTAATCGTCCTCGGCACGCATTCCCCTACCGTAGGCCTGTATGAGGGTCATAACGGTTTTGTAGGCGTACCACTTGGGATCCATGTCCTTACGTTTTTTTATCTGCCTGTCACCAAGGTATGGGAAGGGCACCTTGTAGATCACCTGGAACTGGCACTTCTCATAGGGCAGGTCCACTCCCTCGCTCATTGATGGACTCACAAGCACAAGGGGATCCTTGCTTTTCTCGAATTCATGGAGTTTGTACTCCCTGTTTTTACTGTCATGGTTCATTAGGCGTTTGTCCTGCAAATGTTTCATGATGTACTCCTGACACTTGTAGTTGTGGGTGTGTATAAGTCCCTTTTCCCTGTGATGGTGTTCAAGTATTTTTTCAAGTATTGGAATGGTTTTAGGGGCTGTTCTTCTTATTGCTCGCTGTGAAAGGGGCCCAACACTTTTGATGTGAACCGGCCTTGAAGTCACAGGGAAGGTGCTCTTTATCCGGAGGTAGTAAACCTCTTTAGGGTCTATTCCAAGCCATCTGCAGAAGAGGTCATGATCCAGGATGGTTGCACTCATGAAGATGCAAGTATCGGCGTACTGGAACAGTCTTTCATTGGCGTAGACATCCACCTTCAGTGGTTTGAAGGAAACAGCACCGGGACTTGTGTCAACCACCCAGTTTTCTGGATGGGCCTCCAGGTTGTTCATGAGCTCGCTGAGCCTACCCTTTGTCCTGTTGATCCTGTCTGCCTTGTTTTTAGGCAGTTCTTTAAGTCCCATGTCCTTGTAAGAACCATATATGGACTGAATGAAAGCTGTCCAGTCCTTCGGATCGTCGTAACCCATCATGTTCTGAGGTATGCTCTTTTTAATATCGTTACGCAGGCTTCTGTTGTAGATGTTCAGTTCCATTCTGCGCATGAGCTTGTCCTCGATGTTGTGGGCTTCATCAAGGATCATTAGATTTCTCTTTCCGAAGTGCTTAACATAGGCAAGCTCGAGAAGGGCGTAGTCGTAGTTCATAAGTGTTATTGAACTTTCAACTGCCCGGGCCTTCTGCCTCCAGTAGTTGCACTGATCAGCTGATCTGAAGTGAATCGGAGTTCCATAAGCATCTTCAAATGCAAAAGGGCCCTCTTCATATTGTGACTTGGTTATTCCAAATTTACATGCGAAGTTCTGAGAGTTTGGAACTGTTTGGCATGTTCCAATGTCGCAGGTGTCCACCAGACCTGCATCCTTACAGCTGAAGTTTCCACGGCCCTTGACCATGGGGTATCCGAACTCCTCAGCGTACTGGCTCTGAAGCTGTTTGGTCATGGTTAGGATGTAGGCGGGTTCGTATATCCTTGCAAGTGTTGTGGCAATTGCAGACTTACCAGTTCCAGTGCCTGCCTCAAGAACTATGTAACGGTAGCCCTCATCTATTGCATCACTTATGCGGGATATTATATCAAACTGATTGTGCCTGGGCTCTGAAAAGGGAAAATTCTCAATTATTTCATCATCAACATCAGGGTAGAGCTTTCTCAGCTCTGAAACATTATTATTTTTCGGGGATGATTTTTCAGCACCTTTAAACCCATTTTTAGGGCAGATGCACCTTGCCTTTATCATCCCACACTTCTCACAAAAAAAGCCATTTTCCATAAACACTTATATTTTTGTTGATGGTATAAATAGATGAAAGCTTAAAGAAGGTTTTATAAAAGTTCGTATGGATAGATCAAGGTATTTATCATAATATTATCTTGTTTTCAAAGTTTTATGAACTTCCAGAACAACACAAGGTTTGCGTGCAGAATATGAAGAAAGGAAAATTAATAGGAATAGGTGTGGGTCCAGGAGACACAGAACTCTTAACTATAAAAGCAGATAAACTATTAAAAACTGTCCCTGTGGTTTGCGCACCAAGATCAGCAAGTTCAAAGCCCAGTCTGGCACTTTCAATAGTTCAACCGGTTCTCGATGAACGTGAAGAAGGATACGAGGTAATGGAGCCTCTTTTCCCAATGATAGAGGATAAAAATGAGCTTGAAGGTTACTGGGATGATGCTGCAGATTTAATGGCCCGGAGACTTGAGGAAGGCATGGATCTGGCCTTCATAACTCTGGGGGATCCAACGGTTTACAGCACGTTTTCCTACGTTTCAAGCAGGTTGAAGACTAACGGCTTTGAAGTGGAAATAATACCCGGGATAACTTCATTCACGGGCTGTGCAGCAGCTTCAGGGATTCAGCTTGCAGATAAAGATGAAATAATAGTCATAGTGCCTAAAGTGGACGAACGTCTAGCCCAGATACTTCCTCACGGCGACACTTTCGTTATAATGAAGACTTCTAGGCATTCTGAGGAACTTGAAGAGATCATATCTGGAGAAAAACGTGATAAACGGGTTATATCGGTTCAAAACTGCAGCATGGAAGATGAAAAGGTTTTTGAAGGATTTGCAACCGATAAGAAGTATCTTTCCACCACCATAGTTAAGTTCAGGGATGGGGAATTTTAGGGTTTTACAGCATTATTAATCCTCTTTAATCTTGAATTTATTTTAAATTCTATTTTTATGACTCAATTGATAATTGACTTTTTTCAAGTGATTTAACTTCTTTTTTTGAATTTCATGATAACTCTACCAATAGTACTACAAAAAATTTATATAGTATTACTACTAATTCAATATTACCATATAATACTAAAAATATTACTTGTGGTGGTGGAGATACAGATATTGAAAGGGTTACATCCAAATCAAAAACAGATCTTAACTGTTTTAACAGTTATATTGGCATTTATACTTTGCGAAACAGCTTCGGCTGCTGAATTTGAACAAAATTACACCTTTGATGAAGACTTTGATGAAGGCACAATGGTGGGACTTGAGCATAACAGCACCAATAACCAGATTCAGCTTTCTAACGGCTCACAATCTGCACTCCCATACATTTGGGTACCTAACAGTAACCAAGGAACAGTTTCAAAAATTAATACAATTACAGGCATGGAAATAGCCCGTTACAGAACTGGACCCCAAAGTTCTACAAATCCCTCCAGAACAACCGTGGATCTTGAGGGTAACTGCTGGTTAGGAAACCGGCAGACAGGTACTGCAGTAAAAATTGGACTTTTAGAGAACAGCTGCTACACAGACCGGAACCAAAACGGTGTTGCAGACACTTGCAGAGATCTGGATGGAAATGGAATAATAACAGCAGATGAAATCCTTCCTTGGGGCCAGGATGAATGTGTGTTATACGAAGTTATTCTTATACCTGGACACGAGGGTACGTACGACCCTGGAAATTACACAGGCCCCTACGTTAACGACAACAACAATCCCGGTCCGAGGGGAATAGCTGTGGACTCCAAAAACAATGTATGGCTCGGTACATATGGATCAAAGAAGTATTACCATGTCGATGGAAAAACAGGCCAGATAATGAACACTGTTGATCTCTCATCTGTGGTGCACACTCCCTATGGTGCAGTTATAGACCAGAACGGCATACTATGGTCATCAGGTGCAGGTGGCCAGAACTTACTTCGTCTGGACACCAGTAACAATTCCATCACCACCATAAGACTCAAACACTTCGTCTATGGGTTGGGACTCGATAGAAACAATCACCTCTTCGTGGCAGGATGGGATTCATCATGTTTTTCAAGGATAAACATTTTAACAGGAAAGGTTGAATGGACAAAACCATGCCCATACCAATCCAGGGGAGTGGCAGTCACCGATGATGGAGACGTGTGGATAGCCAATTCTGCAGCAGGAACAGTAACCCGATACTCAAACAATGGAGACTTCAAAGCCACGGTAATAGTTGGAGCCACACCCACAGGGGTTTCAGTGGATAACCAGGGTAAAGTATGGGTGGTGGATTATGGTGATGAATACGTACATCGCATTAACCCAAGTAACAACCAAAAAGACAGTGTGGGAAACATAATCAACGGGGTGGAGTTATCAAAGAAGATAATCGGGGGCACCCACTACGGCTACAGTGATATGACAGGAACCATATCAAACACCATAACCACCAATAAAGGAACATGGACAGTTGTTCATGATTCTGGCCTTCAAAACAGCCAGTGGGGGTTGGTTTCATGGACGTGCTTTGAACCTGCAGGAACCAGAGTAACGGTGAGAACACGCAGTTCCAACGACAGAACAAACTGGTCAAACTGGGAAACAGTTCAAAATGGATTTCACCTTAATTCAACCCCAAAAGGCAGATATTTAGAGATAGAAACAGAATTAATAAGACTCACAGGTTACGAATCTCCGATCCTTTACGATCTCATGGTTCGAACCATAAGATCAGATGTTAAGATGGAAACAACTTTAAACAATTCAAATCCAAGCGTTGGGGACAACGTTAAAATTATTACCAAATTAATCAACAATGGCCCGGATGCAGCCCATAACCTCCTTGTCCACCTTAATTTACCTCCCGGCTTCATCTGGCCCATAAACAGTCAAGGGTTCATAGATGGTTCTGATTGGGCCATAGGAACTTTAAATCCTGGTGAAAGTGCATACATAGAAATTAACGGCACAATAACTCCAGAAATGGCTGGTAAAAATTTGATTTATAATTTGAATGAAACTCATGATGAATACGATCCTTTACCTAATTCTGAATTATCTGGGAGTATTTACATTCCCCTATTTAACTTGGAAGTGAATAATAACACAAAAAATGGGGTCCACACTTTAACTGTGCACAACAACGGTCTTGACACTGCCTTCAATCTAGCGGTACCAGTTAAGATCCCTCAGGGATCCACACCCCGTCCAAGTCAGGGTTACTATCAAAATGGGTCATGGTACATTGGATTTATTGCACCGGGTTCCACAACCCTCTTTAGCTTGAGTTTTCCTGCGTTACCTCCTTTAAATCAGATTAATTATAATATTAAGGTCGAAAACAAGGCTTATGCTGTGACTACACATAATTACTTCTCAGGAAGTGGAGATATGCCCCCACCTAAGCATAACACTATTCCAATGGAAAGTACTGGCATTTACCTCAATTTTTCAGCCATTGCTATTCTTTTAGTTTTTTTAGGTTCTTACATCAATTTAAAAAGGGATAATGTCAAACCCAATAAATTAGTTGTTTTTTTAACAGTTTTAGGAATGGTTCTACTTTTCATGGGTTCCGTAAGCGCCACAGGTGAAAACAGAACCTACAACACAACTTCTGACTTCAAGGATGGAGTATTTAACAATATAAACTGTTCTGATAATAATTTAAAGCTTGATAATCAGGTTAATCTATCAAAAAAATATCTTTGGGTGCCTAACACCAACCAGGGAACTGTATCAAAGATTGATGTGCTCACAGGCCAGGAAGTTGCACGCTACAGAACCAGTCCACAGGAAAATGCATTTCCATTCCGTACGGCTGCAGATGATCAGGGAAACTGCTGGGTTTCCAATAAAATAACGGGCACCCTAGTTAAAATAGGATCCTACGAAAATGGAAATTATCGGGATCGTAACCATAACGGAGCAATCGAAACGTGTCATGATAAGGATGGAAACGGAGTAATCACGTCTGATGAACTTCTGCCATGGGGTTCGGATGAATGTGTACTTTATGAGGTTGTTTTAACCTCTGAAACTCAGGGCACATACATCCCAGGAGATTACCGGGGGAGCTATGCCAATTATGCCAACGGAATCAAGGCACTGACCATAGATTCACAAAACAATTTATGGGTGGGTAGCAGCGAAACTAACAGAT
The DNA here is from genome assembly GCF_017874455.1 of Methanobacterium aggregans. Taxonomy (NCBI): domain Archaea; kingdom Methanobacteriati; phylum Methanobacteriota; class Methanobacteria; order Methanobacteriales; family Methanobacteriaceae; genus Methanobacterium; species Methanobacterium aggregans. The sequence goes on along the minus strand of NZ_JAGGLN010000003.1, from coordinate 126,489 downwards.
ATTACTGCATTGATAACGAAAATGGTCAAATATTAAAGGTAATCGATGTTTCAAAGGTTAATCACAGCCCTTCCTATGTGCTGATGGATAAAATTGGTATTTTATGGTCTGGAGGTAACAATCTGCTCCGGTTGGATCCTTCCACAGAAACTATGAAGGTGTTTGATGTGGGTTGCCCCATTTACAGCATGGCTTTGGACGATGACAACCACTTATTTTTGTACGAGATATACAACCACTGGCTTTGGCCTGAAACAAAGCTGGCAAGATTCGATACAACCACAAACATAGTTAACTGGACCAAATCACTTTCATACATGTACGAGGGTTCCATATTGGTTTCCCATGATGGCAGTTTGTGGGTTGCAGATTACTACAACCACTGGTTCAACGGTAAAAGAGAAGGAGTAACACGTTACAGCTCTGATGGAGAAGTACTTGCCAGAATAATTACTCCTTCTCTTCCTTTAGGGTTGAGTGAGGATGTTAATGGCAAAATATGGGTTTTGGAAAGTAGCGGTGAGTACATTCACCGCATAGATCCTGAGATCAACGGTGTTGACCTCTCCAAACGGGTAGTTGGAGGGGTTCACGATGCACTGGGCAGCATGACAGCTCCAAATAATGGTATCTACGATCAGGGTACCTGGACTGTTGTTCATGATTCAGGGTTTGAGAACGCATGTTGGGGACGTGTAACCTGGACATGTTATGAGCCCTTGGGTACACTGTTAACGGTTAAGGTCAGAAGCTCCAACGACCAGAGCAACTGGTCGCAGTGGGAGAACGTCCAGAATGGAGTTAAAACTCAGTTAACCCCTAAAGGCAGATATCTGGAAGTTTCCATGTGTCTTGAAAGGTTCAATGCTTTAGAGTCTCCAGTTGTTTACAGCTTATCTGTGAGAAACTTGAATGAATCCGGAACAGACCTGATGGTCAACATGATCGTGAATAAAACGGTTCTTGATCTGGGTGAAACAGTTCTCTTAACCATTCAAACATGGAACAAAGGCCCAAAAACTGCGGATGTAACTGTTAAGTATATTACTCCATCAAATCTGAAGCTTTTAATCAGCAACGGCCCGGGAACCTACTATACACTCTCTGGAATTTGGAATGTGGGAACACTACCTGCTGGGGGTACAGCTGTGCTGGAACTGGTACTGCAGGCAGTTCAATGGGGGTCAAGCAGTACTGTGGCAGTTGTTTCATCGAATTTCCAGGATCTTAACCCTCTCGATAATGTGGTACAAATTGACTTTTCTGTTACTCAAAATGTTGTGGACGGTCCTTTGAACGTTTTAACCGTTGATCCACTATTCAATACAGAGGCTCCTGAGGTTTCTGGGGATGAGAGTTCAGGTGGAACTGGTGGTGATTCTTCAGGAGGTTCTAATGGGGTTTCAAATCCTCCAGTTCTGGGCGGTGGTCAGCTTGCTCGGGATATTCGGGGTGTTAGAAATGCAGTTTCAAGTGGAACTACCAATGGAAATATCCCGGAGTGGAATCCTGAGCCTCTTAAAACTTCAGAACCAAGTGATGAAGAATTAAAGGAATGGGAATCTCTTTTAATTGGTTTTGGGGCTGAAATAGTGTTTGGATTAATTCCCGATGAGTATCTCCAGATGGTTCAGAGTGCATCAATAAAAGCTGCTTCTACATTTAACCAGCTTTTGAGAAGTTTAGGATTTGTAAAACAATCAAATCAGATAGCACAAATATTAAAAAGATCTCATCAAATCCTTCAAACCACGGCTGTGGGGAAATGGGTTAATCGTTTATCGGCAGTGATGAGTGGAGTGGGTCCTAACGTTGGTATGAAAATTTTAGGAAGGGGACTTTGCAAAATGTTCCCTAAAGCTGCCACAGAAATTAAGATTTTTTTAGCCACACTTTCCATTGTTCAGTTTTTTAAAGATCCACTTGGAACTTTAAACGCTATAATAAATGCAGGCACAGCCATATTTAAAAAGGAAACACCGGACCCAGAAGATCTTGCTAAATTCCTGATTGCGGGGCCTGTGAAAGAGACTACGGACAAATTAGTAGGATAATACTTATAAATAAATTAAGTAATAAATAACTGTGGTAGTTGAAATGGGAATCTTAGAGAAACTGGATAAAAGAGCTTATGAAAAAGACAGTCAAATGGGACGGGAAGATATGGATAAACTTTTAACGTTCCTGAAAAATTGCGAAGTGGAGGGTTTGCAGGGTGTAATCTCTGAGATATACAGTTTGGTTGGGTCTGGTTTTTATGAGAAGTTTCTGCGTACCTTTCGGGAGGAGGCTTATGCTAAGCTGGATAGGGTTTTTACATTGGAGGAATTGGATGGTCTTCGTGTTTTGAAGCTTGCTAGGGCTAATTTGCACTTTGGCGGTATATTCAATACCATATTCACGCCTTCATTAGTAACTGCCAAGCAAATGGTAACGATTTTTATGATGATTCAGTACACCTACGTCATATTCTCTGGGAGGACTATGGACTGGAACGATGCTTTAAATATTTATTTTAGCAGGCTTGATGAGCGAATAATTTTTGCCTTGGATCTGTTTGATGAGGTGGAATTAGAAGAACTGCCAGAACCGACAGCGGAATATTTTAAAGCCCTTAAAAAACTCAAATGGTCAAATAAAAACACAAAAAACTTGTACAATAAACTGAACGATTTTACCTTTGAGATCAAAAGGTTTGTAATGGATTATCCTCCTCTTGAGGAACAAGTAGGTTGGATTACAGATTACAGGGTAGCAGAAGATCTTTTCATACAAACACTGGCTGGCTGCAGTGCAGCGAATGATAATCGGTTGGAGGTAGAACCTGAAGATGTTATCAAAGCGTATAACACTTTTTTTAAATTAATAAAAACGGATGTAACTAAGTATAAAGCTATTCCAGAACTGGTACAAGACATCGAGGGATATAATGGTCCTGTTGTGGAAACGGGTTACTTGGTCTGCAAAAACTGTGGAGGCTACTACAAGCTCCAGCCAGGGGAATCACCTGACGACTTTGACAGGTGCCAGTGCGGTGGAGAATTAGAATACAAAAATAATTTTTAACCCTTGATCCACTATTCAATCCCGAAGCTCCTGAAGTTTCTGGGGATGAAAGTTCCTGTGGAAGTGGTGGTTATCCAAGATGTTTAAATGGTATTAGAAATCTTCTGAATATCTTCAATGAGTTAAAAATTCCTTTTTAAATAGAGTTTCAAGTTGTTAAATACAATAATTAACTACTCTCCCAGAACGTGAAAATTTTGAGAAACTATTTATTTTTGCTCCAGCTCGTGATGAGGAATACTAAGGTTAAAGGTGTGATATATGGGCATTGTTGATAAAATGGAAGAGCAGTTGGATAAGAGAGCAAGGAAAAGGCAACAAGATATGGAAAATCTTTTTACATATTTGAAAAACCTTAACATTCCTGATTTGGATGAAATTCTATCTGAAGTTAGAATCATGATGGAATCTGGATTTTATAACTCTTTGATAAATACAATGTCCAATGATAAGTTCGATAAGGATGTTGATTTTTTGGGTGATTTACCTAAACATAGGGTGGGAATACTTGCTCATGATAACTTGAGGAGAGGTGGCATATTCACGACGATTTTCACAAAATCAATTATCACGGTCCAAGATACACTTACATTGTACTCGTTCATTGAATCTGTTTATTATATACACAAAAATCCCTTAGAAAAGGAAGATTTGCTCAATATTTATTTCAGTAGGTTGGATGAATTATTAATTTTTGGCTTAGACAGTTTTGATGACATTGATCTAGAAGACTTACCCGATATTACCCCAGAATATTTTCAAGCATTAAATAGAGTTTATTGGGAAGATAAAAAATTATATGATGATTTAAAACGATTAATGTTTGAAGTAATGGATTTTATTTTAAATTATCCTGCCGTAACAGAGTGGCCTTCAAAGTACAGGGTTACAGAAGATTTTTTTATTCAGTTCTTAACTGCTTGTAATGCAGTAAATGGTAATCGTTTGGGAATGAGAACAGAAGATGTTATTAAGGCTTATAAAACTTTTTTTAAATTGATTAAAACGGATGTAACTGAATATAAGGCAATTCCTAATTTGATTGAAGATTTGGATGATCATGGGCCGTATTTGGTTTGTAAAAAATGTGGTGCATATTATCAGTTTCCATATGGTGAATCTATTGATGAATATTCAGATATTTGTGAATGTGGGGGGAAATTAAAGTATTTAGGTAATCCTAGGGAATAAACAGGTTGATTCATTCAGCAATACATTCTGGCAAACCTGATCAACAAGTTTAATTGCAAAATTAATAATATAAAATTCATATTAGTTATTAATTGGTGGGTCGCAATGGGAATCTTAGAGAAACTTGATAAAAGGGCTTATAATAAGGAGAAATCTAAGTCTCTTGAAGATATGAATGATATTTTAAGGTTTTTAGAAGATTATGAAGTGGAGGGTTTGCAGGGTGTAATCTCTGAGATATACAGTTTGGTTGAATCTGGTTTTTATGAGAAGTTTATGCGTACCTTTAGGGAGGAGGCTTATGCTAAGTTGGATAGGGTTTTTACATTGGAGGAATTGGATGGTCTTCGTGTTTTGAAGCTTGCTCGGGCTAATTTGCACTTTGGTGGTATATTCAATACCATATTCACGCCTTCATTAGTAACTGCCAAGCAAATGGTAACGATTTTTATGATGATTCAGTACACCTACGTTATATTCTCTGGGAGGACTATGGACTGGAATGATGCTTTGAATATTTATTTTAGCAGGCTTGATGAGCGAATAATTTTTGCCTTGGATCTTTTTGATGAGGTGGAGTTAGAAGAACTGCCAGAACCGACAGCGGAATATTTTAAAGCCCTTAAAAAGCTCAAATGGTCAAATAAAAACACAAAAAACTTGTACAATAAGATAAACGATTTTTTTGGTGAGATTCAAATATTCGTCATGGATTATCCTCCCCTTGGAGAGGAAGTAGGTTGGATTACAGATTACAGGGTAGCAGAAGATCTTTTCATACAAACACTGGCTGGCTGCAGTGCAGTGAATGATGGTCGGTTGGAGGTAGAATCTGAAGATGTTATCAAAGCGTATAACACTTTTTTTAAATTAATAAAAACGGATGTAACTAAGTATAAAGCTATTCCAGAACTGGTGCAAGACATCGAGGGATATAATGGTCCTGTTGTGGAAACGGGTTACTTGGTCTGCAAAAACTGTGGAGGCTACTACAAGCTCCAGCCAGGGGAATCACCTGACGACTTTGACAGGTGCCAGTGCGGTGGAGAATTAGAATACTCTGAAGGCATCGACTTTGAAGATCATTAAAGGGAATCAACTCTAAAAATCATTCTCCCCCCTTATCTATAACAAAGCAGCAGTACTTATCACCTTTAGCGTAGCATTTAATCTCTTCAACTGTAACATCCTCACCGAAATGTGCTGAAAACACAGCTTCAAGCACTCCGGAGTCGAATGCACAAGCAGACCTTCCAATCTGGGGCAGGTCTTCACATTCGAAGCAGTCGTAAGCCCTTATAGTAATGGGGTCAAGCTTTTTAACCTCTATACGGCCCAGATTGTTCTCCTGCCAGAATGCAGCTATTTTTTCCGTGAGGTTCTCAAGATCTTCAGCTTTTAATTTTTTGTAAAAGGTTTCACCGACCTTCAAACCTGCATTGTGGAGTACTGGGTCGATGTTGATTCCCTCCTCCATGAGTGCAACCCTTATGGTTCTGAAGACGAACCTGAAAAATTCGAAGGGATCACCTGATTCTGTAACCCTTTCAAGGTAACTCTCCACTTCTTTTTCAAATTCCTTTCCAGTTTCAAGGTCTCCGATGTATCGAGATTTGATGAAGAATATCTTCCTGCGCCTGTCTGAGGGGTCTGGTCTGTAGTCAACTATGCCCTCATCCAGGAGATCCATCAAATGGGCAGATATGGTTGATTTGGATTTACCTGTCATTTCAACGATCTTGGATGCACTCAAACCTCCTTCACTCAGTATTGAGAGTATTTTGGCTTTGATTGGACTTTTGATAACGTTGACTCCCTTTTCTGTTGCAAATATCTTTATTGATCCCTTATTCTTTGGTTTGCTGTTTTTGTTCTGGGCTCTCTGGGTCATTTGTAAATCCTCATTAGTTATGATGTGGCTTCCACTATATAATGGTTCGTATCGATCCGAACGGTAAAGTTTATATAGGATGGTTCGTATACAACCATACAGTTTGAGAACACACGAACCAATTTACATTGGTTGAGGGTCATGGGTTGAAAAAGACCTTGATCCATAGTTGAAAAAAAACCGGAGGATGAGACATATGAAAGCAGATGCAGTGAAAATGAAGGATGGAGTGTACTGGGTAGGGGTTCTTGACTGGGATCTTAGAACCTACCACGGATACACATTGGATGGAACAACCTACAACGCCTACCTGGTCTTTGGTGATGACAAGGTGGCACTTATAGACAACTGCTACCCTGGACATTCTGAACAGATGTGGGGCAGGATCAAGGACGCATTCGAGAAGGAGGGAAAACCATTAAAACTGGACGTCATAGTACAGAACCACGTTGAAAAAGACCACAGTGGAGCCCTTACAGAAATCCACAGGAAATTCCCGGATGCACCAATCTACTGCACAGAGATAGCAGTTGAAGGCCTAAAAAGACACTTCCCATCCCTTGAGGGTGCAGAGTTCGTAACAGTTAAAACAGGAGAAACCCTGGATCTCGGAGGTAAAACCCTTGCGTTCCTGGAGGCATTCCTACTTCACTGGCCAGACAGCATGTTCACCCTACTGGCTGAAGAGGGAATACTTTTCCCAAACGATGCCTTCGGACAGCACCTGTGCTTCAACGAACGCTACGATACAGACATACCAGATTACGTCCTGATGGATGCCACAAAGAAGTTCTACGCAAACCTCATAACTCCAATATCCAAACTGGTCCTTAAAAAATTCAAGGAAGTTGAAGAACTTGGCCTTCTTGATCAGATAAAAATGATAGCACCAGCCCACGGTCAGATGTGGACAGACCCAATGAAGGTGATAGGGGCCTACAGTGCCTGGGCAACAGGAGAGTGCAAGGACAAGATAACCATAGTTTACGACACAATGCACGGATCCACACAGAAAATGGCCCACGCCCTTGCAGAGGGAGTCACAAGTCAAGGATTTGACGTGAAGATGTACTACCTCCATGAAGACGAGCGCAGTGAGATCGTAAAGGACATCCTTGACAGTAAGGCCGTTGCCTTTGGAATTCCAACCATCTACGACGCACCATTCCCAAGCATTGGGGACATAGTTTACTACCTCCAGGGACTCCGCTTCGACAGAACCGGCAGTAAAAAGCCAGCAGTAACCTTCGGATCAATGGGAGGTAAAGGTGGAGCGCCACAGAAACTCAAAGATGACCTTGATGCATGCGGATTTGATGTTTCAGATGCTTACGAAGTTTACTACGTGCCTGACGAGGGAGAACTGGAACGCTGCTACAACATAGGAAAAGAAATGGCTCTGAAGGTAAAAGATTAACTAAAAGGTTAAAAAAACCTTTAAAATTATTTATAAAACCGTTTATCACCGTGATAAAAAAAGTCAGTTAGTCGCTGAATTGATACCGCCGAGATCAGGACGGAGAAAGACAGAACTAATCTCCGTCCAGATCTTACATAAAATAAAATATTAACGGATTATTTAAATTAAGAGGAGGAAAAAACTATGAAAATTATAAACGAACATGAAATGGGAATTACAGAAGGAACAGAGCTGGAAAAAGAGGTTCAGGCAAACTTCCAGGGAGAATGTGCAGAGGTTGGAATGTACCTTGCAATGGCAAGACAGGCCCAGAGGGACGGACTTCCAGAGGTTGCAGAGGTTCTTAAAAGAATAGCCTATGAGGAAGCAGACCATGCAGCCCACTTCGCAGAGATGAACGGAATCATCAAACCGACTCTCAAGGAAAACCTTGAAATGATGCTTGAAGGTGAAACAATGGCCAACAACGAGAAAAAGGCTGCTGCAACTAAGGCAAAGGAAAACAACATAGACCCTGCCCACGACTTCTTTGATGAAAGTTCCCGTGACGAGGGAAGGCACGCAAAGATGCTGAAGGGCCTGCTTGGAAGGTACTTCTAAATATCTTTCATTCACTTTTTTTTTAGATCATCTGGTGTTACAATGAAGTACGAGTGCGAAATCTGCCACTACATCTACGACTCAGAAACAGGGGATCCAGAACATGGATTTGAAGCAGGACTTTCCATTGAAGACCTTACTGAAGACTGGGCATGTCCTATCTGTGGACTTGGAAAGGAATGCCTTCAGCCAATAGAAGATAAAACCGAAGTCCCAAAGGGGGAGCTGCCCCTCAACCTCATGGTTCTGGCCCTTACCCGTGGCCTCTGGACAATATCTGGAAGGGGATCCTACTCAGTGACCCGTGAGATCGGAAGAACCTTTCTAAAGGAACTTAAAAAAACAGATATGGAATTCAACAATCCGGAATCTGCACTTAAATCTGTTAAAACCTATTTCATAGACATGCACAGGTTTGCAAGGGACATGGAATACGAAGTGCATGAAGGGGAGGTTGAACTCACAGTTAAAAACTGCAGATTTTTTGGGCTCTGCAAACAACTTGAAGACCAGGGCGTTCTCATAACAACCTGCCCCTACACCAACACAAGTTCTGTGGCTTTGGAAGAAGTTACGGGATACAGGTACAGAATAAACAAAGAAAAGAGCGGTTACGGCCATAAAATAACTCTTAAACCAGTTTCAAAGGTTTAAATTCCTTATCCTATCTTTTTAAATCCTATCAATCTACTCTTTTTTATAGAAAGCACATAACGACATAAAACCTTTAATTTTTAGTTTAAACTAATTTTAATCGTTAATATGTGCTGAATATTAATTAAATTTAATTTTTTAAAAAAACTAGAAATTGCCCTAAAATTAAACTAAATTACTAAAAAATAAATAAAAAAAACCTTGAAGATTGGTTTTTTAATAGTTTTATTTGAAATTTTTCAGTTTCTCACAGGCATCCTCTGCTGCGAGCACAACTGGGTCAACAACCATTGAAACTGGTGGGGCGTATGCAAATTCCATTGAAACCAGTTCGTCGCATTTGACCTGTTTGGCTATGGCTATTGACATGGTATCTACCCTCTCTGCAACTGTTTCCTTTGCTATGATCTGACAGCCGACTATGGTGCCTTCTCTGTTGCATATGAGCTTGATGTCAATGGGTTTGCAGCCAGGATAATACCTAGCCCTTGTCAGGGCGCTGCTTCTTCCTGCAACGGTTGGTATTCCACTGAGGTCACCTGTTGTTTCGCTGAGTCCAACTGCTCCAAGTTCCAGTTTGCCAATCTTTGAAACCACGGAGTTCAAAACAGGTCTGAAACTGGCAGTTTTACCGGCTATGTTCTTGGCTGCAACTTTTCCCTGACGCACTGCAGTTGTTCCGAAGGGTGAAAGGGTGTTCTGACCTGTTATTGCATCGTGCACCTCAACACAGTCACCAACTGCGTAGATGTTTGGAATTGATGTCTGCATTTTTTCGTTAACTTCTACTGCCCATCTTCCGATCTTGCAACCTGCTTCACTTGCAAGGGATATGCGTGGACGCACACCTGTGGCCATTATAACCATGTCTGCATCCATCAATTCCTCCCCAACAGCCACCTTCTCAACCCTCTTCTCACCAATGAGTTTTTCAACGGGTTTACCCAGAACAACCTTGACTCCCTCTTTTTCCATGTAGTTCTGAACTTTGAGTGCCATATCTGGGTCCAAAGACCTTGGAAGTATCTGTGGCAGCATTTCAGTCACGGTGACATCCAGTCCCAACTGTTTGAGTTCGCAGCCGGTTTCAAGTCCTATGGCTCCAGCTCCGATAACAACAACTTTACTGCTCTTTTTAGCCCATTCTTTGATTTTTTCTCCATCTTCAATGGTTCGGACCTTGAAAACACCTTCAAGATCAACTCCCTCCACTGGAGGAATGAATGAAGATCCACCAGTTGCGATTACAAGGTAATCGTAGTCCTCAATTTTTTCAAGGTTTTTTCCGTCTTCTTTGACACGGTACTCCACTTTGTTTTCATCTGATAAAATTTTATGAACTTTTGATTCTGTTATAATGTTTATACCCTTTTCTTTGTAGTCTTCGGGTTCGTGCATTATTATATCTTCAAAGGATCCTATTTCACCACCTAAAACGTAGGGTATGGCGCATGGAGAGTATGCTACATGGCTGTCCGTTGTTATAACGGTTATTTCTGCATCTGAATCATATTTTCTTATGTTTGAGGCCACGGTAAGCCCGCCGGCTCCGCCACCTATTACAACAACTTTCATTTATTTTTTCCACCTTTTTGCATCAAGACTTACAGATGAATTTCTGTATTTCTCAAGGTATAAAAAGTTTGATTCATCAAACAATATTTTCACAAAAATCCCACTCCTTCTTCAAGAAACATTTATACATCCATTAATTTAGATATATAGAATTAAGATGGAATGACTTCAGGGATTTTTTGAAGTTTAGAAAAGATCTCAAATCAGGATATGTTTTATCATAAAAATTGCATAAAATTCTAGGGGATGTTAAAAATGAAGGATAAAGAGATTAAAAAAGCTGTTAAAGAGCGTTACTCAAAAATCGCAACCAAGGAAGAATCCTCTTGTGAATGCTCCTGTTGTGGGGGCGACAGTGCAGGTTCAGTAATTCAGCAGGCAAAGGCTGCAGGATACACAAAAGCAGAGCTTGGAAGTATTCCAGAAGAAGCAGTGTTTGGACTGGGGTGTGGCAACCCAACAGCACTTGCAGAGATTGAAGAAGGTGAAACAGTCCTAGATCTTGGATCTGGTGGAAGAATTGATGTTTTTCTTGCAGCCCAGAAGGTTGGAGATAGTGGTAAGGTCATAGGGGTGGACATGACACCGGGCATGATCGAAAGGGCAGTTGAAACTGCTGAAAAAGGCAGTTACACCAACGTGGAGTTCAGATTAGGTGAGATAGAGGATCTACTCGTTGAAAATGATAGTGTGGATGTTATAATAAGTAACTGTGTCATAAACCTAACACCAAATAAGGCAGCCGCATACTCAGAGGTTTTCAGGGTTTTAAAGCCTGGCGGCAGAATACTGGTTTCGGATCTTGTCACCGAAGGGAAAATACCTGAAGAAATACGTAAAAGCTTTCAGGCATGGTCTGACTGCATAGCTGGGGCCATGGAAAAACAGGATTACCTGGATACAATTAAAAATGCAGGATTCAGGGAAGTGGAAGTTGTTGAGGAACATTTCTTCACAGAACCCAACATGGATGAGCGTCTTGTAACCAAAATCATAAGCGTACAGGTAAAGGCTGTTAAATAAAGAGTTAGATAGGATTAAGAACGTAGGATTAAAAAATCAAGGTATGAAAAATGAAGAACTGCCAGATCAAAGATGAAAATAATGAAGTAAGGCCCTGTGCAGAACAGATAAATAATTTAGGGATGATATTAAACTCTTTACCATCTGTTGATGAGTTTCAAACCATGGCCAATGTTTTCAAGGCCATTTCAGATCCAACAAGACTCAAAATACTCCACCTCCTGGCAGAGGGGGAGCTTTGCGTCTGTGAAATAATATACGTCCTGGAAAAACCCCAATCAATCATATCCCACCATTTGAACATCCTAAAAAATGCAGGATTCATAAAATGGCGTAAAGAAGGTGTTTGGATACACTACAGGCTTTCAGATGATAAATTAATTGAGGAAATAAATGTTATGATTGAAACAGTTCAAGGATAGGGAATTTTATGTCGGAAGCTAAATCTAAAAACAAAAAAGCAGTGGCTGCATGCAGTGGAATGAGTCCCTACGGACTTGTTGCAAGGGTTGCAGTAGCAGATACAGTAAAAGAATCTGATAATGTAATCTCAATATGTATGGGTGCTACAGCAGCAGATAGGGAAGGATTCAGGGGTCTCATAAAAAAATATCCGATCGTGGCCATAAACGGCTGTGATGGGGCATGTGTTAATAAGATACTCAAACAGAAGGGTGTTGAACCAGTTAAAACCCTCGACGCCATAGACATTCTTAACGAAGCTGGATTGAAACCAACAGATGTATGCAGGTTGGATGATGAAGGTGAAAAATCCGTGGAAGCAGTTAAAAAATCCATTAAAAAGACTTTAAAATCTTTAGATTAAACTGTTGGATCAATTTTTTTATAATAAAATAGGCATGTGACAATAAGCGGATACCCAACTCTTAAGATGTGGTTCTGGATTTTAAATATTGAGTTTGGATTAAGGATAATGCAGAGGGGGAGTGTATTTTGAAGGTAGCCATAGTAACAGACGGCCCCTACGGAGAAAGGGCATATGAAACCATAAAAGAAGAATTTGAATGTGATTTTGTGGAACTTGAACCTCCAGCTTCCATGTTCATGGATGAAATTGAAGTGCCTCAGAAGGAACTGGAAAAACTTGAAGAGGCAGATCTGCTCATAACCTACGTTTTACACCCTGATTTAACACTGGAACTTGTTGAAAAGCTTCATGATAAGGTTGGGTGGATTATAGTGGGGGCATGGAGGGGTGAAGGATTCAAAAATCAGGTAGAACGATTTGGCAATGTCACATGCCCTGAAAACATGTGCGACCTCGAAGAAAATGGTGATCCTATCTATGACGAGTTTGTTTCCAAATTCGGAAGACCAGTTGTTGATGCGAAGGTGGAGGATGGTAAAGTTGTAAGTGTTGAAGTTTTAAGGTGTTCACCCTGCGGATCCACCAGATTCGTGGCAGATGAAATGGTTGGAGAAGAAATTGAAGGTTTAGCTATAAAGGCAGGTCTTAGAATACAGCACTACCCCTGCAGAGCACCAAAAATGCGCCTATTTACAGATGATGAATGTAAAAAGGAAATGGCAGCCAACTTCCATAGAGATGCCTTTGAAGAAGCCATTGAAAAGGCTTTAAAGAAAAAAGAGAAGAATTATAATTAGCTAAGAGCCCAATACTCTGGAGCACATTGGATTGAAATGCCCCTTTTCTTACATTGAATAGTTTTATTAATTCTAAACTACACTTTCTTTTTATGCTAATAAAAATCATAATAAAAGTTAATTGTACTTTCCATGATGATTTTAAGGGTTAAATCTTTTTTAAAGGTCATAAATCCATTTATCAAATTAAATTGCTCATTATTATTCATGGACAATTATTTATTCAAGATCAACCCAAAATAATAACATGAAAGAGAGGATGGTTCCTGAGGAGGGTGGAGGAAAGATCATGACAATCATCTTGACTGAGGGACCTTACCGCTCACAATACGCTGATATTGCATACAACATGGCGAAAAGTGCCCTTAAAATGGGATACGGGGTTAACATGTTTCTTTACATGGATGCAACACACATCCCTAAAAAAGAACAGAATCCCCATTCATTTCCCAACGTTGCACATGAATTCCGAAAACTCATCGCAATGGGGGCAGATGTGAGGGTTTGCGTTAGATGTGCAACTGCAAGGGGACACAGCTGCACAGAAAAACCCTACATAAAAGGTGTTAAAATAACCAACGTCTACGACATACCTGAATGGGTTAAAGAAAGTGATAAGGTGATCAGTCTGGGGTGAATCCATGGATCACGTGATTATAATAATAGACAAGGCACCTTACGGTTGGGAAGATGCATTCAGCGGGGTTTACATTGCAATTGCATGTCTAAACAGGGAACTGAATGCAGATGTTCTGCTTACAGGGGATGGAGTTTACGCTGCACTGGAAGGTCAGAAACCTGAAGAAACCATCAAATACCCCTGTGTGGAGGATTTAACCTATCTGATATTTCCTGAAGGAAATTTATTCGTTCATAAAAAATCAATGGAGGATAGGGGAATAATTGAGGATGATCTGGTTGAGGCAGCTCAATCCGTGGATGATGAAGAACTCTACGAGATAATTAAATCTAAAACCCATGGAACATCATTTTTAAAGATCTGAATGGGTTTAAGTATCTGCTGGAGGGATGAAGGTGGATATGGAAGATATCAGGTACACACTATTTTCTGAGGCTCCACTCGTTGGAGAGGTTACCATAAAAAGTATAAGGCCATGTGTGGTGGCTGAAAACATGGTCCGGGTACTCATGCAATTTGATAAGGAAATTGGCCAGGTTATTCCCTCTCTTGTAACTAAATATCCTCCTGGAAAGGTTAACTACCTGGAAAAAAAGAACGTTCTCACACTATCCATACATCAGCGCCTTGTAACTCTTTATCCCTCTGGAAAGGTGAGTATGAACAAAACAGTTGACAAAGAAGAGGCCATTCATGTGATCAAAGATGTTGCAGGGGTTATAAACGAAACCTACCTTGAGATTCAGGGAAAAAACAGGACTAACCCCCAAAAAATCCGCAAAAAGCTCTCAAAACTGGGGCCCCTTGCAATCTACGACTGCCTTCCCAAGACCAACTGTCAGCTGTGTGGGGAGGTCACCTGTATGGCTTTCGCACTTAAACTACTCTCTGGAGATGTTGAACTCCCTTTATGCACGGAACTCTTCGAACCATGGAACACATCGAAGGTTCAATGCCTTGAGGAAGTTCTGGGCCTGGAGATGATGCAGAGCATGGGATGGAAACCTTAAAACTTATTTAAAAATGTTATTTGGATATCAGGTGGATTTATGCACGTTGGATTCATAGTAACCAGAACAACCGGAGAAGCAGGTTTTGAAACCTTTTTAAACCTTGCAAATATTTACGTTGCAAGGGATGAGATAACCCTCTACTTAATTGGAAATGGAGTTTACTGTGCAAGGAAGGGGCATAAATCTGGTCTTTCACCCAAGATAGTAGAAAATTCCAGGGTTAAGGCACTGCTGGATGACTTAACTGCACGTGGAATCAAAGAGGATCAGATCTTGGAAGGGGTTAAAATTATGCAAGGTTACCATGAAATGGTTCATGAGATAATGGAGGAACTGGATCAGGTTCTGAGTTTCTAAAATCCATAAAAGAGTGAGTTATTATGAAAAGAAAATCCAAGGGTTCCAGATCAAAGAAAATGGTTGGAGTTCGATGTCAGTGCCAGGAACGGGCCGTTAAAAGGAAGAAACTTCTAAGGAGGGTCCGATGCAAACGCTGCGGCAGGATGTTCACAACCAACAGAGAAGATGATGTATGTTTTGATTGCAGATAAAAAAAACTTTGGACGTCTTAAACATTTAAAACATCATTCAATTTTTATTTTTTAAAAAATATAAAAAAAATTAGTTTGATCTAATTTTGGGGGATGATCTAAGTTTTAAGCTCCAACCATCTTCATTATTCCCGGTACTGTTCCGTACACTACCAGCACCAAAACCACTGCTATAAGGATCCATGACATGTTGGACATTATCAAATGAACATGTTTTTCTGAGAGCTTGTAGCTTAAGATTTCTTCAAGTATCAATCCACCATCAAGGGGTTTCATTGGAAGCAGGTTGAAGGTTCCCACAAGCAGGTTCAGCAGAAATATCCAGTAGAAAAGTTCCTTCAGTGGGAAAACGATCCAGGGTACCAGATTTCCAAATGTATCCGAAACTCCACTGTTAACAACCAGATATTCTTGACTCCTTATTCCAATGTAGGCTTTGCTGGAATTACTTGGACTAACACCTGCTTTAACTGTGTAAACACCTTTATCTGTATTGAAGGTTAATGTGCTTCCTATTTTTGTGTGGTTGATGGCTTTGTAATACTCTGCCACGTTGCTGGTGGAATAACCGTTGATGCTTTGGATCACCATCCCCTCTGTCAGGGTACCAACTGAGGGACTTCCTGGAACAACACTAGTTATCTGCATTCCATCGCTGTGGAACGAGGGGGCAATGACGAAAGTGCTTAACGCCATGACTATGAGAAAAGCTACAATGGCAGTTCCTACGTTAAACATGGAACCTGCTGTGTATATCCTCAGCTTTGACATCCTACTGCTTTTTCCAACGTCTTCCTCGTTTGGCTCCACGAATGCTCCTGGGAGTACTGCAAGGAGTAAAACACCTATTGAATCTATTCGAACCCCTTCAACACGTGCAAGGATACCATGGCCGAACTCGTGAACCACCATAAGAACCGCCATAGCAATGATTCCATAACCCAGAGGTACGTAAATTGGAGAACCGGGAATATCCACTCCAGGAAGCACTATACCGACTGTTGGTGTCTGAAACATCAACTGAATGGACATTATGATTCCGTAGAGCATGAGTCCCATGAAAAAGACAGAAACGGGTATTCCAATGTTCATACTCCATCGCCAGAATCTGGGAGATTTCTGGGCAACAGAATCAATAAAACCCCTTAATCGTTTGGTTCGTCGCATGAGTAAGGGGCCGTGTATGTCGATCTTCAACTGTTTCCTGAACAAAAGGGCCAAGACCCATACAAGAACAAATCCAATAGCGTAATACCATAAAGCGTTCAAAACATCACCTTTTAGGATGAAAAATTTTTAAGTTTATTCTATTCATCCCTCATTAATTTTATAATCATAATTTTGTAAAATATCCAATTGAATCATTTTTAAAGCCTTAACGAATCATACATTATGACCCCGCAATTCTCACCCTTTTCAAGACCTTCAAGGTTTTCTTCTATCAAAACGTAGGAATCAGATTCAACCATTGACCTGATGATGCCAGAACCACTTATTTTAAGGGGACTTACAGTTTCTCCATCAGTTTTTGCCCGGATGTAATCTGTTCTTCCAAGGCTTGATGGTATCTTCCTTCCAGCCTTCATCCTAACAACTGGGAACTCCCTGTGTATTCCCTGGATCATCTCCAGCGCCTGCCTTACAAAAACATCGAACTGGACCATTGTGGCCACAGGATAACCTGAAAGCATAAAAACAGGTTTACCCTGAATTTTTGCAAATCCGAAGGGTTTTCCAGGCCGCACTGCAACTCCATGTATCAAAACGTCTCCCAGTTTATCTGCAACATCCACAACCACGTCTCCCTTACTTATTGCGGTTCCTCCAGTTGTTATCACAGCGTCATGGGTTTCAAGCATCTGCATCATGGTCTCCTCAACAAGCTCTTCATCGTCCACGCAGTGTGTGAGGGTTGGA
The DNA here is from genome assembly GCF_017874455.1 of Methanobacterium aggregans. Classification (NCBI taxonomy): domain Archaea; kingdom Methanobacteriati; phylum Methanobacteriota; class Methanobacteria; order Methanobacteriales; family Methanobacteriaceae; genus Methanobacterium; species Methanobacterium aggregans. The sequence goes on along the minus strand of NZ_JAGGLN010000003.1, from coordinate 109,322 downwards.
AGGGCCAGCGTACTTTCAACAAGGGCCTTAACAGTGTAATGATTGGAATTTATAATTTCTGCACCCTTTAGCTCTGATCTTGGAGATACCAGCTCGCTCCCGGTGATTATAACTCCAATTTTGGGCTTTCTGAATACCTTAACAGAGTCGTATCCTGATGATGCAATTATTGCAAGGTCCTGGGGTCTTAAAATCTGTCCTACTTTTAAAACCTTGTCTCCTTTCTTTATGTCCTCTCCAGAGAGACTTACATTCTCTCCAGGGGGTAAGGACATTTCCACGTCAAGTTCATCTCCATCTTCAACAGTGTACTCCTCCATAACCACAGTGTTAGCTCCGCTGGGTATTGGGGCACCTGTTGCAATTTTAACGGCTTCACCGCTTTGCAGTGTAACATTTGACATCTGCCCTGCTCCAATCCTGTCCACTATCCTCAGGTGTGCAGGCTGGCTTTCTGAAAATCCAAAGGTGTCTTCAGCCTGTATTGCATAACCGTCCATTGCTGATCTGTCAAATGGAGGTGAAGATAGAAGGGATTTCACATCCTCTGCAAGCACTCTCCTGTAAGCCTCTTCAAGGGTTATTTCTTCAATATCAACGGGGTTTAAGGGGTTTATGATATTGAAGGCTTTTTTCACAGATATTAATTCAGATAGAAACATGATAACTCTCTTGATGTTTGTAAGCTGTAATTGTAATGATTTTTAAGTGTAACTGTAATGATTTTAGGTCTTTTAATTTCTTTTTTTACTGTTAATGTTCATTAGTTCTATTTCTTAAATGTAATATGTAGCATGGTTTAAATATTGTTGTTGGCGGATATTGGTCTATCTCACAAGAAGTTTTTTCCAAACAAAAAAAAGTGTAGAATGGGATCCTGGAGATCATTTCCTCATACAATTGAGATTTTAGAAATAAAAAAAGGGTTGGCCTGCTATGATTTTCTGTACATTTACATGAAACTAAACCCAACCAAATTCAAGAAAAACCTTGATCCCTATATTTTATGAAGGATAATTTTTATTTAATACAGAGATCTTCACTGGAAGATGTATGTGTCCAAGTGAGGTGCTATCAAAGGATCGGATCAGTCAGAGTTTCCCAACTCTGGTGTCATAACAATATTTAATCCATCTCTTTAGTTAAATTTAAGGATTCAAACTTTAATTAAAGCTTTTTAACAGCAAAAAAGGTGTTTTCATGGAAATTATTGCTATGATTTTAGTTGCAATTTCAGCCTTCGTGGCAACCAACATCGATGATTTATTTGTTTTGATGCTCTTTTTCGCAGCAGGAAAACATGAAAAAAACTCCATCGTTATTGGACAGTACCTGGGATTTTTATCTCTTGTATTGATAAGCAGCACAGCTTATTTCCTCCAGTTCATTGTTCCATCCTACTTCATCAGCCTTCTTGGAATTTTCCCAGTTTTAATAGGATTTAAAAAACTTCTGGATGTAAAGAATCATGAGAACATGGAAAGGGAGGGCCCTGCTTTGAAAAATGATTCTTCTTCAGGTTCATGGAGAAACGTTTTTCAAGTTGCAGTTGTGACCTTTACTAACGGTGGGGATAATTTGGGGGTTTACGCACCCCTCTTTGCAGGTATGGAAACAGGTCAGATCCTCATTGTAAGCATGCTTTTCATGGTTATGGTGGGAATATGGTGTATTTTAGCCAGTTTAATGGTTGGAAACAGATTTTTAGGAAATAAAATAGATAAATACGGTCATATAATATTGCCATTTGTTTTAATAGCTTTAGGTTTCATGATACTTGCAGGTGGAATTATGGAGTTTTTGTGAACCCTTCTTATCAATTTTCAGAATCCTCATTGTTGGATTTTACATGATGGCCAAGAAATATTAAACCAAGTTTTTAAGGGATTTCAACCAAGTATCAATTAAGTTCAGATCAGTGGATTATAAGATCACATTCAAGCAGATGATTCAAGATCCAAAAAATCAGATATTACAAGAATAAGTGGGAAGTAGGGGGTAAAATGGGCTCAGAAGATGTAATGATAAAAATAGATTCCCTTACAAAGTCATTCGGCAGAATAAAAGCGCTTAATGATTTAAATCTTGAGATAGGTAGGGGTGAGCTTCTTGGAATAATAGGGTCCAATGGGGCGGGTAAAACCACTGCAATCAGGATAATCTGTTGCGTACTCAAACCAGACTCTGGTGATGTTGTGGTTGACGGTCACAGCATCCACACAGATCCAATAAAGATAAAATCCATGATAGGATACCTGCCAGAGGAACCCAACCTCTATGAACGCTTCAAGGCAAGGGAGCTTTTAAGGTACTTTGCGGAACTTTACGGAGTTCCAAAGGGGGAAATAGAACCCCGGATAGAGGAGCTTCTGGAACTTGTGGGGATGAGTGACAGGGCTGATGACAAGATAAACACCTTCTCAAAGGGGCTTCGTCAGAGAGTGGGCATTGCAAGGGCTCTGATACATGATCCTCCAATTATAATCTTTGATGAACCTACCATGGGCCTGGATCCCGCCACTGCAAACACGATCAGGGGCTTTATAAGAAAGCTCAAGGGTGATAAAACCATAATCCTCTGCACCCATTACATGGATGAAGCAGAATCCCTATGCGACAGGGTTGCAATCGTTAACAAGGGTCAGATAATAGATATGGGAACTCCGGACTACCTTGAATCCAAGGTACATGGGGATATAATCCTCAAGGTCAAGGTCAACAATCCCAAATCAATCGATGAGAATAGTATCAGAAGTTTCAGCTCTGTTGATTCTCTCTCAATTCATGGAAACGAGTTTTCAGTATCACTCAACTCAAGAAAGGATATTTCACGAATAGTAGATGTTTTCGGTGAAGAACTGGTATCTGTAAATACCAAGGAACCCACACTGGAAGATGTATTCATAAACACTGTTAAATAGTCAGTAAATAATTAAAGGTGTCTCTGAATTGGAATATTTGAAATTGAAACAATATCAAATGCACCGAGCAACTTAAGATAGGTTAAAGACATGAATTTCACAACCATAGCCAAATGGGAGTTTAAGGGAATCCTTTCAAGCAGAAAATTCCTCATGATATTCCTCCTCCAGATTTCCGTCCTTCTCCTAATGATAGTTGTCTTCAACTCCTTCGTTGCGAACATGGAATCTGAAGAGGGAATTTCAATCACACCTTCACTTTCAGGATTCGCATCCCTTGATGTTCATGATGAATCTGGACTCTTCATAGATAGAATAAATCCTGAAATACTGGATATAATCAGATCTGATTATAATAACTCCATAAAAAGAGTAGAAAGGGGGAGAACAACTGGGTTTCTCATGGTTCCAGATGATGCTGCAGCAAGTATAAATATAATGGAGCCCGTAACCTTGAACCTCTACCTGGACTACAGTGATCCGAAAAGTGTTGTTGTACTGGATGAAGTTAATTCAACCTCCAGGATCATGTCCACAGCCATCACAGCATCATGGGTGAATTCCCTAAGCCCTCAAAACACATCAACACAGAACTTTAAACAGCAATCATCTGGTGAGTCCTTACCCCTGCAGATAATAAACAAGGTCATGATAGCCATCATACTATTCCTTCCAATCCTTCTTTTTGGAAACATCATAATGGACAGCGTGGTGGGTGAAAAAGAGCGTAAAACTGCTGAAATATTGATAGCAATGCCCATGTCACATGCAGATATCATAATTGGAAAGAGCATAGCATCCATTCTTTTAATAGCTCTACAGGTTGTGATATGGATAACAATTCTTTTGCTAGCCGGATTTGGGATAAAAAATCCTTTAATGGTATACGCTTTCATATTGATGGCTTCGGTACCTATAGTTGGTATAACAACAGCTCTATCTGTATATGCAAAGAATTACAAGGAAGCAGGCATTGGAATAAGTATCCTTTACATTGGGGTAGCGGGATTTCTTGCAGTACCTGCTCTGGCCTATCTATCAACCAGATCCACTCTTGCAAACATATCTCCAATGACCATAGTCATGAGACTCTTCTCGGGTGATGTCATACCCATAGGGGATTACGCTGTTACAGTTTTATTCGCATTTATATTCAGTGTTCTATCCTATGGGATTGCAGTGAAACTCTTCAGGAGGGACGATGTTGTATTTGGACCTCGTCCCGGAATTTTAAGGCTGCTATGGGATCTGATCAGCTTTAAAAAGGTTTGAACTGAAACTTCTTTGTAACTGCTTTTTTTTATTTATTTTTTGAAAACGCAATTATGTAATATATTTTTTACAAAATCAAAACTTTTAAATATGATGTAATATATTTCTTACATTATATGTAATATATTTCTTACATTATATGTAATATATTTTTTACATTTTATAGGTGTACAATTTGGGAGGTCTAACATTGGTTATTGCAAAACCAGAATGGTTTAAAAAAAGGAATAGAAAAGGATTTTGGAGCTATGAACTGCCGTGGCAGGGAACTCTTTACATGATATGCACTTTATCTCTGATTTTTGTGGGTATGCTGTTACCTCAAAATCTTTTAAACACTGTATTGATCACAGGGATGTTTTTATTCCTGTTTATGGATGGAATAATTGCAAATGTAAAATCGTTTGATGAAAGGGAACAGATGCAATACTCATTATCCATGAGAAACACAGCCTGGGGCATGATAATAGCTCTGGCTGTACTTTTGGTTGTATCATCCAGTTTCAACATTGATCAACTGAATTTATACAGATTGATCCTTTTGGCAGTATTTGCAGGAGGAATTATAGGTAGTATTACAAGGTATAAATTGCATAGAGATGGTTAAAATTAAAATAATTCGTTATTTATAGTTTTTATACTTTAGATAATGTAAATATTTAAATAATCTCATATTACCATTCCTAATTTAAAAAAAAGAATAATTCCTAAGAGAAATGAAAACCAAAATAAAAGAATACAGAAAAGAGCTTAAAATGACTCAGGAGGAGTTGGCAGACATGGTTGATGTGAGCAGGCAAACCATAGTGTCTCTGGAACGTGGTAAATATAACCCGTCCCTAATTCTGGCTTATAAAATAACCAAAGCACTTAAAAAAGAGCACATAGAGGATGTCTTTGATCTGGAAGCATAGCATGTTAGATCTTAAATGCGTAGTTAGATTTTTATAAACGTAAACATGATTAAATAATAAAAATTCTTTAACTTATATGATTATGAGGTAAGAAAATGGGACTCTACAAACTATCACTGAAAAACATTCGACGAAGAAAACTCAGAAGTGCCCTGACCATGCTTGGAATTGTCATAGGTGTTGCAACCCTGGTACTTCTCATAGGATTTGGCTCCGGAATGACATCTTACATGAAGGAGAAGACCAATGCAATGGGTGGAGACCTTTCCATAGTTAACAGCACTGGTGGGGCCTTCATGGGATCCACAGGTGATTCATATCTAAGTTCAGAGGCTGTTTCAAAGATAAAGAACATGTCTCAGCTTTACAACATCAAGGAAGAAACCCAGTTCACAACCACCATGAACAGAACGCCCTTGATGGTGGTGGGGCTCAACGACTGGACTCAGGTCAATGTCAGCGGAACCACAGGTGTTGTCATCAACAAGGAGCTCATGGATACATTTGGATACAAAATTGGAAGCAATATAACCATCAAAGACAAGAAATTCACTGTAACTGGAACAACCAGTGAAGGCGTTGGAATGGGGGTGGTTATCATGGACGTTGACAAGGCCCTTCCACTCAACAACAACAAGGTTTCAACCATAACAGCAAATGTTAAAGGCGATCCAGAAACAGTTAAGAGTGCTGTGGAAAGCCAGGTTGATGGCACAACTGCCCTTACAAAATCAGACTTCACAAAACAGATAGATGAGATGATGAGTGGACTTTTACTGTTCATAGGTGCAATAGCCAGCATAGGATTGATAGTTGGACTCATAAGTATAGTTAACATCATGCTGGTTAACGTAACAGAACGAACTAAGGAAATTGGAGTATTAAAAGCCATAGGATTCACAAACAGGGAAGTACTGGGCAGTATACTCACAGAGGCGGGACTCTTAGGATTTATAGGTGCGGTCATAGGTGTTGTTGTTGCTGCAGCCCTTCTTGAACTTGCAATAATACTCTTCTCCCAGCAGATAGGTATGGAGGGTATCACACTGTCCTATATGCTTCCATTATGGCTTGTTGGAGTTGTGATAGTTGGTGCCACTGTATTGAGTATCTTAGCAGGTCTTTATCCTGCATGGCGCGCTTCAAGGCTGAACGTTGTTGATGCACTGAGGAATGAATGAGGTGATGAAAATGGATTCTAAAAGTACAGACTCTGAAAAATCTTCAAAAAACACCTTTGAAAATATAATAGAATTCAGGGACGTTTGGAAGACTTACAAGATGGGTGATGAGGAAATAAATGCCCTTGCAGGATTAAACCTTTCCCTAAAAACTGGTTCCTTCACAGCCATAATGGGGCCATCCGGTTCCGGTAAATCAACACTCCTGCACGTTGCAGGAATACTCGACATGCCCACAAGGGGGACATTCCTCCTCAAGGGAAAGGAAACAGGCAAACTCTCTCAAAAAGAACAGGCAATGTTTCGAAGAAGAGAGATAGGTTTTGTTTTTCAACGTTTCAACCTTCTACCCCAGTTAACGGCCCTGGAGAATGTGATGCTGCCAATGCTTAAACAGGATCCTTCAAAAGCCCAGAGCATCATGGATAAAGTTGGGCTTGAGGGAAAATACTCCAAACTTCCATCACAGCTTTCTGGTGGTGAACAGCAGAGGGTGGCAATTGCAAGGGCTCTTATAAATGATCCGTCCATAATACTTGCAGATGAACCCACAGGAGAACTGGACACCAAAAATGCACGAATCATAATGCAGACAATCCAAGATCTGAATAAAAAGGAAGGAGTAAGCGTTGTAATCGTAACCCACAACATGGAATCTGCAGAATTTGCAGATGAAATCATCCAGATGAGGGATGGAAATATGGTTGGATAAAATCATTTATTATCCTTCCATCAAATCTCTCCTTTTTTTTCTTTTGATTTGTTCAATCAGAATCTTTAATCAGAACTAACTTCAATAGAAGAACTGATTTCAATAAAAAGATTTCAATAATATTTATCTTATTGAAGTTCTCAATTATTGAAGTTCTCAAAATTACCCAGAATTTCCAGTGGAGGAAACGATCTTCAAATTCCACAGTTTCATAAGGTTCATAAACCATTTAAACAAAAAACTAAACATCTAACGGAAGTGCATTCAGAAGATTGAATAAAAATATTTCAATTCAAAAAAAATCCAATAAAAACCCGGAATTTCAGGTGTAACATGAAAATAATGGCCCTTGCAAAAAAAGAATCCCAGGATATACTTAAAAACAAGATATACCTCATGGTAATTGTTGTTCAGGTTTTCATAATCTTGGGTGCATTCGGTCTGGCATTCATGAGTTCCGTTGTATCGGATCCAGCACTTCTTGATGATTACGGTCCTAGCAAAGCTCTTAAGGTTGGAATTTCAGAGGATCTAAGGAATTCAACACTTGCAGAAGACCTTGAATCTCAGAATGTGAATCTTTACTACTACAAGGATCTGGATCAGGCCAAAGAACTTCTTGGAACCAGATTAGTGGCTGTTATTGAAGTTTCGCCCCAACCAGAACAGAACGTGACTGTTGATTTCAACACAGCCAATGTTTTCTATCCAGTTATTTCAACCAAGGTATCAAATGCCATCGTTAAATTTAAAACAGATAAGAGACTGGAATCTGCAGGACTCAACTCTTCACAGATCCAGAAGGTTGAGAACATGGTTAACTTAAACGTTGTACCTGTTAACGAGAAGGAAAGTTCTGGACTGGCACTCAACAGCCCCTACTTCGTTGAGATCATGTACGGATTCCTGGTACCCTTCATTCTTTTACTGCCCCTCTTCCTTGCAAGCAATATAGTAACAGACAGCATAGTGGGGGAACGTGAAAGAAAAACCTTTGAGGTTCTGTTAATGGCACCAATATCAAATACAATGGTAATTTTCGGGAAAACCTTACCAATCCTTTCTTTTGCACTGCTTCAAAGTATGGCCTGGATATTCCTACTTGACCTACTCCGGGTTCCAATATACAACACTCTAACCCTCTTTTTCATCCTGTTATTCATTGGATTAGGGTTTATAAGCATTGGAATAATTATATCCATGTTCGTTGACAGTACAAAGGAAGCAAACTCTGCAATAACAATTGTACTCGTATTTGCAACCTTCATCCTTTTCATGCCTCTCTTTATAAAGGCCCCCTACTTCGAAGTCATACTGAACTTCATACCAACGGTTTTAATGGTTAAACTCGCATCTACACCAGTATTAAACTTCAAAACACTATTATATGCAGCCCCAACAGTCATCATTGCAGTAGTTTTGTTTTTGTTAACTGTAAGGTACTTCAGGCATGAAAGGGCAATTAGGCTTTGATTGAAGTAGTTTTTGATTTTTAATTAAAATTTTCAAGTAAAAAATTACTATCTCCAATAAAACTAATTAAAACAATGAAAAAGAGTTAGAACCTGTTTTTTTTAGGATATATGAATGTGCACATGATCAGAGTATGTAAATGATTAAACTTATTGCAAGGGCGGATACGATGGGAATGGGAATGTTATCATCCACTGGACTGTAAGCCTCTGTAACTGCTCCGAAGAATGCTCCTGAAATTGCAGGTAATAGGGGTAGTTGTGTAATTGCCAGTGAAGAGCCAATAATAAAGAAGGATATGCTGCCTTCGAACGTCTTTTTTTCCTGAAATGGTAATTTATGTCTTCCGAAGCGCTTCCCTATGATGGTTGAGGCGGAGTCACCAAAAAGCAGGATGAGTATTGCAGCGTTAACAATGCCCATGTCAAATTTAAAAAGGTATATGGTAACTATTATTCCAATAAAAAAGTAGACAAATCCCCTTTCATCATCTTTTCTTTTACAATTGCTTAGCATGGTTGAAAAAAGGGGTATGTGGTGGGATTTGTCAAGCTGAAATAGGGTTTCTGCCAGCACCACAAGGGCAATACAGAGGAGTATTAAAACCTCGGGACTGACCAAGAATCCAAGTAAGACTATGAAAACACCGGATGCATGCACTAGCTGTCTCCAGAGTTCTTTTTTCATAACATCATGCCATGAATTTTTCAATAACTCCACTGTAATATTCTTCAAGTTTTGAAACCGCGATTTCAACCTTTTCATCTAGGATGAGCATGGATCCACCAACCTTTCCCACAGCTGCAGCTTCAACATTCATGGATTTTATTTTATTAACTACTTCATCTGCAGTATCTGCTTTAACTGTGACTATGTAACGACCGTGGGACTCAGAGAACAGCATTTCAGTGATGTCCATGTCTGCTTCAACTGGAACTTTGGATATGTCAATGAATGCTCCTGTTCCACTTGAAATTGCCATTTCAGAGAGTGCAATTCCCAGCCCTCCTGCAGAACAGTCGTGCACAGCAGTTACGTTGCCTTCATCATCATTTCTTATCAAATCAAGTACCGCCATTGCAGAACTGTACTCCTGGTCAATGTGGACTTTCGGTGCTTTACCTGCCACTACCCCGTGCACAGATCTGTAATACTCGGATCCACCAAGTTCTGGCTGGGTTTTGCCGATAACAATGATTTCATCCCCTTCAGTTTTGAACTCCGAAGTTCTTATGTCCTTCAGATCCATGGATCCTGCAACACCAACAACTGGTGATGGATTAACGGTTACTCCCTCTGTTTCATTGTAGAAACTCACATTTCCACTTATTACGGGTGTTTTAAACTTGTTCGCAATGTCCGACATTCCCTTGACGCATTCCCTGAACTGCCAGAATACTTCCGGTTTTTCAGGGTTTCCGAAGTTCAAACAGTCCGCTATACAGATGGGTTCAGCTCCCATTGACACAACGTTTCTTATGGCCTCTGCAACTGAACCTGCACCTCCATGATACGGGTCAAGTTTGGTGTGAATGCTGTTGCAGTCTGAAGTGATTGCAAATGCCTTTTCATCATCAACCTTCATTACTGCAGCGTCGTCTCCAGGTTTAACAACGGTTCTTACCTGAACCTCGTGATCGTACTGCCTGTAAACCCATTTTTTACTTGCAATGTTCTCGGATGACAGAAGTTTTAAGAGGGCATCTTCAAATGGAACATCAGGAACTTCAACAACTTCAGGGGCAGATGATGGTGCAAGTGCTTCCCTTTCAACAGATGGTGGGTCTGCAAGAAGTTCACATGGAAGTTTTGAGATAACCTTTCCATCCTGAGTCATAACGAACTGTCCATCATCGGTAACAGTACCTATGGCAGCTGCAGGAAGCTCATATTTATCAAATATGGCCATGAGCGCATCCACATCTTCAGAACGTACAACAAACACCATTCTCTCCTGTGATTCTGATAGCATTATTTCGTAGGGTGTCATTCCCTCTTCACGCAGTGGTATTTTCGTGAGTTCAACAACTGCACCGTTTTCAGCTTTTGCAGCCATTTCTGAGATGCAGCAGGTTAAACCTCCACCTCCAAGGTCCTTGAGTCCCTGAACATCGATCTTTTCAAGGGCTTCAAATGTTGCCTCCATAACCTGCTTCTTGGTGAATGGATCTCCAACCTGAACTGCAGGCCTGTCCTCAATCTCAGATTTGGTTGTGAGTTCCTCTGATGCAAAGGTCACACCGTGGATTCCGTCACGACCTGTACGTCCACCCATAAGAACGAAGACATCTCCAATGTTTGGTGCTACTCCAAGAACTATCTCCTCTTTACGTACCAGTCCCACGCAAACAACGTTTACAAGGGGGTTGGATTTGAAGTTATCATCGAACTCCACTTCTCCACCAACAGTTGGGATTCCAACCCTGTTACCGTAATCTGATATTCCCTTAACAACATGTTCAAAGAGGTAACGAGATTTCTGGTCTTCAAGGTATCCAAATCTGAGTGAATCAAGCAGGGCTACTGGTTTAGCACCCATTGATATGATATCCCTTATTATTCCGCCGATACCTGTTCCTGCACCTCCGTAAGGTTCGATTGCAGATGGGTGGTTATGGCTTTCCATTCCAATGACCAGTGCCAGTTCATCTGTAAGTTCAACTATTCCTGCATCATCTCCCGGACCCAGGATAACTTTTTCCCCCTCATTTGGGAACAATCTCAGTATTGGACGACTGCTCTTGTAGGAGCAGTGTTCTGAGAACATTATGTCCAGCATCCCGTATTCAAGGGAGTTGGGTTCTCTTCCAAGTTCTTTTTTAACGTATTCCAATTCAGCATCTGTTAAAGCCATTTTATCACCTATAGCACAACATGGTTAAGATTTTTTAATGGTTACTGTAACTTCATAATCCTCTATTTTCCATTCCTTCCTGTATCCTTCATTTTCAGATCCGAATACAAATTTATCTGCCCTTATCTCATTGGAGATGAAGTCAAGGAAGTTCTCTAGGAGTGCCTGGAAATCAGGACCACATTCAACGTAAACCTCTATGTTGGCTTCAACATCAAGATCCTGGTCCTTTCTCATGTCCTGAACCCTTCTTATGAGTTCACGTGACATGGCTTCAGACAGTATTTCCTCTGTAAGTTCCGTATCAATGAAGATACTTCCACCATCAAATTCAGCACTTTCAATGTTCTCTGGAAGCTCAGTTTCAAACACTATGTCCTCTGAAGAGAGTTCAATTGATTTGTCCTCAAGTTCCACGGTGTAAACTCCCTCTGATTCAAGTTTCTGGATTATGACTGGACCATCAGCTTCAGCAAGTTTTTCTCTGACCTTAGGCACGTCTCCACGCAGCCTGGGCCCCAGTGTTTTCATGTTGGGCTGTGCATGAACTGTCATGTTCTCAAATTCAGATAAAAAAACGATGTTTTTGGTATTTGCCTGCTCCATTATAACTTCTCTGAGGGAATGGGCTGCATCAACAACTTTATTATCCTCTGAAACAATTATGACTTCACGTACAGGCCATCTGAGTTTGTAGCGTGCAACATCCCTTGCATGGGCGCATGCTTCTATTATTTCCCTCACAACATCCATGTTACCTTCTAATTCAAGATCTATGAGTTCTTCATTGAACTCCCAGTCCAGCATATGAACGCTGAGGAAGGACTCATTATCAACTCCACGAACAAGGTTCTGATAAATATCTTCAGTTATATGTGGGGCTATAGGTGCCATGGTCATTATTAGAAGTTTCATGACATTGTAGAGGGTGTAATAAGCCCCTAATTTGTCAGGATCATCTTTCTCTATCCATGTACGGCCCCTTATAAGCCTAACGTACCATCTGCTCAGATCTTCAAGTATGAAGTTGTTGATGGCCCGTGTTGCCTTGTGGAAGTGCAGTTTCTCAATAGACTCTGAAACAGTTTTTGCAAGTGAGTTGGCCCTTGACGTTATCCAGAGGTCTTCATCACGCAGTTTAACATCTTCCTCTGTGTAGAGTGTTGGGTTGAAGTTGTCTATGGACATGTAGGTTGTTGTGAAAACGTAAACATTCCATAGAATGTTGAACATCTTATTAACATTTTTAACCTCATCCCAGTTGAATTTAAGGTCTTCCCATGGTTTGTTACCCCAGAGGAGGTAGAATCTTAGGACATCTGCCCCGTACTTTTCAACCACTTCATCTGGCTCCACAACGTTTCCAAGGGATTTACTCATCTTCTTACCCTCTTCATCAAGGGTGAATCCATGCATGAGAACTTTACGGTAAGGAACACTGTCAAGGGATATCACACCACAGCCAAGCTGGGAGTAGAACCATCCACGGGTCTGATCATGACCTTCAGTTATGAAATCGTAGGGGTACCATTCCTCAAACTGATCCTTTTCCTGTGGATAGTAAAGGGAAGCCCATCCTGCAACTCCAGAGTCAATCCAAACATCCAGAACATCAGGGGTTCGTTTCATGTCACCGCCACAGCTGCACCTTATGGTAATGTCATCCACATGGGGCCTGTGTATGAAGTCACCCTTGAGTTCTCCGTCAACTGCACGTTCCTTGAGTTCCTCCAAAGAACCCACAACTGTTATTTCACCACATTCCTGACACACCCATATTGGTATTGGTATTCCCCAGTACCTCTGTCTTGAAATTGTCCAGTCGCGTGCATTCTCAACCCAGTTACGGAAACGGCTTTCACCTGCCCACGAAGGAACCCACTCAACCTTGTCAAGTTCACTGAGCATTTTGTCCTTGATTTCAGTTATCTTCAGGAACCACTGTTTGGTTGCAAGGTATATGATTGGACTTTTACACCTCCAGCAGAAACCGTAACGGTGGTCTATTATTCCCTCACGGAAGAGGAAACCATGTTCCTTAAGGTCAACTATGATATTTTTATCTGCGGATTTCACAAACTGGCCAAAGTACTTACCAGCTTCTTCCATGAACAATCCTGCCTCATCCACAGGACAGAATATTGGTAAACCATACTTTTTACCTATTTCAAAGTCGTCTGGACCATGTCCAGGTGCTGTGTGAACACATCCAGTTCCCTCTGTAAGGGTGACATGGTCACCTGGAAGTATGATGTGTTCGAAGTCTTTTTGAACAGGTATCTCAGCTTTTAATGGATGATCGTAGGGGGTGTTTTCAAGGTCGGATCCCTTAACAACCTTCATGATCTCGTGTTCTTCTTCCTGGAAAACAGATTCTACAAGGGCCTCTGCCATTATGTAAACTTCATCTCCCTTCTTAACGTATGCGTAGTCGAAGTCTGGGTGCACACACACAGCCATGTTAGCAGGTAGGGTCCAGGGTGTGGTTGTCCATACCAGAACGTAAACTGTGTACTCATCACTTTCCTGCTGGCTCAGTGGGAACTTCACGTAGATGGAAGGGTCTTCCTTGTTGTCGTAGTCTATCTCTGCCATTGCAAGGGCTGTTTCACAGTGGGGACACCATGTTATCACTCGTTTGTCCCTTACAAGCAGATCCTTCTCATGGGCCCGTTTCAGGGTCCACCAGCAGGACTCCATGTATCGATTATCGTATGTAACATAGGGTTTGTCCCAGTCCATCCATATGCCAAGGAGCTTGAACTGGTCAGTCATGAGGCCTTTGTTTTCTACTGCAAATTCCTTACATTTATTCACAAAGTTTTCAATTCCAATGCGTTCTTCTATTTCCTTCTTGCTTTTTAAGCCAAGGATCCCTTCGACCTTGTGCTCGATTGGAAGTCCATGGGTGTCCCATCCTGCCTGCCTCCTTATGCTGAAACCAGACATACTCTTATATCTGAGATAGGAATCTTTTATTATCTTGTTCCATGCAGTTCCAAGATGTATACGTCCACTACAGTATGGTGGGCCATCTAAGAATGAATATTTGGGCTTTTCTTCCCGCATTTTATTGGTTTTTCTGTAAACATCTCCCTGGTTCCAGAACTTCTGAACCTTTTCCTCGATGTTCTTTGATTTGTATGACCGTTGAGCCTCCTCTATTGGCATTTCCATTCTCCTGTGATTTTTATGATTTTTCAGTTATTATGAATTCACATCTAAGGTTTGTTGTTGGGTATATAAAATAGTTTAAGAAGATGAAGCTCTACCCAACTATGATTGTGATGATTAATTTGCGTAGTGAACTTGCCAGCGTAAAAAAAATTTTTAAAAATAAAAGTACAAAATAGGCTGAATTACAAATAAAATTTAATTATAGATATTTATTAGATAATTTTAAATTCAATCCTAAATTTAATTCTAAAATAAACCTTAAATATAACTTAAATGGGGTTAAAATCAATTTAATCCTCAAATAACCTTATAATGAAAATTAATAGGTATCTAGGGTACCTAAAAATTATTCATAAAATCCTTCAAACTTGTTTTGAACTTTAGAAGGTTCGCAGTTCTCCTTTAACCATCATCTCAGTGATCTTACCGACATCCTGGAGCCAAGAGTCCATAACCCCTTCAACCTCTTTGTTAACAGATTCCATCTTGTAACCATTTTCGAGGATTATCTGGGCACTTGCAGCTTTAGGATAGTCGATTGGTTTAC
The DNA here is from genome assembly GCF_017874455.1 of Methanobacterium aggregans. Taxonomy (NCBI): domain Archaea; kingdom Methanobacteriati; phylum Methanobacteriota; class Methanobacteria; order Methanobacteriales; family Methanobacteriaceae; genus Methanobacterium; species Methanobacterium aggregans. Next base: position 94,271 of record NZ_JAGGLN010000003.1, on the reverse strand, counting down.
CTATCTGACTTAAAAGCATGATATGAACCTGTTTAACTCCTTCAACTTCCTTGACAATGTCTTCTGCCATTTTGTTTGATAGAAGGTTGTATATTTTACCAACATGGTTCAATGGGTTTTTACCAGAAGTTGCTTCCATTGACATTGGCCTGTTAGGTGTTATAAGGCCGTTTGCCCTGTTTCCTCTTCCAACGGAGCCGTCATCTCCCATCTCTGCAGAGGTTCCTGTGACTGTAAGGTAGTATCCTTCCTCTGAGTTGCAGGAATGATTGTCACCGGTGTTTATGAAGGTCTGAACCTCTCTTGCAGTGTTTTTAGTTGCAAGATCTGTTATTATATCGTTGAGTTCTTCTTTAACGCTGATGTAAGTATCCCTGCCGTCAACGTATTTGGATACCATTGCACATGCAATTGTGAGGGTTATTTTATCCTTTTCCCTGAGGCCCATGACTTTTATGTCTTCTCCAACATGAGGGTACTTCTTCTTGAAGCCTTTGGAGTTTAAAAGTTCTTCTGTCTGCATAACGATGTTTTCAGTTTCAGAGAATGGTGCGTAACCCACACCGAAGGATGTGTCATTTGAAGCAGGCATTCCATCCCTCTTAAATACATCAACCAGGTCTCCTGAACCGTGGCCGATTTTGCACTCCACAACTGTGGATGTTTCAACATCCAGGTTTATGATGTTTTCTTTCAGGTACTCCTTGGCTGCAGTTATTGCAATTCTGTCAATACCTATTTTCTGCCCCTCATACTCCGGAACTCCTCTTCCTGTTAGGAGAATTTCTATTGGCTTGATTATTTCGCCGCCACCGAATTTAGGGTCGGATTCTCCGGCTGTGATCTGCACTTCATCGGTGTTGTGGTGCAATATACCTCCAAATTTGTCCATGTATTCATTGCACAGGGCTCTGCTGACAGACTCTGCGATTCCGTCGCTTATACTATCTGGATGTCCTATTCCTTTTCTTTCTACTATTTCTACGTCTTGTTCTTCTATTGGTTTCTGGATGAGCTCTTTAACTATGATATTCCTCATAAAACTCGCCTCCAACACTTTTTAAATGATCAAGTTAAAAGTATTTTCTATGAAATATGTCCTTATAGTAAATAAAAGTAGGGGAACTAGGGTGGGTTACGCAGATGTTGCTGCGAGTTTTATGTCACGGTTCATGGGGCTCATGTTCAGAAAAGAACTCCAGAGAGGTTTGATACTGAAACTTCCAAAGACCAGAAGCAGAAGGGGGGCAGCGATTCACATGTTCTTCATGAGGATGCCTCTGGACATAGTATTTGCAGATTCCAACATGAAGGTTGTTGACACAGTTTCCATAGGACCCTGGAAGACTTACACGCCTAAATCAGCTGCACAGTACGTTATAGAACTTGAAAAAGGAACCATAGATGCATCAAAGACCCAAATCGGCGACGAACTTGATTTTATGTGTGAAAATGTTTGATTGAGGATTTGGAATGATATGTGTGGAATTCAACAAAAATATCGTAACCATTCAAAAATAATTTAAAATCCTTTGAAAAGCCCATGGAGGTAGTACAATGGATGTGAAAATAGTTGATTATGGAGTATCCATCCCATCAGAAAAATATTACGTGACGTACAGGGTAACTGGAATAGATTCTGAAACCAGAAAAAAGCTTGAAGAACGTGTTGGGGAAGAATTAACATCAGAAAATAATGATTTAATTATAAAAACATTCTTTGACGAAAAATATTATCCCCTTGGAAGCCAGGAAGCCCAGTACAAGCTTGAAGACTTCATAGCACGTGAAGAAATTGAAATGACAGCTTACTTATCCGGTATCCTTGAGGAGGATTGAGCAGTAACTATCAGTAATCACTCCATAAGTCCTTCCAAAAAAATACTACAAAAAAACATTCATAAAGAGATGCAGATATACAGACATAACTTAAATAGAATTAATTGGAATCTTGTCTGGGGTGATCAGTTTACTCTGATAGGAACGAAAACATCCAAAGTTTCAATTAACTCATTATAAATCCTTTAAAATAGGATACACATGAAAATAAGGCAAATTGCTAAATAAAGTGTATATAAATTATTTATAAATTTAGATCAACATTTAGATTCATTTTATGAGACATATCCCATGAAAGATCCAATGAAAGATATACATCCAAAAAATCCAAAGGCTCTGGTCCTGAGACAGAAGATGCAGCTTGCAATGTCTGGATTCAGGGATAAACTGGGTGTTCATGACTTTGACCCCAATGACTTTGAAGTGGTACCTGTAAGGGTGACCATACCTGAATTAGACCCTGTTTTCAACGATTACCGCATAGTTCACATAAGCGATATTCACATGGGGCAGTGGATATCCTCCAAACGTATAAAAGGTGTTGTGAACCTTGTAAATCAACAAAAACCTGATCTCATTGCAATAACTGGAGATTCTGTGTCCTATCTGGCTGACGAACCTGTTCTGGACATGTTGAGATCCCTTGAAGGTTTGAAACCAAGGGATGCAACTGTTTCTGTACTGGGAAATCATGACCACTGGATGGGGGCGGAGAAGATACGTAAAATAATGGGTGAGAATGGGATAATAGATCTGGAAAATGATGTTTACACTCTAAAACGTGGAGATGCATATCTGCACATTGCAGGTGTTGACAGTGTCACATTGGACCATCAAGACCTGGAACAGGTTCTCCAAAAGATGCCAGAAAAGGGCCCTGCAGTACTACTTGCCCATGAACCAGACTTTGCAGACACAACTGCTGCCACAGGAAGGTTCAGCCTACAGCTTTCAGGACACTCCCATGGGGGTCAGGTGGTTATACCAGGATTTGGAACTCCGTTCAAAGGTTCCAACTTTAAGAAGTATCCACTTGGAATGTACCATGTGGGGGACATGGTCCAGTACACCAACAGGGGCCTTGGAACAAATGTTTTCTGGTTCAGGATCAACTGTCCACCTGAGATAACAGTATTGAAACTTCATAGTTAGTTGTTGATTTAAGTTCAATGGGAACTGAAATTTCAAGGCTAAATCAAGATCAGATCAATGATCTGAATTAAGCATTTAATTAATTGGTATTATCAATTAAATTAGTAAATATTCACAATTGAATTATCTGAATTTGATTAAAAGACACTAAATAATAATCCTAAACCTTTAGCAGATTTTTAAAGTCGTATTTCAATTATTGGGGATTGAAATGGATAAACGTAGAAGCACGTATGTGATGTGGACTGGACGTACCATAGCCCTTTGGATCAGTGAAATTGTTGGTTTCATGGCCATGGCGGCAGTGCTACCTGGATTTCGAGTTGATGGATGGGAATCTGCAGTGATGTCTGTAACTTTCATAGGACTTTTAAACGCAGTTTTATGGCCATTTTTATCTTATTACACATTAAGATTCCTTGTTTTCACATTTGGTGTCGGTGCGCTCATTTTAAACGGTTTCATGATCTGGGTTGCAAGTCAATTCGTTCCAGGACTCAGCATATCTGGAGGGGCTCTAATTCTAGTCCCCCTTGGGATTGCAGCCATAAACACCCTTGTTTCAGCGCTTATGACCATTGATGATGAGGCATCCTATTACAGGGCAGTTCTTGGCCGTGATCTCAAACGCAGGGCTAAAAATATCGATAAGAACAAACCCGGCTTCATACTCCTTGAGATAGATGGACTTGCAGCTTCAACCCTTAAAAAGGCAATAAAGAGGGGGGACATGCCAACACTCAAGAAATGGATTGAAGAGGGAACCCACAGGATAAAGGAATGGGAAACTGATCTCTCCAGTCAGACAGGAGCTTCACAGGCAGGGATCCTTCACGGCAACAACAAAGACCTTCCTGCCTTCAGGTGGGTTGAAAAGGAGAACAAAAACAAGTTAAGGGTTTCAACAGGACTTTTTGATGCTCCTCTAATTGAAAAAAGGGTTTCAAATGGGAATGGTCTTCTCTCAACCAATGGTGCCAGCAGATCCAACCTGTTCTCTGGGGATGCTTGTAACACCATATTCACCTACAGCAAGATCAGCAACCTTGGACAGTTCTACACCAGGGCATGGTATTTCTTTTATTCAAATCCCTACAACTTCGCACGCACACTAGTCCTCAGTCTATGGGACATGGTGATGGAACTGGGCTCACGCATCCGACAAAGGATAAAACATATAAAACCACGTCTTAATCGTAGTTTTATCTATTTTCCCATACGTGCCACTGCAAACGTATTTTTAAGGGAGGTGACTACCTACACCCTCCTTGGGGACATGATGACTGGGAAGGTGGATGCAGCCTATGCTACCTACGTTGGATACGACGAAATAGCTCACCATTCTGGTGTTGAGGATTACGATGCCTTTTATGCTCTTAAAAAAATTGATAAACAATTTCAACGCCTTGAAAATGCTAAAAAAACATCTCCACGTCCCTATCATATGGTGGTGCTTTCTGATCACGGTCAAAGCAATGGGGCCACATTCAAGCAACGCTACGGAATGACACTTGAGGATCTGGTCAGAGAACTGCTTCCAGAGGATATAAAAATTCACAGTGACCTCTACACAAATGTTGACCACTTCAGCCAGGCAGTTAAATACCCAATAACCGAGGGTAAGGACTTCATAAATCAGAAGACAGCAAATACAGTTGAGAGTGGTAGAAAACTTGGAAGAAGTGTCATGGCGTCTTTCACTGAAAACCAGTTCGTGAAAAGAACCTTTAAATCACTTGACATGCCCCATAAGAAGTTTTACAGGGGCCATGAAGATACTTACGTGTCTCCAGAGGAGGCCCAGACAGTTGTTCTGGCCTCTGGAAACCTTGGACTCATATACTTCAATGAATGGAGTGAAAGAATGAGCTATGAAGAGCTCAACAGGGCCTTTCCAAATCTCATACCCGGTTTGATACAACACCAAGGTATAGGATTCATAATGGTGCATTCAGAAGAACATGGAACCGTTGTAATAGGATCAAAAGGTACATACTACCTTGAAGATGACTCCTTCGAGGGTGAAAACCCAATTGCCAGCTTCGGTAAGAATGCAGCTCAACATCTCAAGCGAACAGACAGCTTCAAATACGTACCAGACATACTTGTAAACAGTTTTTACAACCCAGAAACCATGGAAGTTGCAGCCTTTGAGGAGTTAATAGGTAGCCACGGGGGGATGGGAGGTAATCAGTCACACCCCTTTATCATGCACCCTTCAGAGTGGAAAATCGATGGAGAAGATATAGTGGGTGCTGAAAATGTTTACAAAACATTAAAAGCCCATATTCAGGAAACCTGGAATAAGTGTGGAACTGGAAAAGTTGAGGGGAATGGAAATGAAGATTGATTTGGCATGATTCTCATCTGGTCAAAAATTCAATTCACCAATATCTTCGGGTCGTGCATTCCAGATCATTCATCTTATGAATTTGTGATGCATGAAAAAATTAAAATACAAACAACTATGGACTTAATATCATGTACAATAAAACACTCCTTTTATACTTCTTTGCAGTGATACTGTTGATAATAGGATTTTACAGCCTTTTTTATATTAAAGATATTTTTTCAGGAGTTTTATGGTCTGTTTTTGGAATCATATTCCTTATAATAGGTTACGGAAAACTGCAACGATGATTTTAGAACAACTCAACTTTAGTTTCAATCCTTTTTCATCCGTTTTTTAATCTCTGCAATTGCCATGCCTGAAACCTTCCGGACTAACGGGTTTTTGTCTTCAAGGGTTTTATTCAGACTTCCAAGGGCGGTTTCATCACCCATCATGTAGAGGCCCAGGGTTCCCGCGTATCTCACACTCGCCTTTTTATCACTCAAAATTTTTATAAGCGGTTTTATGGCACGATCATCATCAAACAGGGCAAGTGAAAGGGCAGCAGCCTCACGAACATGCCAATCCTCATCATCAAGGGCCTTGATCAGCGGTTCCACAGCCCTATGATCCCCCACCTCCACAAGAAGTTCTGCTGCATCTTCCCTTACAGCCCAATCATCATTTTCAAGTTCTTCCAAAAGAAAACCTATCCTTTTATGTTCTTCAGGCACACCAACACCTCCACTTAAAAATGGAATAAACCAACAATTTTCTGTTAGTTCCTTTATATGTTGCTGCAACTTCTTAATAATTTTCATTCAGATTTTCATCCTAAAGGAATTGAACGTGAAACAGAACCTTCTATGTGAAAAATAGTTTTTCTAAAAAATGGTTCTCTTTTTAAAGAATTCTAAAAATTTTATAATTGTAAAAAAATCTATCTGATGGTTAACTATTTGATGATTAAAAAATCTTTGAAATATCCTCTGGATGTCCAAAAACGTCCACTCCTCTGAAATCGTAGAGTTTGTGGGTGTTATTTATATCTATATCCCTCATGTGAATTGTGATCCTTTTGCCACCTGTTACTGCATTGAAGGGACAGGCTATCTGGCAGGCACCACAGCCTATGCATTTGAGGAGGTCTATTTCAACACCAGGATTTATTGCGTCTTCAGGGCATGCTGCCGCAGCCTGGCATGGCTGGCAGTTTTGACAATCTGAAAGTTCGAGTTTGGATGGTAAAACAGTTTCAACATCACCAGACTCAAGATCAACAGGAATTATGCAGGTTTTAACACCACCTTTACCTGCCTGAGCCACAGCATTGGTTATGAGAGTGTCTGCTATTCCGTTGACTATTTTACCAATGGTGTTGGATGTTGCTGGGGAAACAACAAGTAAATCATACTTTCCAAGCGAAAAACGTCCTGTCATTGGGAAGCTGAACTTCTGATCATCTTCGTGAACGAGTTCCCTGTAGTAACCCCCTGTTATGCTCTGAACCTTGTTGAATAGGCCGTACATTTTAAGAACTTCCTCTCCTGCTCCTGAAAGCAGTACAGTTACCTCATGATCCTTTGAGAGTTCATGTAATATGTTTACACTTTCTTCAAGCAAATGACCCGCTCCTGTTATTCCCCAAGCTATTTTCATCCTTTTAACTCCACGATTTTGTAATAGTCTAATAAAAAAATAAGAAATAAAAAAAATATAGAAAAAGGTTTTTCAGAAATTAATTTTAATTGCTATGTTTTCAGAAATCTATGTACTCGTAGGCTTTGTCTTCTCTGAATGCGTATTTAACGGTGTTGTACTGGCTTATAAATTCTGAAACTTCATCTTTAACGTTTTTACCGTCCATTGCAACCTGTTTTATGAATCCTGCAACTTCGCTCATGTGGGATTCCTTCAATCCACGTCTGGTTATTTCCTGGGTTCCTATACGGATACCTGATGGGTCGTCTGATTTGTTCACATCGTCCCATGGGAACAGGTTCTTGTTGAGGATTATGTTGTTTGCCTCAAAGTCCTTTGCAAGTTTTGCAGCGTGTCCAAGGTTTGAAACATCCATTGCAAGTTGATGTGATTCTGTGAATCCAAGATCCTCACACAGAACGTTGAAACCGAGTTCGTAAAGACTTCCTGCCAGTGCTTTGGCGTTCTTGATGATCTGCTCTGCGTATGCGTTACCGAATTCAAGCATTTCAGCTGTTGCTATACCCAGTGCTGCCAGGTGGTGGAGGTGGTGGTTGCTCACAACTCCAGGGAAGACAGCGTCATCGATTTTATGTGCAACTTCTTCTTTGCAGAGTATTATACCTCCCTGTGGACCTGGGAATGTTTTGTGGGTACTTCCTGCCATTATATCTGCACCTTCCTTCAGTGGGTCCTGGAAGCATCCTCCTGCTATGAGTCCGAGAACGTGTGCACCGTCGTACATTATTTTGGCACCAACTTCATCTGCAGCTTCCCTGGCTTCCTCAACTGGATGTGGGAAGAGGAACAGGCTGCCGCCGAATAGAACCAGTTTTGGTTTTTTCTCAAGGATCTCCTTTTTAAGGGCGTCTGGGTCTATGTTCATTTTGGTTTCATCGAATGGATGTGGTGTAACTTTTAAACCCCTTACACCTGCAGCGCTGACATTTGCGTGGCTTATATGACCTCCTTCAGGAACTTGAAGGGCCATCATCCGGTCACCGTAGTTTGTAAGTGCAAAAAATGCTGCTAAATTTGCTACAACACCTGAAACAGGCTGAACATTTGCGTGTTCTGCCTTGAATATTTTCTTTGACAGATCCACTGTGATGTCCTCGATCTCGTCGATGTACTTGCAGCCCTCGTAGAGTCTGCTGCCGGAGGTACCTTCTGCATACCTGTGGGAGAGGTCTGAAGCAAGGGCCTCCCTCACACTTATGCTGGTTATGTTCTCACTTGCTATAAGATTTATACTATTTTCCATCCAATTATGGTGCTCTTTTGTAATATCTTTTATTTTAAGAGCGTATTCTTCGTTTTTAGACATTATTCTCCTCCAAATAAAAGGTTGATTTGATGAGTGGAATATCCTGAGGATACCATTGATCTATTGTATAAAATGCCATGAATATAAAGATTTTCAAAAAAGAGAAGGAGAAGTTTTAAGTGCATTAATAAAGAATCCCCGCCATTTTAATATTGAAACTTTAAAATGGATTGATTCTACATTTGTTATAAAAAATTTTAAAGATGATATTCACATTCAAGTCATTTAAAGACCTTCAATGTGCCTTGAAGAAAGTTTTGGTATTCATCTCTTTGAGGTTTGAAACGATCCTCTGAAGCTCTGAAGCTGGAATACTGACCATTACTTCATCATCTGATATGTTCATGTTGTTCCTGGCACCTATCTCCCCAAAACCGTAGGTCAACTGACCTGTTAGATATGGAACTGCAGCCATTGAACTGCATATTGGCCCCATGTCTGCGCCGCGGCTTTCTACACCTGCATCGTATGCATTTGCATGGAGTAGTTCCATTCCCTGTTTTGCACTGCAGACTATGAAAACAACATCTGGATCAAATTCAGCTGCAGCAAGTGGTGCAAATTCCACGGCTTCAAAGAGTTCAGGTTCCATTGCAAGGTTACGCTTCCAGGAACGTCTGACTGCAGGTATGTTCTTGAACACTCCGCCGGGTACAAGGAAGGATCCAGTCTGCATGTTCTTTGGGAATTCTTTGGGATCTTTAAGTCCAGAATAGCGCAGTCCACCCATACACTCCTCTTCATCGGCAGTGGAATAAAATATTTCACCGTTCATGGCTTTTTCAAGTTTTTGGCAGAAACGAGATTTTCCCTCTTCCCTTTGAATATTCCGAGGTGCCCTTGAAAGCCATTTAATTGCCACAGGTTCCCTTTCAAGTTTGAGTATTTCCTTCAGTTCCTCTCCCAATTCTCTGTACATCTATCCATCCTCCAATTCAATGTTAAGATTTCAGTTATACGATCCAAGAAAAAAATACGATCTGATTAAGGAATATAACCTACTCCTTTTTTAATTTTCTTTTTAGTTTTACTTAAAAGAAAGAATTTATAAAATTAATTTACTTAATACTCTTTTCAAAAAAATCATTCAAAATCATTTTTATTAAAATAATATTTATTAAAAAGCTTTTAGTTCAATAAAATTGGTTTCAATCTCTAGTTACTGATTTTATAAAATAGTTAACAGTGATTATGATTTTAGAGAATGTTTAACATGAAATTGAAGTTTTAGAATTAAAAATAGAAAAATAAAAAGTTGAAGAAGTTTTTAAACTTCTTCTAGTTTCAGCAAGTCTATTTTGCTGGTTCGTTCATTGCAGCTTCAATCTGAGCCATGATCTGGCTGGTTTTGAAGTGCTGCTGGTCTAATGCTCCAGATGGGCATGCACCGACACATGTTCCACATCCTTTACATAGAGCAACGTTTATCTGAGCTTTTCCTTCGACCCTTTCAACTGCACCGAATGGGCAGAGCTCTATGCAGACTTCGCATCCACCGCAGACATCGTCGTCTACGACTGCAACGATAGGTTCGATTTCCACTTCACCTTTAACCATTGGGATTGCTGCTCTTGCTGCTGCACCTGATGCCTGTGCAACTGCGTCAGGAATATCTTTTGGTCCCTGTGCAACACCTGCAAGGTATATACCGTCTGTTAATGTGTCAACAGGCCTGAGTTTTGGGTGAGCTTCCATAAGGAATCCGTCAGCACTTTTGGAAATACCGAGTGTCTGTCTGAGGGTTTCTGCACCTGCTGGTGGCTGTAGACCCACGGATAGAACTACCATGTCGTAGTCGTACTCTGTGACTTTTCCAAGTAAGCTGTCCTCTGACCTGATGGTGAGTGTTTCATCTGGGTTTTCGATTATGCTTGCTGGTCGACCTCTTACGAATTTGATTCCGTATTTCTCCTGTGAGGTCTTGTAGAACTCTTCGAATCCTTTACCGAATGCCCTTATGTCCATGTAGTAGATGGTGACTTCTGTGTCAGGTTCGTGGTCTATTATGAGCTGTGCGTTTTTCATTGCGTACATACAGCAAACCCTGGAACAGTAGTGTTTACCGATCTGTTCATCCCTGGAACCAACACACTGGATGAATGCAACGCTTTTTGGATTTTCACCATTGGATGGTTTGATAACGTGACCCATGGTTGGTCCTGATGCGTTTATGTATCTTTCAAGTTCAAGACCTGTGATAACGTTTTTAGCATCGCCGTATTGGTACTCTTTTTTCTCTGTTGGGTCGTATGGGTCGTAACCTGTTGCGACTATGATGGTACCAACATCGAGCTCGATTGTTTCTGGCTCCTGGTCGTGCCTGATTGCGTTGTTTCCGCATACCTGGTCACAGAGTTTACATTCGATACAGTAGTCCTTGTCTATGGTTGCGCATAGTGGAACTGCCTGTGGGAATGGAATGTAAGTTGCTTTGACCATACCGGTTCCTTCGTCGAAGTAGTTTGGTATTTCTATTGGACAAACTTCGGAACAGCTTCCGCATCCTGTACATACTTCTTCGTCTATGTACCTTGGTTTTTTCTCTACTTTGACTTTGAAGTTACCTATGTAACCGTCAACTTGTTTAACCTCTGCGTAGGAGATGAGTTCGATGTTTTCGTGTTTACCTGCGTCCACCATTTTAGGTGCGAGGATACACATGGAACAATCGAGTGTTGGGAATGTTTTATCCAACTGAGCCATTCTTCCACCGATGGTTGGGTTTTTCTCAATCAAGTAGGTTTTGAATCCCATGTCAGCGAGGTCGAGTGCAGACTGAATACCTGCAACTCCTCCACCTATGACCATGGCTTTGTCAGTCACGGACACTTTGGATGCTTCTAATGGTTCGAGTAACCTTGCCTTTGCAGCGGCCATTCTTACTAGGTCTTTTGCTTTTTCAGTTGCTGCTTCTGGTTCGTGCATGTGAACCCAGGAATCGTGTTCCCTGAGGTTTGCGAATTCGAAAAGGAACTGGTTTAATCCAGCTTCTCTAACAGCTCTCCTGAATGTTGGCTCGTGGAGCCTTGGTGAGCATGCTGCAACAACTACCCTGTTTATGCCCAGTTCTTTAATGTCCTTCTGGATCATTTCCTGACCTGGGTCTGAACACATGTACTTGTACTCTTTAGATACAACAACGTTTGGAAGGGTTGCTGCATAATCTTTCACTGCTTCGATATCAACGACGCCGCCGATGTTCACTCCGCAGTGGCATACGTATACTCCAAGCTTTGGTTCTTCGATTGTTTCTTGTTTTTTCTCTTCTGCCAATTAAATCACCTATTCCATAAATATGTGATAATTATTATTTTATGCTCTACTCTATCACCCCGATAAATAAAGCTTTCTATTTATTTTTTTATACAAAGTTTATATATGAGAAGATTTAGTTCAGATTTGAATGCTTCTAAAACAGTATTTTAACTAAATAAATTTTATACTTAGTTCTATTTTAATATAACGTTAAAATAACCTTTAAAATTATTATAATAATTAGTATCCATATTAAAATAACTATAAAATCTACGTACCAACTTTTTGGAGTATTACCATTAAATTTAAGTCTTGCTTCCTGTTCATGTTCCTTTAAAATCTCTTCTGGAATCCTTTTCATTAGCATTGGAATACCAATGGTCACAAGAATAAAATCATCTAAATAACCCAGAACAGGTATAAAATCAGGTATGAGATCGATGGGGCTTAGAATATACCCTAAAAAAAGGATTATTAAAATTTTGAGGTACAATGGTACTTTAGGATCCTTGTAAGAAAGGTAAAGGGCGTAGGTTTCATATTTGAGTTTTTCGAAATCTTCTCTCCAATTTTTACCCCAAATAATACACATTTCAACATCTCAACCCTTTTTTTATTCCCCAATTATATCTATCTTCATCTTAAAATCAGCATGAGGATTGGTAACGTTACCATGCTCAGTACAGTGCTCAAAAAGATACATGCACTTGCAGCTTTCACATCAAGGTCGTATGTGATTGCAAGAACAAGGGCCAACATTGCAGAGGGCATTCCTGCTTCAACAACGGTTACTGTACTGTTCAATCCACTTAAACCAAAAATACTGACCAATAAAAGAGCTATTAACGGTGCCAATATGAGTTTTATTCCTGAAACTGCAATGGCTTCTTCAATGTAATTCTTCAAACTGCTTACATCAAGGGAGAGTCCAAGGGACATCATTATAAGCGGAATAGCTGCCCCGCTCAGGTATTTTAGGATAGATGGTGCCATTGAGCCAATTTTAATGTGTAAGAGGTTCACAGCCACCCCTAAAACGATACCCCAAACTGGGGGGAATAGGAGGGCGCGTTTAGCTATTTCAGAGTATTTACCTCCAAAAAGCAGAAGGAAAATAATTCCAAAACATATGAATATAATTGTGGAACCCGCATCGTAGAATACAGCCCTTACAAGCCCAGCTGTACCAAAAACACCAAGAACAACTGGATAACCTAGAAATCCTGAGTTGAACATTGTTGAGGTTACTGTGACACTCCAACGGGTTTTTTTAGAGTATCCCCTCATCTTTGAGAATATATATCCTACCAAACCTCCTGCAGCCCCTACCAATATGCATAGGCCTGTTATCTCTGCAAGACTTCCTATATTGGAAAGGTCTGCAGTGTACATTGCCATAAAAATCAGTGAAGGAATGGCTATGTTGATAACAACTTTATTTAATGTGATTGAATCTTCGGGTTTTAAAAGTCCAATGCGTTTTGCTGCATAACCTATGATTATGAGAACTATGATGGAAATTATGGTTTCTAACGAGTTCATTTTATCATCATTTAAATTTAAAAAACAGTTTTAAAAACAGTTTTAGTTGATCTTTACTAAGCACTCTATTGGTCAAACTTGGCTAATATAATTTATGGCTTCTCAAGGTTGGTTCATGGAAAGAACCTAACATAAAAAAATTATAAAATTTATAAAATTAATTTACTTAAATTAACATTCAAAATTAGACACAACTTGAGTAAAAAAATATTAGTTGAGGGTTTAATCAACAACTCCCTCAGTAACGATTTTAAACACGGATTCTCCTTCAGGTAAATGAGGACTGTCAACCAGCCTTGCAATTCTTTTACCTGCAAGTCCTTTTTTAAGCCAGATCCTGTAAGTTGCAGCGTGTCCAAGCACGTGTCCTCCAATAGCCTTTGTGGGACTTCCAAAGAATGCGTCTGGTTTGGACTGCACCTGGTTTGTTACAAAAACAGCCACGTTGTAGGTGTTAGCAATTGTTTGTAATGTGTGAAGGTGTTGATTCAATTTCTGCTGTCTCGTTGCAAGGGATTCCCTTCCAATATATTCTGCACGAAAATGAGCCGTAAGAGAGTCTACAATCACAAGTTTGATATCTGTACCTTTCTGAATTAATTCATTGACTTTATCAGCCATGAGTATCTGGTGGCTGGAGTTAAATGCCCTTGCAATATGGATGTTCTGAAGAACTTCTTCAGTGTCAAGTTCGAATCCGTCTGCGATCTGTTTGATCCTTTCGGGTCTGAATGTGTTTTCAGTGTCTATGAATACACACTCTCCAGAAAGACCCCCTTTTTCTGGAGGTAGTTGACATGTTACTGCCAGTTCGTGGGATATCTGACTTTTACCGGAACCAAACTCTCCAAAAACCTCAGTTATGGATTGAGTTTCTATTCCCCCACCTATAAGCTCATCCAGGCCAGTACTTCCAGTGGTTATACGTCCAACATCTTTCCTTCTTTCCATAACGTCTAGAGCAGTCTCAAAATCTATTTGTTCAGATTTTCTTGCGGCTTCTATGACCTTTTCTGCAACACCTTCACCAATTTCAGCTTTAACACTTAATTCTTTTGCTGTTGCTGTTGCGAGCCTCATCATGTCTGCAAAACCCGCATCTCTCAGTTTCTGGGCAGTTTTCTCCCCAACATTTGGTAAATCTTCCAATTCGACCATTTTAATCTCCTTTTGAACTTTTTAAATTATTAAATCCGTTTTATGAGTTTTTAGATAATATCTCAGCTTTAAAATCTAAGCTTTAATATATCAGCTTTGAATCTATTTTATTGAATGATTAGAGGTTTGTTCAATGAATTAAACCTTTAAAGAAACCACTTTTTTGGCGTTGAGCCTTATTTCTTCGTTGTATTCATCGTAACTTGCATCTGCAATTATGGCGATCTCTTGACCTACCATATCTGCGACTTTATCCTCTAAGGAACCTTCATCTCCAGTTTTTGCTATAACATCTCTAACTTCATCGGTAGTCATTCCAATGAATTCTTCAGCGGCTTTTCTGAAGAAAGTGGCCCTCATAGTCCCTGTTTCATCTTCCATAACACAGGATATTATCATGAGGTAGTTGGGTTCTTCTATTTCCTCTCCACATATATCGCATATGTACGCGTTGTCAGAGAAACTAATTCTTTTGTTACAGTTTGGACACATTTCATAGAGTATTTTATTTCCATAGGCTTCTACAATCTGCCCGGTTACTTTGATATTTTTATCTTCCTCTTCCACATCTTCGATCTTCCGGTTTTTATAGATCATGTCCTGAATTTCATCTAAAGATGGTAACTTTTCAGTTTCATCTTCTTTAGGTTTTGTAACAACTGTATTTCTACTTATACTGATTTCTATACTACCATCTCTGTAGTTAACCCTTGGATTTTCGATTTTGATTGTGTCACCATTGTTCAGGGGCAGGTTTGCTTTTTCATCCCAGAATGATGATCTAACTGTTCCAGTACCATCGGCTATTTCAACTGTCCGAACTATTCCCTGGGTTCCATCACTTCTCTGGAACTGGTTTGGTTCGTAAACATTCAATATTCTTCCAAGCAACCTTATGTTCTGATCTCCTTCTTCTAATTCGTCTATATGTTTTGTTTTGTAGATTTTTTCCTCTATTTCACTTAGAGACGGAAGATTTTTGATTTCTTCGTCACTTGGATTCAACAATCTGGAAGTTCTTCCAACACTGAGTTCCATGTTGTAATTTCCGAACCTGGTTCTGGCATTTTCGATCTTTACTGCATCTCCGGGGGTTAAAGATTTTTCAGCCTTTTCGTCCCAGAAAGAAGTTCTTACAACACCAGTAATGTCACCTATTTCAACAGTTCTCACGGTTCCAGATGTTCCATCGGTTCTCTGGAATTCACTGGGGTCCTGAACGCTCACAATTCTTCCAATTATGTCAATTTCGTCCCCTTCATCATCCATCTCATTTAAAGTTGCTATTTCAACCGGTTTAATATAATCTCCACATTTTTGAAGGGTTTCCTTAAGTTTATCATCTATTTCAGGATCTTCAGTGATTTTAGTGTTCCAGTTGGTGTTTATCCTGTAATCTGTACCGGAATATTCATCAAATTCAATGTTTCCACCGGTTATCTTAATTATGGATCCCTTTTCCAGTTTCATATCTGCGTCATCGTTCCAAAGTGTGACCTTAATACTTCCAGTTTCATCCTGCATTTCAATGGATTTGACCTGCCCTTTAGTGCCGTCATTTCTCTCAAAGGTTATTTTGTCGTAATTTTTGCATACAACACCTATCACAGTGACGTTCTTCATCTCATGGGCATCCCCTATTTTCAGGATATCTTCACTGTACTCTGGAACATCAAACTCTCCCTTGATTATTCTTCCAAGCCAGGAATGGCTTAATGAAATTTCTCCATTTCTTACACGGCTCTGAGCCCCGAGCACCTTAATTGAATCTCCTTCTTTGAGTTTGAGCTCTTCAACAAGGTCCGTATCCTTGTTCCAGAGGGTTAATGGCATTTGACCGGTATTATCCTGTATTTCCAGTGATAAAACTTTTCCCTCCTTACCGTTCCTGTCGAAGGTGTTTATCCTGGGAACCCTGATGATCCTGGCTATTACGTTGACAGTTTTATCTCCCTTCACATCTGCCAGATTAGTTATGCTCTTATCGTACTTGGGAAACGCTTCAAAACCTTCATCTGGAATTTTTTCAAGTTTTGAATTCATGCTGGTTTGGATCTCATCATTCCGGAAGCCCTGTTTAACTTCAACGCGGTTCAATTTTACCACGTCTCCTTCCTGAACTTTTTCCAAGAATTTAACATTTTCAGTCCAGAGTACTACCCTTATTTCCCCAGTTTCGTCGGCTATGATGATGTTTGCAAGTTTTCCTGCCTTACCCTTTCGGCTTGTGAACTTTTTAACGTTTGATACGTGCATTATACGTCCAATGACACAGACGTTATCCTGCCCTGAAATCAGTTGGGATATTTTTTTAGGCTCACTATCAGATAGGGCCTTATTCTCCTCATCTATGTATTCACCAGTTATTGTTCTGGCTATATCGAGGTCACTCATGAAACTTACGTCCTCATATTCCTTCTTCCGCTCTTCCATTTTCTTCAGGAAGTCTTCATATGAGATTTCATCCTTAATTCTTTCGTATTCCTTCATTATTTCATCGTTAACTTCGCCGCTCATTTGGGGTCCCTCACTTAAAATATACTTCTGTCAACCATATTTAAAATACTACTGAGTGCATTTGAGAACTAATGCAGCCCATATTGTATTAATAATTATAATATTTTTATTACTATATAAATTTAGTCACTTGAATGTGTGACACGATTCATATCTAATTGTTTTCCATGTTCAATAAAATGATAGGTGGTTTTTTGCAAGATTTATGATCTCTCCTTTGATCCCATGGGCAATATTTTTATAATAGTTAGTTAGATAAAACTATATATTCAGTGGAGTGACAAAATGAATCAAGAGCTTGAGCTTGTAGAATCAATGGATAAATTGAGCGGACTAATGAGAAAATTCCAAACACAGCTTCTTACGGGGGATTTAAAAGAATATACGTTGCGACAATTGTATTACATTGAATTAATCGATAAAAATGAGGGAATAAGCGTTTCTGAACTATCAAAAAAACTCGATGTTAAAAAATCAACTGTTTCAATAGCCATCAATCAGCTGATAAAATTGGGAATTATAAGTAAAATCCAATCTGAATCTGATAAACGTTTTTATTTCCTTCAACTGACTCTTAAAGGTAAGGATATAATGAAAATGCATAAACAGGTTCATAAAAATACAATTAAAAAGATATTAAAGATTTTAAATCCGGAAGAAGTTGATAGCTTTATTAAAATTGTTAATAAAATCACCATTCATGGATGATGAGATAACTATGCACTATCCATTCAATATTATTAGTTTAAAATATAATTTGTCCACTAAAAATCATTTAAATACAATATAATATTTAAAATAGTCAATAAAATGTTTCAAGCCCGTAAGCTTTAAATTCAATATTAAAACCATTTTAATTCCATAAAAAGGAGGGAATAACAATGTCCATGACAATGGCAGAGAAAATACTTGCAAAAGCCGCTGGTAAAAAGGAATCAGGGGCAGGAGAAATAGTAATGGCAAATATAGACGTTGCAATGACTCATGATTTAACAGGTCCAATGTCTGTGGAATCATTCGAGAAGATTGGAGTAGACGATGTATGGGATCCTGAGAAGATCGTGGTTGTATTCGACCATCAGGTTCCAGCAGACTCAATTGAGGCAGCCCAGAACCACATTGAGATGCGAAAATTCGTGGAGGAACAGAATATAAACAACTTCTACGATGTAAGGGAAGGTGTGTGCCACCAGGTACTGCCTGAAATGGGACACATAGTTCCAGGAGAAGTTGTGGTTGGTACAGACTCACACACCTGCACACACGGCGCATTAGGAGCATTTTCAACAGGTATAGGATCAACGGACATGGCAATGGTTTTTGCAACAGGAAAACTATGGTTCAAAGTCCCTGAAACCATAAAATTCAACATAACCGGAAATCTGGCCGAAAACGTCTACGCCAAGGATGTTGTCCTGAACATAATTGGAAAGATAGGTGCAGATGGTGCAACCTACAAAGCATGCGAATTTGGAGGAGAAACAACCAGGAATTTATCCGTATCTGATAGAATGGTCCTTTGTAACATGGCAATTGAAATGGGAGGAAAAACAGGACTCGTTGAACCGGACCAAAAAACCTTTGACTATCTAAAGGGAAGAACCACCAAATCCTATGAGGTAATGAAGACTGATGAAGATGCAGATTCACTTGAAATTATGGACATAGATGTTAACAACCTTGAACCTCAGATAGCATGTCCACACCACGTTGACAATGTTAAACCAGTTTCAGAGGTTGAAGGAACCAGTATAGATCAGGTTTTCTTGGGTTCATGTACAAACGGAAGACTCAGCGACCTCAGGACAGCTGCAAAGATCCTCAAGGGCCAAAGGGTTTCAGACAGCATAAGAATGCTTGTTATACCTGCTTCAAGGGAAGTTTACACCAAAGCAATGGATGAAGGGCTTCTCAGAACCTTCGTTGATGCTGGGGCCCTTGTATGTAATCCATGCTGCGGACCGTGCCTAGGAGGTCATGTTGGACTCGTGGGTCCAGGTGAAGTGAGCCTTTCAACTTCAAACAGGAACTTTAAGGGAAGACAGGGAAGTCCAGATGCAGAGGTTTACCTGAGCTCAGCAGCAGTTGCAGCAGCATCTGCAATCACAGGAAAAATCTCAGATCCAAGGGAGTTATGATTTAAAACATTTTTTGAGCATTGATAAATATCTAAGTATGTTTTATGGTGTAAAAAGGGATAATAAAACTAAAATCATCACAAGTTCATGATTTAATAAATATAAGAATTTAAAAGGTGTTAAAATGAAAGGAAAAGTCTGGAAATTTGGTGACGACATTGATACGGATATAATCATTCCAGGTAGGTACCTAGTTCTCAGGGGTGAAGCAGAACTTGCAGAACATGCCATGGAAGGTTTAGACCCTGAATTCCCAAATAAGGTCAGTAAAGGTGACGTAATAGTGGCTGGTAAAAACTTCGGATGCGGTTCCTCAAGGGAACATGCACCTGTTGCACTCAAGGGAGCAGGAATCTCCGTTGTGATTGCAGAGTCATTCGCAAGAATATTCTACAGAAACGCAATAAACGTGGGACTTCCCCTCTTGGAAGCCAAAGATATTTCAAAAAAGGTTTCTGAGGGAGATGAAGTGGATATAGATATGGATAAAGGAATGCTGAAGGACCTGAACACTTCAGAAGAGTTCGAAGTTAAGGGTTTGCCTGATTTCATGCTTGAAATTCTCAACAAGGGCGGTTTGATCCCTTACCTCAGGGAGAACATTTCAAACATTAAATAATACCTAAAGAAAACCGATTTAAAGAATATCATAGAATAAAAAGAAGATTAAATTAAAATTAAGATATTAATTACATTTAAAATGAAAATAGGACTTAAAATGGTGTTTTAATGTACAAAATAGCTGTTATACCTGGTGATGGGATAGGAAAAGAGGTTATGGAAGCCGCCTTACACGTACTCGAGGCTTCAGACATTGAATTTAATTACACCTTTGCTGATGCAGGGGATGAAGAGAAGGAAAAAACAGGGGTTGCCCTTCCAGAAGAAACAATAGATATAGTAAAGGCTTCACAAGCATGCCTTTTTGGTGCGGCTGGAGAATCTGCAGCAGATGTCATAGTGAAGCTTAGAAGGGAACTGGAACTTTACGCCAACATCCGGCCTGTAAAATCATACAAAGGAACCAAATGTCTCTTTGAGGATGTGGACTTTGTAATCGTGAGGGAGAACACAGAGGGACTGTATATTGGACGTGAAGAGTACACGGATGATGGTGCAACAGCAGTTAGGGTCATAACGAGAAGGGCTTCCGAGAGGATATGCAGATTTGCATTTGAGTACGCTAAAAATACTAATAGAAACAGGGTTACGGGTGTTCACAAGGCTAACGTGCTTAAAAAGACAGATGGGATTTTCAAGGAAACCTTCTACAGTGTTGCTGAGGAGTACGGTGATTTGGAATCTGAAGACTTCTACGTTGATGCAACTGCCATGTACCTCCTGACCATGCCCCTTCACTTCGATGTTGTGGTAACAACCAACCTTTATGGGGACATACTCTCTGATGAGGGAGCAGGACTTGTAGGAGGATTAGGATTAATTCCATCCGCCAACATAGGGGATACTCAGGGGCTTTTTGAGCCTGTACATGGTTCTGCTCCGGATATTGCAGGTAAAGGTATTGCAAACCCTTCTGCAATGATACTGTCTGCAGTTATGATGCTTGAATACCTTGGAGAGAATGATGAAGCCAGAAAACTTGAAAATGCACTTACAGATGTTTTAAGCGAGGGAAAAATCGTTACAGGAGATCTGGGTGGTAGTTCTTCCACCATGGAAATGGCATCAGAGGTTAGGGCGAAGTTTGAAGAAGCTTAAACCCTTTAATTTTTTTTTCATAATTTATTTTTCCATTTCAAATAATTTCTTTCTTCGATTTAACTCATAATTTAACAATAACTCAAAAACAGTGGATTTTATTTTTTTAAATATTTATTTTAACTTTGTTAATAATAATTAAGAATTGGGAGAGAACAGAAAATATATTATAACACGTGTTATATTAGTTAGTAGGTAGTGATAGATCAGTGAATAACCAATGGATCCCAGGTCATATCCATGTGGATCAATAATTGTAATGGAGTTTTACCCATGGAAGAAAGAGATGAAATTGATATAAGGCCAGATTTTCCTTTACTTGAAGAATTCATTTATTTAGATGCTGCAAGCACAACCCCCACTCCAAAACCTGTTGTTGAGGCGATGTGTGACTACTTCTACAACTACAACGTTAATACAGGTAGGGGTGCCTATAAATTAGCTGTCAAAGCAACCAATGAGTTTGAAAAGGCAAGATCCCGTATTGCCAAGTTCATAAATGCCAAAACCAATGAAATTTTCTTCACCAAGAACACCACGGAAGCTGTGAACCTTGTTGCAAGGGGAATTCCCTTCAAAAATGGAGATTCAGTGGTTCTTCCAAATATAGAACACCACTCAAACTTCTTACCATGGCTCCGGCTCAAGGAAAAGGGTGTGGACGTAAGAATAGTGAAAGCTGATGAATATGGAATTGTTCACCCTGAAGATGTTGAATCTGCAGTTGACAAGACAACCAGGCTCATAACAACCACTCATGTTTCAAATGCCATAGGTTCAGTGCAGCCTGTTCATGAAATTGGGGAGGTGGCCTCTGAAAATGAAGTTCTCTTCATGGTTGATGCAGCCCAATCTGCAGGACACATGAATCTGGATGTGAAGGATATTGGTGCAGATTTTGTTTCATTCCCGGGACATAAAGGATTGTTAGGACCTGTTGGAACAGGATTTCTCTACTGCAGCAGCGAACATGCAGAGGAACTCCAACCCCTTAATTTAGGCGGGGGAACTGTTATTGATGTTACAGAAGGCACCTTTACCCTTGAAGAGATTCCGGCACGTTTTGAAGGGGGAACACAGAACATTGCAGGTGTGATAGGGTTGGGCGCAGCTGTGAAGTATATTGAAAACATAGGGTTGGACAGAGTAGAGAGGCACAGCAGAAAATTAACTGACCTAATGTTTGAAGGTGTCAGCAGCATAGACAACACAATAGTTTATGGAAGTCCAGAAAATATTTATGGTATATTGGCCTTTAATATAGATGGAGTAAATGCACACGATGTTGCCAAGATACTTGACGAACTCAAAAACATATGCGTCAGGAGCGGCCACCACTGCGCAATTCCCGCCATACGGCATGTGGGTGCATATGAACTTGGTGGAAGTGTCAGGGCGTCGGTACATTACTACAACACAAAGGAAGAGGTTCAAACATTCGTTGAATCCCTTGAAGAAATTTCTAAATTTCTCGGAGATTAAAATATGACAAAAGCACAAGCTATAGCACTATTTATAATTTTTATAATGGCTCTAAGTACAGTATCATACATTGCTCTTATTTAAGCCATTTAATATCGGACACTCATGATTCAAAAATTATCAGTGCATTGGCACAAGAAAACTAATTGGAGGAATAATAATGGTAAAAGTTAGAATAGGTGCAGTAGTAGCAGAATTTAACTATGACATAACTCATATGATGTTAGAACTAGCAAAAGAGCATGCTAAATTCCTTGATTCCGAAGTAACAGAGGTGATAACTGTCCCTGGTGTTTTTGACATGCCCCTTGCAGTTAGAAAACTCCTTAAACAGGATGATATCGATGCCGTCATAACCATCGGAGCAGTTATAGAAGGTTCAACAGGCCATGATGAAATCGTTGTCCAGCATGCTTCACGTAAAATAGCAGACCTGGCCCTTGACTACGATAAACCTGTTGCCCTTGGAATATCTGGACCAGGTATGACAAGACTTGAAGCCCACCAGCGCGTTGAGTATGCAAAACGTGCAGTTGAGGCCGCTGTTAAAATGGTTGAAAGACTTGAATAACCATTTTAATATTTTTTAAATACTCATTCTAAAATTAAATGATTATAAACGATTCGATCAATCAAAAACACGTTAAATAGATGTAACTGATGATTTTAGGCCATATTGAGTTTAAATAATATGCTTTTATGAAGATTTTTAAGGCCAAACCTGCCTTAGCTAAATAAATATTTCAATACCTCTTTTTTAAAAAAATTTTTAAAACTTTTAACAATGAGTTGTGACCATAAAAATAAAAGTTTGTGGAACAGACTTAATATCAATTCATGAGGATTAAAGAAGATCATGAATTTAAGTTTATAAACAACTGAAAATTATAAAATTGAAACTCATAATCAATGTTTTAAGGAGATTTTAATGGAAATACTAAAACCAGAAGACCTTAAAGAAAAATTTAAAGACCCCTGGGTAGCCCCCTATAAAAAAGTCATTGCAATGGCCGACGGAGACCAGGTGGAACTTGTTGAATACCACCCCTGTATCTCAGGGTCCCAGTGGATGATCTACCAGTACAAAAGAACCAGCAACCTGGTTCTGGACTCAAAAAGGGATGGAGATAAACATACATACCTTCTGAAGGTTGGCAAGGCAGATATGGAGCTCAAACCAAGTTTTTCAGCAGCAGGGATAGAAGAGGTTGTTGTTGAAGGTGACGAAGTTAAGGTTGTTCATGCAGGACTTGCAGGTGCAGGAGTTGGAGCTGCAATGTGCCGTGGAATGGCCAAGGGAGTTAAACGTGTTGAACTATACGATGTTGGTGGAGGTTCCAAGGTTGGAAGGGCAGCAGTTGTCACCCCCCGTATGCAGAAACTTGTTATAGGGATCGATGACACTGATACCAAGGAAGAAGGAGCAACATGGACCCTTGCAAACAACATAGGTATGGAAATGGCTAAAATGGGTTATGAATACCTGGACCACGTGACGTGCCAGCTTTACCCTCACAACCCCAATAAAACCCAGAATTGTGTCGCAATAGCCCTGGTTTTTGCAGTGATGCCTGGTGACAGACCTAAAATTGTTGAAAAAGTCTGTGATCTACTTAAAAGGGGTACCTTGTCTGATAAAACAGCAATTGCGGTCATGGATGGAATAAAGGTTCCTGAAAAAATCAGGGAATACGGAATATCTGCCAAAAAGTCCATGAAAACAGCAGAGGAAGCTGAAAAAATAGGGGAAGAAGCAGGTGTTCAGTTCGTTGAGGTAACAGGTAGGGAAGGTAAAATAGGTGCTCTTGCAGCTTTAGGCCTTTACAATGATATTGAAGAGGCTGTTAAGGTTTACTATTAACCTCCCTTCAAACTTCTCTTTATACTATACTTTAATTTAATTTTTATTTATTTAAATCATTTTTTTAAAACTTCAAACCTAAAACTACTCATTTTAAAGTTATCTAATTGGTTCTTCAATGATACAAACCTTAATTATTTAATGATTTTTTAAAAATCTATTTAAAAAAAAATATTGCTTGATTTTAAGGTTTTAAATAGGAAAAATTCGTTAGGGATTAAAATCAGTTGTTTCAACTGCTCTTTTTAATCCTTAACTAAATCCTTAACTTAATTTTTCTAAGTTGAAACGAAGTTCAAGAACTTACCTTCATCCGATTGTGCAAACTCCATATCTGAAGGCACACGATCACCAATTTCAACCTTTATCAGGGAATTTCCCATGTAAATGGAGTAGGTTTTATTAGGATTTTGATCGTTGAACTGAATGGTCTTGTACTTTGAACCATCCACGTAAATGGTATATGTCCCGTTTTTCAGCACTCCCACCGTTGTTGCAACTTTTTGGTTGTTAACGTAGATGTTGACAATTCTGCCTGGTTCATTGTTGGTTTTGATTATGAATCCTTGATCCATGGTTATATTTTGATCAGAAATTGGCAGTGCTTTTTCAACGTATAAATTTTTAAAAACGTTACGCAAGTCGCTGTCACTAATGCTGTCTCCTATTTGAATTCCCAAATAGTTCCTGGCGGTGTAGGGCGTTCTGATAATGTTGTCTTCCCCTGGGAGTGTTGAGGTAATGTTGTACTTCTGGTCGTTTATGTATATGGAATCACCATAATTCAACTCCAAGGTGTTTAAAGCTTCCTGAGGCATTCTCATACTGCCGTACTCATTCTCAACTGCACTGTCAATTGTGTAAGGACCTCTAACATCAATACTCTGGTTTTCATGGGGCTGATTCCAGATTATGAGGTTTCTGGAGTTTGGTTGAATGGATATCTTACCGTCATCAACATGAACTGCACCGAGAAGTGTTGTTAACATTGCGATGAGTATTAGACCAGACACTATAATGGGGCTGTGCATATAAAAGAAGGATCTAATGGTTTGAAATCTTACCTCAGATCTTCTAATAACCTTAAACGACATTCTGATGATCCTTGCAATGTAGAAGATAGCCACAGCTGCACCAATTCCTGCTATGACCAATCCGAGGTTCAGTGGAATGAACCTTATGAAGAATATGCAGAAAACACCCAGGGTGATTAATGAGAGACCTAATATCCCCATTCTTATGGCTTTACCAAGGGAATCCATCATTGTGACCCTTCCATACTCCATTGCCCTGTCCACAATTGTTCTAACAACTTCTGTGGCAACAACGTTAAGATCACTCAATGATGACATTACATGGTCTATCTTACCGATATCAACTTCCTTAACCCTCATCCCACGGACATCTGCATCCAGAACTATTCCCACATCCACACCGTAGTCATCTTCCAGGTTTATACTGTTTAAGAAGCTTCTTTTAGCCGCGAACTGTCCGCTCAGGGGCTGGTCGAACTTCAGCTCAGGGAAGAAGAACTTCAAAAGGGGTTTTGCAGTTAATTCAGTAACTCTGCCGGCTTCCCTTTTAAATTTGGTTTTCGTTATATCTGCTTCACCATTCAAAATAGGTTTTATAATTTTTTCAACCTGTTCAACAGTTAAAGTGTGGAGATCACCATCTAAGAAGACGGCTATATCTCCATTTGACTTTTTAAAACCAGTTTTAATGGCAGCACCTTTCCCTTTATTGGTGGAATGTTTTATAACTTTGGCACCTGCTGTTTCTGCTATTTCTGCAGTGTCATCAGTTGATCCATCATCCACAACTATGGTTTCCGATACGTAATTTATGGATCTTACAGTATTAACCACGTGTTCGATGGTGTTTGATTCATTGTAAGCTGGAATTATAACTGAAACAGTCATGTCTTCTGGTTTTTTCTTGGTTCTTAAGGATGCAATTAAAAGAAAAAGCATCAGTATGGTCCATGACAAAGCTACACCTCAAATATTTCCTTTCTTGATCTTGTTGAACATCAATTTTAGTTGAACATCAATTATTTAATAAGTGCAAGTGTTCTACATATTGAACTGCATTCATTATAAATTACGAGTATTGAACTCACTTCAATATAAAAATTTTATCCCTTACAAAACTTTATTTAGTTTCTTCAAACATATAATTTTAGTGTATAATGGTTTAAGATTGGAATAAATTAATTTCACAATACAAATCACATTTAAAACAGAATTGGGGGTTATTATGGAACCAAGGGTTATGATAATACTTGGAAGTGCATCTGATTTTGCAATAGCAGAAAAGGCAGTGAATATTCTGGAAACACTGGAGGTGCCCTACGATGTCAGGGTAGCTTCAGCACACAGGACTCATGATAAGGTTAAAAGGATAGTCAAAGAATCTACTGAAGGGAGTGTGGAGGTTTTCATAGGAATTGCAGGACTTTCCGCTCATTTACCTGGAATCATGGCTGCAAACACCCACAAACCAGTTGTGGGAGTCCCTGTTAACGTTAAATTTGGAGGTCTTGACGCCTTATTTGCAACTGTTCAGATGCCAATAGGTGCACCAGTTGCATCTGTGGGTGTGGACAGGGGTGAAAATGCAGCGATACTTGCAGCCCAGATAATCGGAGCACATGACGAGGAGGTGCGTAAGAGACTTTCCACCATGCGCAGAAATTTCTTCTTCAAGATAAAGGATGATGAGGAAAAACTTGAGGGAAAACTCAATGGAAATTTCTATTCAAAGGAGGAGTTCAGCTCAAAATCAAAACCCCAGGAAAATTACAGGGAAGTCTTTGATGATCCAGGTTATCCTGATGTGGCAGTGATATCAGGAAGTCATTCAGACATGAAGGTGGCCAAGAAAACCACTATGTTCCTTGATAAGATGAACATAAGTTATGATTCAACTGTTGTCTCTCCAATAAGAAATCCTGAGAAATTTGAAAGGTACATGGATGAGATGAGGGGAGTCAAACTTTACATAGCCATATCTGGACTTTCAGCCCATGTAACAGGGGCTGTGGTTGCCCACACAGAAAAACCAGTTATAGGTGTTCCATGTGTCATAAGGATGGAGGGAATGGATGCACTGCTTTCAATGGTTAACATGCCTCCGGGTGTCCCTGTTGGAACGATGGGAATAGATTCTGGGGCTAATGCCGCATTATTTGCAGCTGAAATCCTTGGATTGGGAGATTCAATTGTAAAAAATGATCTTTTAAGGTTCAAAAACAACATGAGCTATATAAAATGATTCTAAACTGATTGTTTAACAGATGAATTTAGTAATATTAACTGGTTATTTAACTCATTAAGTTCTATTTAAGGCGATAAAATGAAAAAGAAGGCTGAAAATAAGGGGGTCTGTTCTGCAGAATCTGAAGATCCTCAGTGCAGTTCATGTGGATGCAGTGCCAACTACATACTCTTGGGACTGGTGGTTATAGCTCTGGTGATGTTTGCTGCAACCATGATCAAATAATCGTTAAGATTAATTTAAGAAATTGTTTAGAATAATTTAAAATTTAAATTTATCATTGTACAGGATTCAAGGGAATAATGGGGTGAATAATATGAAAGAGTTTCTTAAAACCCTGGAAGAAGAATTTAAGGTTGTAAAAATTGAAAAAGAGATATCAACAAAGTATGAAGCCTCTAAGATATTAAGAGAACATCCCAGGGATGTTGTCATATTTGAAAATGTTGAAGAAAGTGATATGAGGATAATCTCAGGTGTCTGCAACACAAGGGAGAAGATAGCCAGTTCAATATCTGCAAACGTACCTGAAATAACTGGAAGGATAATTCAGGCAATGGAAAATCCTCAAAAAATCCAGAACATAGAAAGTGCTCGTGAGAACTTCAAATTCTCAGGAAAAGCAGACCTATCCCAGCTTCCAATCCTAACCCACTACAAAAAGGATGGGGGGGCTTACGTAACCGCAGGTGTGGTGATAGCCAGGGACCCAGAAACCGGGGTAAGAAATGCATCAATACACAGGATGCTTGTAAATGAGAAGGATAGACTTGGAATCAGGATAGTTCCAAGAAACCTTTACACCTACTACAAAAAAGCTGAAGAAATGGATAAACCTCTTGAAATAGCCATAGCTATTGGTATGAATCCTGCAACCCTCCTTGCATCCTGCACCTCCATACCAATAACTGCAGATGAACTGGAGGTGGCCAACACATTCCACAATGGGAACATGAAACTGATACGCTGTGATACTGTTGATATCGAAGCTCCAGACTGTGAAATACTCCTTGAGGGAAAAATTCTGCCCCATGAACGGGCTGAAGAAGGACCCTTTGTTGACCTGACAGACACCTACGACGTGGTGCGCCAGGAACCAGTTATCCAGCTTGATAAAATGCACTACAAGGAAGATCCACTTTACCATGCAATAATGCCTGCTGGAAACGAGCATAAACTTCTCCAGGGATTACCGCAGGAACCCAGGATATACAAGGCAGTTCAGAACACAGTTCCAACTGTTCAGAATGTAGTACTTACAGAGGGTGGCTGCTGCTGGCTTCATGCAGCTGTTTCAATAAAGAAACAGACTCAGGGTGATGGTAAAAATGTTATAATGGCTGCACTTGCGGCTCACCCATCATTGAAGCACTGCATTGTGGTTGATGAAGATATAAACATATTCGATCCTGAAGATATTGAATATGCAATTGCAACGCGCGTGAAAGGGGATGATGACATCATAATAGTTCCAAAAGCAAGGGGTTCCTCCCTTGACCCATGTGCAACACCTGATGGCACAACAACCAAGGTTGGAGTGGATGCTACAAAGTTGATCGATAGAAAAGAGAAGTTTGAGAGGGTCAGCATGAGCGGAGATTAGATTTAAAACTGCATTGGATTAAAAAAATTAAAATTTCCCTTCATATTTTACTTTTTGCAGTGTCATTTAATTTTATCATGACTTTTTTTGAAATTGTTGAGGATACAGATCTTAATCGTTGTTTAACCATCTTTTAATATTGAATAATTATTGAAGGAATACTAATATGGATAAAAATTAATAAGAAAAGTTAATAATAAAAATGTCCTGGTGAAAATATGAATAAAACCCTTAAAATAATTCTTTACGGCATCTTGATGTGGCTTGTAGTATTTCTGGTTTCTTTTTTGATATATCCCCTGAAACAATGGGCAAACCCCTTCTTTGAGTCCATCATGCCGGTTGTTATTACAGTAACCGTGGTTGCACTGACCATCACCTACTTCAAACAACAAAACAAAGATTTTTTAAGGGAAAGTGCCCTCATAGGTGTTTCATGGTTTGTAATAAGCATAGCAATAGATTTGGTGATGTTTTTACCACCAAGCCCCATGCACATGGGCCTTTCAGACTACATGACGGACGTAGGATTCACATACATAATAATTCCCACAGTAACTTTGGGAATGGGTTACACTGCAGATAAAGAACTGAAAAAAATTAAAAGCTGAATTTGGGTTAATATGAAGGGGTTAGTATGGAATACGACTATATAATCCATGAACTGGAATCACTTTCCAAACCAGAGGAAAGGGAGGGAATGGCTAGATTTGGAATAAGTCCAAAAAGGACTTACGCCGTTAGGATGCCTGAAATAAGGCGTATAGCACGTAAAGTCGGAAAGGATCATGAACTTGCAGCCAGATTATGGGATGCAGATTACAGGGAAACCAAGATCATGGCGTCCATTGTGGATGATCCCAAACTGGTCACTGAAGGGCAGATGGAGAGCTGGGCTGCTGAATTTGATTATTGGGAGATATGCGATCAGTGCTGCATCAACCTCTTCAGAAAAACACCCTATGCGTATAAAAAGGCGTTTCAATGGAGTTTGCGTGATGAAGAATTCGTTAAAAGGGCAGGTTTTGCTCTAATTGCCGTTTTAGCTGTGCACGATAAAAAGGCACCTGATGATAAAATGGAAGATTTCTTCCCTCCCATAATAAGAGAATCAAAAGACAACCGTAAATATGTTAAAAAAGCTGTTAACTGGGCCTTAAGACAGATCGGAAAGCGGAACAAGAACCTCAACAAAAGAGCCATTGAAGTTGCTGAGGAGATAAAGAGTACTGATTCTAAAAGTGCTAAATGGATAGCTGCTGATGCTCTGAGGGAATTGAGGGATGAAAAGCTTCAGAAAAAATTGATCTAAACAATATCTAAACGATTATATCGATCCCAGCCCCACACTTGGAACACTTCCCATTCTTCACCTTATCACTAACCACCTCAAATCCATCTCTTTCTATAATGAGTTCACCGCACTCAGGACAGTAAGTGTTCTCTCCATCTGTGAATGGGACATTTCCAACGTAAACGTACCTCATACCCGCATCCTTGGCCATTTTATGGGCCTTTTCTAGGGTTGCAATTTCTGTGGGGGGCAGATGATCCAGTTTGTAGTATGGGAAGAACCTAGTGAAGTGCAGTGGAACTTCAACCCCAACCTCCTCCACCATGAAATTCACAAGGGCCTTAACATCATCATCGGAGTCATTGTAACTTGGGATCATGAGGTTCGTGACTTCGAGGTGAATTCCCAACTCATGCATACTTTTAATGGTTTCAAGAACGGGTTGAAGCCTTGCATCGCAGAGTTCATGGTAGAAATGGTCTGACATTCCCTTGAGGTCAACGTTTGCAGCGTCAAGGTAGGGTGATAGGAGATCAAGAGCCTCTTCTGTCATGTAACCGTTTGTAACGTAAACAGTCTTTATATTTTCTTTTTGGGCGAGTTTTGCAGAGTCAAGGGTGTACTCGAACCACATGGTTGGTTCGTTGTAGGTCCAGGATATGGATCCGCATCTGTATTCCTTTGCAAGCCTTACAGCTTCTTCCGGAAATATTTCCTGGGTTGGAACAGTCCCAAGATCTGCCTGGGAGATGGTCCAGTTCTGGCAGTGCTTGCACCGAAAGTTACAGCCGAGAGTTCCAAGGGACAGGGAAGTTGAACCTGGATAGAAATGGAACAATGGTTTTTTCTCTATTGGATCCACTGAAACAGAGGAAGCTGCAGCATAGTTGAGGCTGTAAAGTTTTCCCTCTTCATTCCTGCGCATGTTGCAGAATCCTTTTTTTCCATCTGAAATTATGCAGCGCCTTTGACAGACTTTACAGTTAAGGGATTTTCCAATTTTTTCATAAAGAATGGCTTCCTTCTTCATGTCACCACCTTTAAAAACTAGTTTTTTAAAATATTTTTTTTATATTCCTTATTTTAAAGAGGGATTTACAACCAACAATGATTTTTTGATGGTTATGAACGGAAATTAGTTCAGGTGCTGGTACCCTCTTGGTGTTAATATTTTTGTTTTTCCATCCTTATCTATCATGCTGATCCTTCCAGATGAATCAACCCTCCCAATTTCATGGATGGTAACTTCTCCTTCAAAGGATTCATTCACAGCTGTCTTAAGATCATGAAACTTTTCCTTCTTTATGGTTAAAAGTAGCTCGAAATCTTCTCCGTAGGTTAAAGCAAGTTCAAATGGATCTTTATCCAGAGCATCAGCCAACTTAAACATTTCAGGGTCTAGGGGTATTTTGGTTTGACGGAGTTCTATTCCAATCCCGGGGTTTGTATCCATTATTTCTCCAAGCTCACTTAAAAGTCCGTCTGTTATATCAGTTGCAGAACTTACAGAACCAGTTTTTCCAAGTAAAACTCCTTCTTCAAGTCTTGCATGGGGTTCAAGGGCGTGTTTCAGAGCATTTACTTTGAAGTTATCCTTGGAGTTAACACGTTCACCAAAACATTCCTCAAAATCCTCATTAAATGGAGTTTCATCCGATCCTTCAAGTTCATGGATTAAAATCTCAAAACCTGCAGCAGCAAGACCAAGCTGTCCTGTAACTGCAACAATATCCCCTGGTCGGGCTCCATATTTCATAAGCACATTTTTTTTGGCAACAATACCAATACAGGTCCCACAGAGTGTTAATTCTGATGATTCGTTGGTATCTCCACCAATGAGAACCATACTGTAATCCTTGCAGGCTTCGAGAATACCTTCAATGATCTGGTCGAAGTAACCAACGGACATTGAACTGGGCAGGCCCATTGAAACTATCATGCCAATAGTATCTGCACCCATGGCTGCAATGTCGCTGACGTTAACTGTGACAACCTTCTTCCCTATATGCCGTGGGCTCATATTCTGTGGAAAGTGGGATGACTGCATCAGCATGTCTGAAGTTGCAACGAGATAACTTTCACCCAGATCTATAAGTGCTGCATCATCGGTTCTGCTTTTAAATGAGTTTTCATCCAGAAGTGTATTTAAAAAAAGAGAGTGGGATTGGAATTTTTGGCTCCTATCAAGGAGCCTTTTTATCAATTTTTTTTCCCCAAGGTCCGAAATTTTCAATTCTTTTGAATTTTTAAAAGATTCAGAGGGCATCGTTGACCCTATCTTTTATTATTTCGGCGATTCTAGCATCGGCACCTAATGGTTCGGTGTAGATTATTTCGCCTTCAAAATTTATTTCTTCATCTGAACCATTGTCATGGTGATGGTCGTGTCCATGGGCGTGGTCGTGTCCCTCTTCATCATGACCGTTGTTCAGGCCCAGAATACGGGGTATGTCCTGTGTTGTGTGGACTCCGTGTGCAAGGAATACTGGAGTTACAACGATCTTTTCAGCACCATCTGCTGCAAGCTTGTTTATTGCCTGGGGTATTGATGGTTTTGACATGTTCATAAATCCCACTTCAACTGCGTAATCCCCATTCTTCCTGTAAATATCTGCAATATGACTTACAACGTCTTTACCGTAGGGTAATCTGCTTCCGTGCCCCACAAGCAGGACGCCTATCTTATTTTTTGAGCTTGAATTTGTATCCATATGAGATCACTCCGTCTTCGCCTTCTGTTTTTATCTTTCTAAAGACCAACTCAACTTCATCGCCTATTTCAACTTCTTCAGGGTTGCAGTCCACTATTTGAGAAGTTATCTTTGCACCTTCCTCAAGTTCAATAATTGCCACCACGTAGGGTGCCAGACTTTTGAATTCATCTGTGGGGGTGTTTATAACAGAGTAAGTGTATATTTTCCCATTTCCTTTAAGATGTATGTCCTCTATTTTACCTTTTCGCCTGCATTCTGGACATATAACTCTTTTTGGGAAGAAAACCTTTCCGCATTGTGAACATTTTGATCCTATGAGACTGTACCGCTGTGGTATATGGCGCCAACCTCTAACGATGTCTTTCATATTGAACCTCCATTAAATTTACTTTTTTGTAGAATAATTCATAAAAATCAGTTGAATCATATCATCAACCGCTTAAAAAACCTAATTTGGAAATATCCATTTGAATTATATTATATTACAATCTACGTGCTTTTTATTTTGTTTATGAACTGTTGAGTTTTTATATTAGGTTAACCTTTTTTTTATAACCTTGTATATTAAATTCTTTTGCACTTCCCTTTATTATAAATAGCCATAAAACTTATGATCATTTCATGTTTCATTAATACAAATGTTTCGATCTTTTTTTACTTGGTTTTGATCCCTTTTAAATCTGTCCATTTTTTTTGAATTTCAATGCATCTGAAGTTCATGTGAACACATTTATATATTACAAAAAAATTAATAAGTAATACAAATCTTCATGATGGAGGGAATGATGGATTCCAGGGGATACGCAATGACTGCAATGTCATTTTTAATGGTTTTACCTGCACTTTTACTTGTGGCAGTGCTCTTTGACATGTCTCATACAGGATCAAGTTCTGCGAGTACAAATTTAGGGTCGGATGCTGTGCTTCAAACAGCTAAGGATGTTGAAAGGGATGTTCCTATTTTAACAGGTCAGGTTTTAATGGAAGAAGATAAAAAGGTAATCCAAAGCGGGAAAGGTCTTCAAAACAGCAGAGAATCCGTTAAAAATAACCTTCAAGCAAAATTGGATTCTAAGTACGAGTACTACGGGAACAATACTGGGTTGAAGGTCAGATGTGAGGTTCGAGCTGTGGATTCCTCTGCTGAACCCTTTGAAGTGGAAGTGAACTCCACGGTTTGGGTTGAAAAGGGTGATATAATTCATGTGGAAAATTTGACACAAGAGGTATCTATAATAAGTCCCCAATGCAGAGTTGCAGACCCAGTACCATTTATTAAATGTGAGGGTCATGGTGGAGTTACCAACACAAGTGAACGAATAGTTTACGGTTCCAGCCTTGAGAACTATTTTAACTCAAGGGGAGTACCCAATGCAGGGGCCTATGAAAATGCAACATCCCCTCTTTTCATAAAAAAATGTCCCTATGACCCTTACAAATCCCATGGGGAAAGTGAAGGATTTATAGTACTTAAAAACTGCATAGACAATGGATACTTTCATGAGAGCAGTGATGGGTCATGTTTTTTGTGCCGTTTGGAAGGCAAATCCACCTGCTTCCATTATGGATTCGAAACATTTGTGGTACCTGCACACTCACCCAACAACACAGTTAATTCTGCACCCTGTTCCTCGGATCACGTGATATTCAACGATACCAACCCTGATGGAAGTGGAACTTACCCTGGAAATTCAGTCATATACTATCAGGACGGGGGATATTATTTCAAATTGTTCCTGGATAATGGACACCAGAATAAATATGGAATAATTGGATTTTAGATGATTGATTTGGTTAATTAATGAAGATCACTAAAGCTGGGGATTAAATGGGTTTCAATAAAATTCATGATGATAAAAGAGGTCAAGCATTTTCAATGGATTTGTTGCTGGCCCTAGTTGTTATAACAGTCTTAATTGGTGTTTCAGCCGATGCAATGGATATTGTAAGTTACAAAATTCAGGATTACTCCTTCGAACATTCCATGCAAAGAATAACTATGGATGCTGCAGAAACTCTTATAAATACACCTGGAAATCCTTCAAACTGGGAAACACTCTCTGGAATGATCACACCGGGACTTGCAGAGGTGGACCCTGAAACAGGAAGAACTGTACCTGGAACACTCTCAATAAAAAAGATAAATAAATTAAAACATGAATATGACACTGCCATGCCTACGATACTTCCAGATGGTTCAGATTCTACCATAACCATTTATCCTTTGAATGACTTACCTCCAATTCTAGTGCATGATGAAATACCTCCAGCCAGTTCTTCAGATGTTGCAGTTGCCAACAGAACAGTTCTCTGCAGCTACATGTACATGGCCTGCAGGGTGAGCATGAACGTCCACAGCAACCCTTCTTGGAGCCATGGAATGGGATCAGACTGGGAAATTTGCCCCCATGCAGGTCTCAATGCATCTATGAAGCACGAAAAACCTGATTTTGAAACTGGAAAACCTGGATGGGTTTGCCATCATTTTAACATCACTCAAGAAGATTTGAATTCAACGGATTTTTATGTTTTAACTGATCCTACAGTTTTAGCTGATGGTTCTGCCAGATGGATAATAGACAGTCCTGATAAAATGGAAAAGAATGGAGAGATGTTTTTTTCAAGTCCCATACCTGTAAATGACAAACTCATGGAGATTTTGGGGGATAATAAAACTGCAGTTTTATGGTTGCACGTGTTAACCATAGGAACTCCCGATAAATCATTTGATGCTTATGTTGTGGGGGTTCCAAAGGGAACTCCGGTTTTAAATGTTCGTTTGGAGTATATAACTCCTCAACCGGCTTACTTCATTTTGAAGGTGTGGGTTTAACTTTTGATTCCTTAAATGAATCAAATCCTTAAAATTAGTTTCATCAATATCTTGACCATAATAAATCATTTAGAACCAATGTTAAGCAAATGATTTGGAAAAACCAATATCAAAATCATATATCCTTACCAATTTTTTATTTAATCCATTTTTTCCAACTTTTAAATAATTTAAAAGTGTTTCCTAACATTTCAATCCTTTAATTTTTTTCATTGATCTGAGCTATGCTGAATATTACCAAATATTTGCCGAAATATGGGTAATCTTCCAATAATTAAAAAAAATTTGAGTAATCTTCCAAAATGTTTATAAGATGATTCAGTAATATACTAAGTAAAGAATGAATCGTACCGTTATTCATTGAAGCCTGAAATACTAAAATTCATGAGAATTAATTCAATGTGTTTCCAAGTGGTATGAAATATTGTGGTGAGTTCCAAATGGATGATACAGACATGGAGATACTTCGTTCCCTTGTGGAAAATTCGAGGATTACCATCTCCCAGATGTCAAAGGAGATAGATGTACCAGATGCAACTATCTCCAACAGACTCAAAAAGCTGGAAAAAAATGCTATAAAACAATACACTCTGATACTGAACCCTGAAACATTAGGATTAAAGGTTACTGCAATAATCATAATTCAGACGGAGTCAGAAAAACACGAAAACGTTGAAAAAGAATTATCCATACTTAAAGAAGTTTCTGAGGTTTACAGCATCTCAGGAGAGTACGACATCTTAATCAAGGTATGGGCGCACAGCATACAAGAACTTAACAGGATAGTCAACAGTAAAATACGTTCCGTTGATGGAGTTGAAGATCTAACTGAAATGATAGTCATGGAACGTGTTAAGGAAGGGGTTGTGCCACCCATGGGACCTGAAAAATAGAATTCCATAGATCCTATACATGATCTAATAATCATCCACAAAATCCAAGGAGGTGAAAGCTTGTACTTAAGCGAGTTTATCAAAAAAACAGTCATAAATCAGGAAGGAAATAGATTAGCCCGAGTTAAAGATGTTATAGTGTCCTCAGACATTCCATATCCAATAATAAAGGCTTTGAGCATAGAAACGTCTTCAAAGGATCAGTTAACAGTTCCCTGGAAGTACGTAGATGAAATGAAAAGGGAAATAAAGCTCAAAACAGATTTAGATGGTATTGAAGAGTATAAAATTACCAGAAGCGATATAAGGCTTGTGGAAGACGTGTTGGACCGACAGGTTGTTGACATAGAGGACAAGAAGATAAGACGGGTTAACGATTTGAAACTGTCAGCCACCAATGGTTATTACCACGTGATCGGGGTGGATATAGGGGTTCACGGCATATTGAGAAGACTGGGCTTTGAAAGGATCATAAAAACCCTTGGCATAAAAACGGAAGAGGACATAATTGCCTGGAATGACATAGACACCCTTAGAAGTGACTACTCAAAGGTAAAACTCAAAGTACCAAAACAGAACCTTAAAAAGCTTCACCCTGCAGATATAGCAGAGATTGTGGATCAGCTGGGCCTTAACGAGTCCATAACAATACTGAATTCATTGGATGATGAAGCTGCTGCAGACACCCTTGAAGAAGTTTCACCTGAAAGACAAGTATCTCTCCTTGAAGGAATGGACAGCAAACGTGCCGCAGACCTCCTGGATGAAATGTCACCTGACGATGCTGCAGATCTTCTCGGAGACCTTCCTGATGAAAAAGCAGAGGAACTCTTAACCTTGATGAAACCTGAGGAGTCCAAAGACCTCCGAAAACTTCTTGAATACCCTGAAAACACAGCTGGTGGAATAATGACAAC
The DNA here is from genome assembly GCF_017874455.1 of Methanobacterium aggregans. Lineage (NCBI taxonomy): Archaea > Methanobacteriati > Methanobacteriota > Methanobacteria > Methanobacteriales > Methanobacteriaceae > Methanobacterium > Methanobacterium aggregans. The sequence continues at coordinate 56,715 of NZ_JAGGLN010000003.1, read as the reverse complement.
AGAATTTGCATCAGTTGAGGAGGATATGACTGTTCAGGAGGTTCTGAACTTTTTAAGGAAACTGGGGCAGGATGTTGAAACCATTTACTACATCTACGTGAAATCGGTTTCTGGTGATCTTGTGGGGGTAATGTCCCTCAGAGAACTTTTACTTGCAGATCCAACCAAAAAAATCTCTGATTTCATGGTGACGGACATAATAAATGCTGATGTTATGGAGGATCAGTACGAGGTTGCAAAGAAGATAGCCAAGTACAACCTCTTGGCACTGCCCGTGGTTGAGAATGAGAAAAATATAAGGGGAATAATCACTGTTGATGATGCAATAGACATAGTACTGCCTACAGCATGGAAGAAAAAAGTTCCAAGGATGTTCAGGTAGTTTATACGGATTTCATGGCTGATAATTGATAGAATCAGTTTTAACAGATTATTTTAAACCTCTTACTCTTATAATTTAAGATTTGTTTCAAGATTAGTTTCAGTTAACATGTTTATTTAAAAGTTCAGATCCCTTAAAAGATAAGATACTTTAAAATTTAAAAATAATGAGTAACAGTGTTCTTAAGGATTTCAGACTTTACAACTTTGATAGTTTCAACGATCTCTGAATTGGGGATGATACATTGGATTTCAAAATTTTGCTTAGATCATTTAAAGGCCCAAGAATGGCCAGTTTAATCCTCTTTCTGTCAATTATGGGTCCTGGTATAATAACAGCCACGGTTGACAACGATGCTGGGGGAATAACCACATACAGCCTTGCAGGTGCCAACTTCGGCTACACCCTGCTCTGGACCTTCATACCAATGCTAGTAGCGCTTGCTGTTGTACAGGAAATGGGAGTGCGTATGGGTGTTGTATCTGGAAAAGGTCTTGCAGACCTTATAAGAGAGAAAGTTGGGGTTAAAATCACATTTTTCGTGATGATAGCCCTTCTGGTGGCCAACTTCGGAAACACCCTGGCTGAATTTTCAGGTATTGCAGTGAGCACAGGAATGTTTGGGATACCCAAGTACATTGCCCTGCCAGTAGCGGCCCTATTTGTCTGGGGACTAGTTATAAAGGGCAACTACCGCAGTGTTGAGAAGATATTCATAGGCGCATCCCTTGTGTACCTTTCCTACATCATTGCGGGCCTTCTTGCCCATCCTAACTGGGGACTGGCCCTTCACAGTGTTGCGGTGCCCCAGATAGACATGAGTGCAGCTTACATAACCATGGTAATAGGACTGGTGGGTACAACCATAGCTCCCTGGATGCAGTTTTACCTCCAGTCCTCGGTTGTTGAGAAGGGAATCTCCATCAAGGATCTGAAGTACTCCAAAATCGATGCAATAGTTGGGCCTGCATTCACATGTATCGTGGCATTTTTCATAGTCCTTGCATGCGCATCAACCATATTCTCAAACGGTGTGGTTGTAAACGATGTTGGAGATGTTTCAAGGGCGTTGCTTCCACTTGCAGGGCAGTATGCCAGTGGACTTTTTGCACTGGGATTTTTAAATGCATCACTATTTGCAGCAGTTATACTACCTCTGTCAACTGCTTACTACGTCTGTGAAAGTCTGGGTCTTGAAACCGGAATTTCAAAAAGCTTCAGGGAAGCACCGGTATTCCATGGACTGTACCTGGGAATTATAGTGCTTGCAGCAATCGTTATAATGCTCCCTAACATCCCACTTTTACCTATACTCTACCTTTCACAGGTTGCAAATGGAATATTGCTCCCATTCATCCTGATATTCATGCTGCTCATAATAAACGATAGAAGTATCATGGGGGAATACGTTAACTCCAGGATTTTCAACTACATAGCCTGGGCCACTGTGATAATAGTCATTGGGTTAAGTCTGGGCCTTGTTGCAACGAGTTTCATGTGATCCTACTTCAGAAGGGGATTCATGTAGCTTCAGCTTAAAAAAAGAGATTATGTATTTAAATATGTATTTAAAATTATTTATTTAATCATATCTTTTTATTTTATTATTTTTTTTATTTCTTTAAAAGATGTATCTACTTTAAAATTCCAGTTATAACTACAATCTCTTCAAAGAAAGCATGCTCCTTTGCAGTTATGCTGGCTTCAAATCCCATACTCTCCAGTTTTTCAAGGGTTTTATCATTATCAGAGAGTGAAGACTGAACGAGCTGAACCCTTCCATTGGAATTCAGATGTTCAATGAGATCATCAAGAAATCTGTCAATAACTTCTCTTCCATCTTTGCCCCCATCCCACGCAGCATTTAACTCGTTTTCAATAAATTCATCCTCTCCAGTTGGAAGGTATGGGGTGTTGAACAGGATTAAATCAAATTTCTCACCTTCAACAGCTTCGAAAAGATCTCCTCTCCTGAGTTCAACATTGTAGGTTCTGTTGGTTATTATGTTTTTTGAGGCACATTCAATTGCATGGGGGTTTATGTCGGTTGCAACAACGTTCATGGATTTTTTGGCAGCAGTGATTGCTATTAAACCGGTTCCGGTTCCTATTTCAAGTACACGATCTTTTCTACCAGTTTGAAGGTTGCTGGCAAGGAGGAATGTGTCCTCTGCAGGTTCATACACGTTTTCGTGGATGTAGTAGTAAGTTTCATTGTATTCAAACATTTCTCTCATCTAAAATCACCTTACACAATTGAATTTTGTTATTGTCCTCTTCAGGGTATGATCGGCTTGCAGAAACAGTAATTGAGGGCCTACTACTTTCTAGAGATGCTTCGTGTTTACATCAAACCCTTCAACTGCAGCTGGAAGACATTCCAGTACATTTGCAAGGCCTGAAAGGTGAAGGTTCATTGCAACTGCACCAATCACTTCTTCCCTTTTCGCACCAGATTTCTTGGCCATAGCTGCATGCATCTTAACTCCCATGGGGTTTTTATTTGCAGTTTGGATGGCTATGTTTATTAACTGCTTAGTTTTTGGGTCCAATCCTTTTAAATCACGCTGTACTTCTACCAAATCGTTGAAACGTGCTGCAAGCTCAGGAAGTTCCTTTTGAAATAACTCGTAGGGATTTTTGTTCATTAAAACACCTTTTTACACTAAATCCTCTTTAATATAAAATCAATTAATTGATTAGGGGTAAAACCATTTAATTATTATGGCCCATGATAGGAACTAATCTTCCAATTTATCTAAAACTGATCTTATTTCCTTTGAAATCTCCAGTATTTCCTCAGGATTTAGATTAACAGCTCTTTCATTAATAATATCAGAATTTAAACCTGTAACAATCGTTTTTGCTGTTTGTTTGTCAGTTTTGCGTATCTCATGGAATGAATCAAGGAGTGCGTTCCCCACCTTTTTACGTTTATGCTGGAAGAGGGCCCTTGAAGTTCTAATAAAGATATCATCGCCACATGCATTTTCTTTTTTGTCAGGAGTTAATTTGATAACTGCAGATGATACTTTAGGTGATGGAATGAAGGCAGATGGTGGAACCTCAAAGAGCATCTGAACCTCTGCACAGAAGTGCATCATAACAGACAACCTTGAATAATTCTTTTCACCGGACTTTGCAATCATTCTTTCTGCAAATTCCTTTTGATACATGAGTACCGCAAAATCGAAGTCATGTTCAAGGAGTTTGAATGTTATTGGGGATGAAATTTTGTAGGGAAGGTTTGAAACAACCTTGTTGAATTCAGGAAAATCTATCCGGGTTGCATCTCCCACAACAACCTCAACGTTACGAATATCAAGGTCATTGATCCGTTTTTTCAGAACCTGTGCAATTTTATTGTCCTGTTCAACAGCCACAACCTTTTTTGTCTGTTCTGCAAGGGGGATGGTCAGTGTTCCAATACCCGCCCCAATTTCAAGAACAGTATCTTCAGGGGATAGTTCTGCACTGTCAACTATCCTTGATAGTATACCTTGATTTATGAGGTAATTTTGTCCCTTTCTTTTGTCAAGCCTTATGTTGTTGGATTTCAGTATGTTGGTGGTTTGAGACATTAGGTTCATATTTGACTCCTGAAAAAAATAGTTAAAATAATTAAAAAAAGTATAAGAATTGGTGTTGGTTATTGGAAACACCTAAAGATTAGAACTGACGTTTTGGAGGTCTTGTAAAGAGCACATATTTTCTCTTTCCTCTCTTATCGTCTGTTACTTCGAGTTCAAGAAGAACACGTTTCACAATAAGTTTTACAGGGTCTGATAACATGGGAACTCTTTTTTTGATATCATCAAAGCTCTCGAACTTCTTCTCCTGCCTTGCATTTATTATGTCCCACATGTGTTTCTTCCCAATTCCGGGCAGAAGTTCGATCTGGTGAAGTCTGGTGGATATTGGGCCGGCTTCATTGAAGAATTCCACGAATTTACTTTCGTTGTCCTTTATAATTTCTTCAATAACGTATCCCAGTTCTAACTTTGCTGTGGCAGTTAGTTTATCATTTCGCAGACGTCTGTTCACACGGGCTATTTTGTCCCTTTTTCCAGGGCCAATGTAAACCTTTTCATGTATGTCCAGTTGAACCATGTCCTTTGGAATAAGTTCGAGGATAGTAAATTCCTCTGTGCCCACGGCCTGAGCTATGGGTTTCCTTTTAAATGAAGGCGCACCTTCCTTAAAATAACCTAAAGGAAGATAGTCAAGAATAATCGCATGATCTTCCATTCAACCACCCGGATGGTTTTTTGATGTTAGACTTAAGTCTTGGGGGGACTCCCCTTCAATTTTTTTGTTCCGAATTATTCCCTGTACTTATCAACTATCTCTAATATCTGTTCTAAATCTTCCTTTTTATGTGAACCCCTCTCCTTTGCAAATATCAACCTTAAATCTGCGAGATCCACAGGCATGAGGTCTGCTATTTTAATAGCTTGACTTTTTTTAGCGATTTCCTGAAGCTCTTTCACTAGTTTTACTGCAGATTCTTCTTCTATTTTTGAAAGCTTTGTAACGTGGTCTAAAGCAAGGTTTTGTTCGTAAGTGAGTTCATAAGATTTTGAACGTTCCTCAAGCATGGTTTTAACTTCTACAATTGTTACAGGATCAGTTTCTACCACTTTTTTTCCAATCATCAATATCACTCTTGGATTTTGAGGTGTTCTGGTCTTATTATTAATTTTTTAGCTTTGTTACCATCGTTTATTTCTACTATGTATGCACTTCCCCTTTTCTTAGCCACTTTACCTGTTTTACCATGGAAACGTGGGTGGGGCTGACCTCGGTGTATGCTTGAATCGATTATTATGTGAACGATATCATTTGCATCAAAGGTTTGTATTTTTTTGGTTATTTGGTTTGGCCTGTTTGGCCTGATACTTCTTTTAAGTTTTGAACGTGTTCTACTTCTAAAACCTCTTGATCTTTTCACCATGTTTGAACCTCCATTTCAACCTTTTATAAGGTTGATTGAAATATGACTAAATGTCAGTTTTATCATTAAGCTAATGATTATTTTAGATTATTCATCTTTTTTAAACTTTTTTCATACTACAACGTGGATTTTATCTCAAATAAAAACTGATTCAGGAATATTACACAAAATTCGTTTTAAATCAGGCATTTGAAACTGGATGAAGTCTCAGTTTCAGGGTTATTTTAAATGATTAAATCTTTTTGTAGTTGATAGATGAGTTTGCATGAAATCCATATATATAATTGATCATTCAGTGGTACTTTTCGCTATATATTAATATTGATAATTACACTCTTAAATGTTCACTTCCATGACATCGAGCTTCTTGCATACCGCAGGGATTCCAATGACTTGGGATACACTGGGGTTTGTTCTATCTTCATCTCCAGATATGAGCTCTTTTATGTAGAGTCCTCCTTCACAGTGGATTAAAAGTTCGAATAAATTTGAATCCAACCTTTTAAACTCCAGATTTTTCACGTGACGTGTTCTTATTTTGTCTGCACGCCTGTGGGATACACGTATGGGGGTGCGTTGTTTTATCACGTCCAAGGATTTTAATGGTTCCAGATCTTCCTTGGCAACATCTCCTTCAGTCTGGACCAGTGCCCTGTAAACCTTGTATGTGTCTGTTGAAGATGTTTTTATTTGACTGCGCCTGTTTTTACCTACGAACTTCAGGTTCAAAACTTCAACTTTGCCCTCTGCATGCTGGTTAACCCTGTTTTCAAGTTCCTCAAGGTCTATGCTGCGAATATGGGGTTCCTTGATCTCCAGAACAAATGGTCTTCCACTACCGAGCATTTTAACGTCAATATCCTCACGGCCCGCACCATGAAACTTGGCAGAAGTTCCATTAGTCATTTCAAGCGCATCCTTTGATATGAATTCTTCAACGGTTTCTAGGTACATTTTACCGGTGTAATTACACCTTTCACATCCTCTGCCTTTACATGCTGTACATGGCCATTTTGTCTGGGGGATGCCCCTCACAAGTTTCCTGTATCTGCCTTCAATGAACAGGGGATTTGTCTGGAGCTCGATGTTCTCATTTTTAAAATCCACCATTACAACGAGATGGGGGTTGTCAAATTCCACTTCTCTATCAAGTCGAATGGACAGATCCTTACCTATCTCCCTGTTGATCTCCTTTTTAATGTTTTCAACGTCGAGGTCCAATGCATCATGAATTTCCTTTTCCCTATTGAGGATTTCAGGATCCACACGGCAACCAACGAGAAAGTTTGAAAATTCAATTTTAGATTCATCTATTCTTTTGATTATTTTGTCTGTGGTGCTGTTCTCTGTAGCATCAATCTCATCCAATAATCCGTTGCATACGTAACATGGATTCGGACTTCCTGCAGAGACCAGGTCCTTGGAAACTTCAGATGAAACTTCAGATGAAACTTCAGATGAAACTTCAGGTGCATTTTCAGACAGCAGATGTCTAACATATTCGCCCCTTTCCAGGTTTCCATCACCTTGAACTGTTTTTGAGAAGTTTCTACCTAAACAACGGCTGCATATATGTCCGTCACACATTTCAATAATTTTAAATGCGTTATTCATTATTTCAATTATTTCTGATTCCATTTTTACCTCATCCATGATAAATAAGAATTATATGTAGATCATTAGGGATTATCAAGTTTTTTTATTTTCAATGGTTTAAAATAAGGATTTTAACCCTATTCATCCACTTTTAACTAATTCCGTGAAAATTAGAAGTTAATTGATAATAATCCAGTAAGTAATGTTGATTTTAATGTTCATTGATTCACTCAGTTATAACAAACTTTAAACTCTAAATTTGAAATCAACCTCTAAAAAAAAGGTTTCATGGAATTGAAACCAATTTTCTATCAGCGCATCATCTGGCGCATCATCTGGCCCATGGGTCCGCCCATTTTTCTCTTTCCAAAACCCTTCATAGCCTTTTTTGTGGTGCTGTAGTACTTTAAAAGCTCTTTAACATCTTCATTTCTCATACCAGATCCGCGTGCTATCCTTTTGACCCGGGACTGTTTTATAACGTCAGGGTGTTCCAGTTCGTATTTTGTCATTGAATCCATGAGTATTTTGTACTTATCCAGCTTTTCTTCAGTCACCTTGGATGCATTCTTTGGGAGCTTGGCACCCATACCAGGGATCATGTTCATAACCTGCTGCATGGGCCCCATTTTATTCATCATCTCGAACTGAGAGTACATGTCCTTTAGTGTGAATTTACCGCTGAGCATAGCATCAACACTGTCCATATCCATGTCTTCTTCTGCTATTTCCTCGGCTTTTTCTATTAGGCTTTTGATGTCTCCCATTCCAAGTAGTCTTGATATGAAACGCTCTGGATCGAAGGCTTCAAAGTCGTCAACTCTTTCTCCAGTTCCTATGAATTTGATTGGAGCACCAATTTCAGCAACTGCAGACAGGGCACCTCCACCCTTTGCAGAGCCGTCAAGTTTGGTTATGATAATGGAACCAATGTCCGTGGTTTTACTGAATGCAAGGGCCTGTTCTTTGGCTTGTTGTCCTATGGTTCCGTCTATAACGAGTATAACTTCATCTGGTTGGACTATGGATGAGAGACTTTCCATCTCATCCAGAAGATCCTTCTCCTCCTTATGACGTCCTGCAGTGTCCACAATTACCAGATCTTTCTTCTTGAACTCTTCCAGACCCTTCCTTGCAAGGTCAAGGGCGTCCTGATTATCAGGGTCACCGTAGAGTGGCACGTTCATGGGCTCTGTGAGCTGTCGCAGCTGTTCGTATGCTGCAGGTCTCCAAGTGTCTGTACAGACTATTGCTGGGTTGAAACCCTTTTTCTGAAGGTAACGTGTGAGTTTGGATATGGTGGTTGTTTTACCGCTTCCCTGAAGTCCCATAAACAGGATTCTGTAGGGTTTTTTGTTAATTTCAACTTCCTGAGCCCTTTCCCCAACGAGGTTCACCAGTTCTTCATAGACTATTTTTATGACATGCTCTTTGGGAGTAACACCTTTCTGAGGCTCTTCATTCAAAGCCCTTTCCTCTATGGTTTTTGAAAGGTTGAGAACCAGTTTGATGTTAACATCCGACTGGATCAAAGCTCTCTGTATATCCTTTATAACCTCTTTAACGACTTCTTTGTCTATTATGCTCATTCCTGCCAGTTTTTTCATGGTTGTGGTCAGGTTTTTGCCAAGATTGCCCAGCATGATTTTCACCAATTTTTGTTGATCTGAATTAATAATAATCTAAACATGCTTTGAATTGCATGAATCATTCTAATAACCTATTTTTAAGTTTTAAAAGTTTGATCATTATTTTTAAGTGTAAATTGCCACTTCTGATTAAGTATAATTATTATTAAGACTTGGATGTTGATATGAATTTTATTTTTTTCTAATTTCATTTATTAAATCCTTGTTAAATTCTCTCATCAATTTATATTACAATCAACATTATAATAAATTTAGGTTAATATAATATGGTTGATAAAAATTTTACTAGAGAAATTTTTGCATATCATAAGTCATTAAAAATTCTATAAAATGTATATAATAATATAAAATTGTTTAATAGATTAATTCTTGTAACATAAATTTGAGGGATTATAGTATTTTAACCATTAATTAAAATTCTAATTTCCACTTTAAACAGTTTTAGGTGATAAAATGTTTGAAAAACTTAAAAAAAGTCTTATAGAATCTCCTGTAGTAAAAAAAGGAGATTATGATTATTTTGTACATCCTGTAACAGATGGAGTTCCTCTGGTAGAACCTAAAATACTTGAAGAAGTTGCAGACGGTATTTCAAGGTTTGGTAATATGGATGTTGATAAAATAGTCTGTGTTGAAGCCATGGGAATTCACATAGCAACAGCACTGTCCCTTAAAACAGGAAAACCCTTTGTTGTTATCCGTAAACGGTCTTATGGCCTTGAAGGTGAAGTTGCAGTACATCAGATGACAGGTTACAGTGAAGGGGAACTTTACATAAACGGACTGGATAAGGGGGATAAAATAATCCTGGTTGATGATGTTGTAAGCACTGGGGGGACCATGATAGCTGTCTTGAAAGCCCTTGAAGCCATGGAAGTTGAAATCGTTGATGTTATGGCGGTGATAGAGAAGGGAACTGGTAAGTACACAGTTGAAGACGAAACAGGTGTCACCGTCAGAAGTCTTGTGAAGTTGAACGTAGTTGATGGGAACGTTGTAATAGAGGGAAGTGCTGATGAAACCCTTTAATGGCAATTTTTCAGTAGGATGTAGGGGGCATTTTGTTGGGTTATGAATTCGATATAAAAAAGGTCATAGAAACCATAAAACAGTTCGATGCAGAAGTTGTTGGACTGCAGTTTCCAGAGGGTCTTAAAGTACATGCAACCAAAATTGCAAGACAAATTGAAGACGAAACTGGTTCAACCGTTATAATATCTGCTGATCCATGTTATGGAGCTTGTGATGCCGCTGATGTAGATATGAAGGATGTTTCAGACCTTTTAATTCACTTCGGCCACACTGCCCTGCCAATTGAGTATGATCTGCCGGTTATCTTCGTTGAAACGAAATCAGATATGGATGTTAAAGGAGCATTAATCAGTGCAGTGGAACTTCTTGGTGCTTATAAAAGGATAGGTTTGGTTACAACTGCTCAGCACCTTCATCTTCTCCCTGAGATGGAGAACTTTCTGGAAGAAAATGGGAAAGAGGTTGTTATGAAGGAGGGGGCAGGTACTCAGAAGGGCCAGATCCTTGGTTGTAACTTCTCTGCCATAAAAGACCTTGATGCTGATGCATTTCTTTACGTTGGAAGTGGAAACTTCCACACCCTTGGAATAAAACTCTTCACTGACAAACCAGTTGTAATAGCAGATCCCTACATCAACGAGGCAAGGGATATTGATGAATTTGCAGATAGGATTATGAGAATTCGTTTTGCAAGAATAGCCAAGGCTATGGATGCTGAAAGCTTTGGAATCATTGTTTCTTCCAAGAAGGGTCAGTCCAGAATGGAACTTGCAAAAGTTTTAAAGAAGATGATCCATAAAGAAAAAAAAGAAGCATTCATACTGATCATGGACGATGTTTCCCCAGAACTCTTAACGCCATTCATGAATATAGAAGTATTTATAATGACTGCATGTCCAAGAATAGCCATTGATGATGCTAATATGTACAAAAAGCCACTCTTAACCCCTCAGGAGCTTGAAATAGTCCTGGGTAAACGGGATTGGGAAGACTATGAAATGGATGAAATTGAGTACTGATACATGCAACTTCATGATCCTTTATTAACAATGTATAATACATAATAAAAACACATAAATAACAGTTTGTGGAAAATAATTTGATTCTTATGGTTTGCAGCATGATGTTTCATGGTGCCAGCATATGGATCAGGTATCAATCTCATGATAACTCATAGACTTATTTTAAGTTGAGGTGAATCAATGAAAACCAGATCTGGAGATTTTGTTCTACCCGGAGATTCTTTAGGGGTTACTGAAGAATTCCTTCCATCTGACTGGACCTATGAAGAGAACGGCGAAATAAGGTCACTCATTGCAGGAACAGTTTCAGTGGATGACAAAGAGAAAAAAATATCCATAATACCAAAAACCAGCTCCCCATCCATTATTAAGAAGGGAATAGTTGTTGTTGGCCAAATATCTGATGTCAGGGGTCAGAGGGCCCTTATGAAACTAGACAGTATCAAGGATAAAAGCAGGGGCCTTGTAACATCTTTTTCAGGTGCAATACACATATCCCAAGCTGAAAAGGGTTATGTGGATAAATTAACCGACGAATTCAGAATTGGCGACCTTTTAGAGGCAAGGGTTACTAAAGTCATGGGGATCGACAACGTTGACCTGACAACAGCAGAACCTGAACTCGGAGTTTTAAAGGCCATGTGCACTAACTGCAGACACTTCATGAAGCAAACAGGTAAAAAAGAAGTTACATGTCCAAATTGTGGAAAAAAAGAGAAGAGAAATCTTTCTTCAAAGTATGAGGGATAATTGCCCTTAATTTTTCATTTAAAGCGCTATTTTTCCTAATAATTTCTTCATATGGATAATATACCCTCGCTTTTTTCAAAAGCGTGTAAAACGTTACTTCGAAATGATCCTTTTGTTCTAGTGAGAGGGGGTAACATGAAGGTATTCCATAAAGTAGGAGATGAAGAAATATTCAAAGAGTTTTGTTTTGATCGTGGAATTAGAAAAGCTACTATCAGTGGTTATAAAGATGCTTTACAGAAGTATTCTAATTTTACAGGTAAAACACTAGAAGAATTAATTATAGAAGCCGAAAATGACGAAGAAAATGGTCTTAGATTAAAAAGACGTAAAATCAATAAATATCTAAGGAATTTTGAATTATATCTTAGAGAATTGGATTTTTTGGAAAGTACTGTTGAACAAAGGTTATTGCTTGTAAAATCTTTTTATAGACACAATGAGATAGAATTACCCCGAAATAAAAAGACAGGAGTTAGAAAAGCACGAAAACAGGAAACTATAGAAGATCTTCCTAAAATGGAAGAAATTAGAAGATTTATGGAACATTGTAATAGTGTTTATAAAGCAATGATTGTAATGGGTATTAGTTCAGGTATGGGAAGTAGTGAAGTTACTAGTTTGACATTTAGGCATTTATATAAAGCAACTGAACTTAAAACATACCCTGAAACGATAAAGCAATTAATAGAACAATTAAACGCTAAAGGAGATTTCATTCCTACATGGAAGATTATTAGAATCAAGAAGAATCATGAATATACAACTTTTAGTTCTCCTGAAAGCGTTAAGAGAATTATAATCTATCTTGAAGAATTAAATAACAAGTATCCGGATTATAAACCAGAATTAGAAGATAAACTTTTTAGAGGTTTACGTACTAATAAACCGTTAACAGCCAATGATTTCAGTGGTATGTTTGTATACGTAAACAAAGCATATTCTTTTAGGAAAACAGATGATGATCGTAACTTAATAAAGACTCATTCCTTAAGGAAATTTTTTGCTTCAACTCTGGAGAGAAATAAAGTACCCCATTTAACTACTAGACGGTTGTTAGGGCATAGTATTGATTCAACTACATCTGCATACTTTAAAGTCGATCTGAATAGTCTAAAAGAAGATTATTTAAAAGTTGTAAATGAATTGATGACAATTGAACAAAAAGTAGTTGTAATAAATAGATATGGTCATAAACATGAATTTGGTACTTTAAACGGGATTGTTTTAGAAAGTGGTTATCTTCCTCAAGATATCTTAGATCGTCTGAATTATGATGAGTATAAACTGAATCATGAGGAGTATAAGCTGACTCATAAAGGAGTTTATTGACTCCTTTTCTTGTTCAGATTTTTTATAAAAATATTAGTAATTGTTCAGTATATTGAGTTATTAGTTGTTACTTCGTTTAATTTATTAACTTTTTTATATTTTTGATTATTTAGTCATTTTTTGACCATTTTTTGAGTTTAAATTTTCTTGTTTTTCTTCTTTCCATCTCTATTTTTTAAATTGAAGGATTATTTTTATAACGAATCATGATTCTTATTGGTTCGTAAAATCTCAAATAGTTTTTAATTTCTTTATTTTCCTTGAAATCTTTATTTACCTAATGCGAATTTATTTAAAATTTGATTCGTAATTAAAATTTGATTTTATGAATGATATAATGCTTTTATAAATCTCAGAATTGCTATTACGAAAGGGGTCTGAAAAAAGTGCCAAAAAAATAAAAGTTTTTTTTATACCCCACTGTAAAAAATTTTAAAAAATGAACATTTTTCATTTTAAGCAAAAAAATATTTTAAAAAAATAGTAAATAAATATAAAAAAATTTACTCAATAGAAGGCACGATCTTTTTTTCTTGAGGGGTTTACTTAGTTTTAAACCAATTTAATATAAATATACTGCGTATTTGGGGCGACATTATGTTTTTGAGGAGTATATACCGTTATAACTTGGTTGGCTATAGAACAGGGGGTATACTTGGGATTTTTTCGCTGGTCGGTTGTATGATTTTACTTCGTCATAGATACATATAACGAAGTTAATGTTCAAACATTTTATTTATGTTTTTTATAATTATTTATAGTTTATTACATTGGTTAGTGGATATGAAACACTGTTGAAGTAGTTGAAAAATAATGCCTTTAATTAAAATGAATAGTTCCTTAATTTATTTATTAGGTTAGGATAATTCACTCTTTTATTTAATTGGAACTATGTATTTAATGAAAGTGTGTTGGATAGTTTGTATTCTCTGAATTGTAGTTGTATTAATAGTTTTTCAAAATAGTATTAAATGGTTATAATGTTTCATGGAGTATCATGTATGTGCATCAGTTTAGTACGTTTTACAAGGGATTATATCTGGCAATGTCGAAAAAAATGGAATCTAAAAATTTAAAACCTGTTCGTTGGGTGCATAATCTTAGATTTAAGCATAAAACTAAATATTAAATTTATACTATATTTCCATTTAAGGGGATTATTTTTATTTTATAAATGTCTAAACTACTTAAAATAATAAATAAAAGAATTTAAAAGTTATATTTCATTAAATTCTCCGTTTGAATTAAATAGAGTATAATCTAAAAGATTATCCTTATCTATTTTCATAATCAAATCAGGTCTATTGCTATCTCTGGCTCTTATTAATTCAAAATCATAATGCCTTTTATCATACAATTGCCATGTTTGATAAATATCTAATATTGAATCAATCTCATTGTCAAGTTTTAAGGGTCGCGCATCATTTGAATCTCTGATCATGTTTAAATTATCAATTACTTGCGATTTCAAAGATTTTACTGGTAACAAATAAGCGTTTATTAAAGAATTTTCAAGTATACTACCTCTAGGTTTATCATATGTATTTCTAATGAAAAACAAATAATCAGGATTCCTTTTAGATAATATACCTTTAATTTTAATATCCCTCCCCTTTGATTGCTTCTCTAATAAAACATCTTTATCATACCACTTTTTAGGTAAAAATTCCATTAACTTAACGAATATATGACCATCATTATCATAACTTCCAAAATTATTCGATCTATAATCCATAGAGAAAAAACCTTCATTGAAAGGTTTCACTCGTTTAAAAGTTAGAGGATCTTCTCCAGGAATTTCTCTAATACTTAATATATCATCTATTCCAATTTCAATACCTTCACAACCATCCAGTAACCTTTCAGGACATAAAGGCTGAGGATTATACCCAAATCCTCTTAATATACGTCTGCCTAGCTCCATAATGTCCTTATCCTTTCGACTGGATAAAAACTGATTTCTTCTTGCGTTTTCACTATATTTACCAGATACATCTTTTACTTTTTCTATTTTCATCATGTTGTTTTTCCTGAGGCTAACTTCATTAGTTACCCTCACTCTAAGAATAAGTATTTTCGATGTAACGTTTCAAGAAATTCGATATTGTGCTACGATTTTTTTTGAATGTCTGAAAAATTTTAAATTAATAACCTTAAACTTTTAATTTTATTAATAAAAGTTAATATTATAAATAATAGAAGTTAGCGTAGGTTAACTATAGATATTCTAAACGTAGGTGAAATCATGACGGAATTACCAATTGCTCCGGTTGGAAGAATCATAAAAAATGCAGGTGCTAAAAGAATAAGTGATGATGCAAAAGAAGCTTTAGCGAAAGTTCTTGAAGAAAAAGGTGAAGAAATAGCTTCACAAGCTGTTAAACTTGCTAAACATGCGGGTAGAAAAACAGTAAAAGCGTCTGATATCAGAATAGTACTTAAAGGAAGCAATGGTAAACTCTATGAAAGGAATGAATATGATTAAAGTTATAGAATGGGATTAGATGAATAATAAATTTGAAAATTTGAAAATTAGCAATATAGTAGCTTTTGAGCCTGGTTTTAAATTCAGTCCAGAAAATATTGATGCGTTGCGAAATAGTCTTATATTTAAATTTAATACAGTATCTGTATCTGTTAAAGAAACGAAGTTATGTGAACGAATATACTCTGAAATGTTTGTAGGAAGGTATCCTAAAACACTAGACATTCTTTTAAAGATTAATATTGCGGAGTATATTGATGAAATTAAAAGCATTCCAAATCCTAAATTAGAAAAGGAAACTTATAAATTCTTAAACTTAATATCAGAAAGTTGTAAGAATAATTATTTATCCCAATATGTAAAACTTAAAATTTGTTTTGATAAAATGGGAATAAGTAGTGCTAGATTTGATTTTTTAGTAAACCAACCCCTTGAAGCAAATGAATTAATAGATACAGCTCATAATACTGCTAGTTTCATAGATATCTTTCTTTTTCCTGAACTAAATAATTTGATGCGTTCAATTCCAAATGTAATTGATAAAATTACATTAAAGGTTCATGATACGTATACTGTGATTAGTTCTAAAAGTTATAATTTTGAGGATCGAAAGTTTGAGGATCGAAAGGAAATTGCTGGAATAATATCTTTAAATAAACATTATCTGCATTTTAATGATGAAATAGTTAAGAAACAAATGGAAAATTCATTTTATCTTTATGAAGGTGCTTTAATTGTTTTTGGTTTTTCGGCAACCTTAATGTTATTCCAAAAACCTGAAAGATTTACTGAAACTCCTGATGAGTACATTGATGATCGTATACTTGCTTTAGAAATGTACCATAGACAAAAAAATCTTTTAAAGACCATAGATATCTCTTTAGATAACACTATTAGAAAGTTAGAAAGTAATCTTAGAAAGTTAGAAAGTACTCCTCATAACCTTAACAGTCTGAAAGACCAAATGGCCATAATAAAAAAGCCTCAAATTGATATACAATCCAAATTAGAAATTTATAGAAATACTAGAATTTCTACAAAAGAATCTTTTATAACATTTTTTGATATTCTAAATAATGCATTTTATCTTGATAGACATTATAAATTTGTTTTAGAAAAATTGGATGCTTGTGACGAGATATATCAAGAAATATATGCTGATGCACGTAACGAGTTAATGGAAGACATACAAGTAATAGTGGCGATTTTAGGTATTTTATCACTTGTTATCTTATTTATAGATGTAATAATTGATGCAGAGGGATTAATTCAGTTAATATTAATTCTGATTTTTACAGGAATAATATGGATTTTAAGAAGGAACATTATTCAAGCATTTAACACTTTAAAAAAACAGTTAATAAATTCGGACTAGTCTTTTAATACCTTTTTTTAATGTCAAGAAAATTTTTATTTTTATAATCTATCTTAACTGTTTATTCTTAAATTTATACATAATTTCAATTTCAATCCCTATATTTTCTACCTAAATAAAAGTTTATTTACATTTGTAATCTTATGATTTAATTTATAATGGTTCTAAATCATTTTAACACGTTAATAAATACATTATTTCTTTATTTTAATCATAATTCTTCTTAGATTAGTAGTTTTTTAAATCATGAACAATATCTTTAATAATTTGATTTTAAAATTCTAAGGATTATATATAATGTCCATATAATGTAATAATATGAATAATGGTTTTTATAATGGAATTGAAGAATTATTTGATTCTATAATCCTTTTTTTAAATAAATTTAATAAATCTAAAATACTACAAGAAGAATTCTATGCTATATTTAAATCTACTGTATATGGAAATATAATTCAAAACTTTTTTTTAAATTTAACAGAAGAAAACATGTCTGAACATGATATATCCTCTGAAGAAGTTGATAATTTTAAATCAAATTTTTCTAATGTACTTAAAGATGTAGAAAGTTCTTTATCCGCCAGTAACTCAAAAATTGGTGACACATATTATAAAAGTGTTATAAAAAATATCAAAGATAAATTTCCTGATTTTTACAATTTTTTTGAAGAATTTGAGGATGAATTGGGTATAAAGGAATTAGACAATTACCTGCTAGAGAAAAAACAACTAATGAAAAACACTGGAAAAGATGAATCGGACATAGAAATTGGTATACAAACTAGAATGCTTGAGGAAGATATTCAGAATAGTGATGGTTTAACTCCTAATTTCAATTTATCAGAAGATTTTTCTTCAAAAATAGTTGATGAGTTAATGGAAAAAACTATGAAACTTACAGAATGGAATATTTGGCATTCCCATTCCAGTTTTTTTATAGAGGATAATTATGAATTAGAAGATGTAGCTTACAACCTTGTTAAAAGTGATTTATGTCCACTAGTTTTTAGTCAAGATTTAAAAGTTTTGTGGAAGGAAGAGGGGGAAGTTAAAGAGGAGTATATAGAAATTTTGGATTATGAACGATTTCAGGTTAAAGTACCTAAAATTTCTAATGAATATCTTTTAGAGGGTTTATGGGAATTTTTAAAAATGAGTCATGCAGAATCAAATTTATTAAAGGCAAAATATCTCAATTCATTTAGTTTTATCAGATGTTTTATGAATCCTTGTCGTTTTAAAAGTGGCCAAAGACCAGTTATATTGTATCCTCAAATTAAATTATATAATAATGGCACATTTAATATCTCCCTCAGACAAATCTCACCTACTTTTGAATATCCTGTTGAAAGCTTCATAGAAAATGAAGTCAACATCTTCACGAATAAGATTGATGAAATGGAAATGGCTCCAGAAATAATGAAGTTATCAAATAGATTTTATTTTCATGAATATTCATTCAAATTTAAATTATATAATTTATTCAAAAAAAATGCTATTTTTGAAAATATGGATAAAGCTATTGAAGAAAACACGCAACATGTCAAAGAAGGTTCTTTTTCATTTTATTTTACAAAAGCTATTCAGGAAAAATATGAATTTGATGATTTATTTCAATATTTTAGATTCGCTCTTTTATATGTAATTAATACAAATAAAAAAGGTAAATTCAGTTTTTTTAGTAAATTGAACTATAATTTTGGTTATTACTGGATTTTAAGACCCTGTGTCTATATCACTGATTTTTTAAATCAACCTTATCGAAGTATCAAAATTCCTGAAGATTTTGGAATTCATTTAGGAAAAATAATGGCTCGAAAAACTCAGCCATTTTATATGGATTTTACTAAATTTTTAGGAAAAAATTTACGTGAATTTGAAGATTATTGCCTTTATATGAATAATGCACTAACTTTATGGGTTTTTAGTAAATCTGGAGTTGATTATAACAAGAAAAATGACCCTAACATGAGTTTAATTTATGAAAAGCAAGTTCAAGTAGAATGTATTGATCATTTAAATATATCACTTAAACGTATGTCTGAAATATCTTCTAATTTTTATTTATCCTATGAATCCGTTCTAAACAATCAGTTAAAACAAGATAATTTAGAAGAATTTTTCATGGAGGACATTTCAAATTTCGGAGAAATAAATAACATTTTTGAATATGCTTCCAATGAATTAAACTGGGATAAACTAAGAGAACTAATTAAAAATAAGTTAGTGACAAGATCACAGTATTCTATAACTAAAAGAGATGAATTTTATAAAAGACTAGCAATTTTAGTCACTATAATATTTGGATTTGCAGGGGCTTCTACATTTTTTGCAAATTTAATCCCCTATTTTAAATCATGTCTTGGGTTTATGTTAAAAAACCAAAATATAATACTTTCCGCTCTTACAATTAGTCTTATAATATTATTCATTAGATGGCGGACAAAATCAATCGAATTTAGGGTAAAATAGTTATTTTAATTAATTGTTAGATAACTCTTGAAATAATTCATAGAACTAAAGATATAGAGTGTAAGCTATGTATGAAACTTTCAGAATTTGGTTTTGAGTCACAAATATAATTTATAAGTAATATAAGACTTAAAAATGTATTTTTCCCTTATTTCACTGTCATATTCCTATTTTAGATGGAGCATGTATAAAATGTGGAAAAAGTATATAATGTCGAAAACTATATAATCTAATTTAATAAAAGATTTCATACTATTAAATGAAATTTGGCAACGTTATTATACTGGGCATGTTATTTATTTTATGAATATTATGAATTTATTAGTAAAAAATTGGCATAAATGAAGAATTTCCATATTTTATGAGGGATAAAATGAAGATAATAACTGATAAGAGAAAGGAATTAGAGATAGAAATTACAGGTGAAACCCACACACTCTGCAACGCCCTGAGAAAAACTCTCATGGAAGATGAGGATGTTGAAGCTGCAGCTTACGTTATAGAACACCCAATCATAGGAGAACCAAAGCTCCAGATCAAGGCTAAAAATCCAAGAAAATCACTTAAAAAGGCTGCAGAAACCCTTAAATCAAGATGTGATGAGTTCAAAGCTCTTGTAGAATCTTCAGAATCCTAATTTTTTTATAAATTTTCTTCAAATATTTTCTTTAAATAAATCCTGAATGTTTTAAAATGAAAACTGAAGGAAATCAAACTGAAAATATTCTGAAAAGAAATTTTCGGTCGATAAAACAGGAAATAAGAATTCTTGGAGTTGATGATGCTCCGTTCACTCCCCACACCAGTGATCCAGTCATGGTAGTTGGAACTGTATTTAGAGCAGGCAAATGGTTTGATGGTGTTTTGAGAACCTTTGTACATGTGGATGGTGAGGATGCAACAGAAAAAATAATCTCCATGGTAAACGATTCCAGGCAGAAAGAACAGCTTGGAATTATAATGCTTGATGGAGTTACCTTTGGAGGTTTTAACGTTGCAAACATTCCCCAGATATTTCAGGAAACAGGAATACCTGTAATTGTGGTGATGAGAAAGCAGCCAAACTTCGAAAGGATAAAAAAAGCCCTTAAACGATTCAAAAACTGGGAAGATCGTTGGAAGAGCATTCTTGAAGCAGGAGAAATTTACAAGGTTGAGAAGGACAGTGAACCAGTTTACATCCAGATATGTGGAATGGAACTGGAAGATGCAGTGGATGTTGTGAAGCTTTCTTCAACCAGAAGTGCCATACCAGAACCAATAAGGGCAGCACATATAATAGCTGCAGGTGTCACAACTGGAGAGTCCAGGGGAAGTGCTTAACATTTTAAACTCTTAAAATTATTTAAACAAAACTACGAGCCTTTAAAAAACAGCTGAACTAATTTTTAAGGAAGTGTTACAATCAGAAATCCTTTTTTAACTGTTGATACTTTGATTTACCATGATAATATTGATGGTCGTGATGTTTGTAAGGAATCAGTATGTTTTGTACTTATAAAACGTAAAAATGAACCTTACAAAGATTTTTGGGCCCTCCCTGGGGGTTTCGTTGAGTACGGTGAAACAGTGGAATCAGCAGCTTCAAGGGAAGCTAAAGAAGAAACAGGGCTTGAAATAGATTTAAAGGGCATTATTGGAGTATATTCCGATCCAAAAAGAGATCCAAGGGGGCACACAGTTTCCATAGCATTTCTGGCCCGTAAAGCCTATGGTGATCTTGTTGCAGATACAGATGCCAATGATGCCAGATATTTCGGCATTGATGAAATTAGGGATATTGATCTGGCCTTCGATCACAGACAGATAATTGAAGAAGGTATTAGCATGTTTAATAGGAATGAAGAGGGTTTTTACAGAAATTTAGAATAATATATGGAGTAAATAATTTTTATTTCCCAGTGGTTGGATTGAAGTTAAAGCAGATTTTTTAAACCAAAGGATTTAAAGGGAATTAGTAAAAATTAACTGTGTTGAAATTTTAAATTGATTGAAGATTCTTTAAATTAAAAAAGAAAATTTATTAAAAAGGGAATCATCAACATTTATGAATACCCATATTAGTACCCCAATTAATTCATTATAAATAAAAATTAAATTAAAGAATCAATTTATTAATAAATAGTTTAAATAAATAGTTTAAACTTTCATTGAGGTTAGTTTATTATTAGGAGGATTTAAATGGAATTTTGCCCAAAATGTGGAACAGTCATGTTTCCTAAAGGTGACTGTTTCGAATGCAAGAACTGTGGACACACAAAGGAAATGACCAAGGAATCTGTGAGTAAGTACGAGGTTTCTGAAAAGGTGGATGCAAAGGAAAGTGTAATATTTACAAGTGGTGACATTCAGACACTGCCAAAAACAAAGGTTAAATGTTCTAAATGTGGAAATAACGAGGCTTACTGGCGTTTAAGGCAGACAAGAAGTGCTGATGAATCTGAGACAAGATTCTTAAGGTGTACCAAATGCGGACACACCTGGCGTGAGTATGATTAGATTAATTAGTTAATGAATGATCAGTTAACAGCAGTTAACAATATCAGTTAATGTTAGGTTCGCACTGAACTGTTTAGTACAGGAAACATTACAGACTGCAATGTTTTAGAGGTTAAGGGGGACAAGAAATTGGCGGAAGATTCAGATGAAAATTCAGAGAAGGTTTCAGAGGATTCAGATAAGTTGAAATCTCAAAAGGAGAATATTGATGCATCAGAAGGTTCAGATTCCAAAGGATCATCATTTGGTATAAAAAAGTTCTTTAAAACTCAGAATTTAAATGATGAAGAAGGGAAAAAAGACCCTGAAAGAAAAACAGCATCTGAAGTCCCTCAAAAACCTGAAACAACTGAAAAACCTGAATCTTCTGGAGAACACCATGATCATGATCTCTCATTCACACAGGCATTCACAGGTCATGCAATTTTTGAGGATCTGAAATCTCATAAAACCCTGATAATCCGGGCACTGTCCACGTTACTGGGTGCATTACTGATAGTGTACGGAATGTTTCTTTTCTTAAGCCCGACCATTAAAGTAGCAGATAATGTAATGTTTGGAGATGAATCTGCATTTGCAGTTTTATTAATTCTTTTGGGTATCATTGTGATTATTTCATCATTTGCAAAGAGATTATTTGGTGGAACTTTCTTCCACACCATACATAAGGAGATTGAAGCTGCAGAGAAGAAAGTTGTCAATGATAAAACAGAAGATAAGGGCAAGGATTCAAAATCAGATAATTCCAGTGTAGGATCAGATGCCCATGTTCATGATCCCTCAAGCAGTACTGATGATATAAAGGATAATAATGATAAGAATAATAAGGATATTAGATCAGAAGATTAAAGGTAGACAGGAGGATGAAAATGTTCAAAGCGGTTTTAAGCGATTCAAACATTTTGAAGACGAGTTTTGAGGCAATATCTTCAATTGTAGATGAAGTTCAGATGAAGGCAGATGGTGATGGATTAAGGTTGGATGCACTTGACAGATCCCACATCACATTCGTGCACCTTGAACTCAAATCAGCATTATTTGATGTATTTTCATGTGAAGAGCCACTGAAGATCAACGTGGATACAGAAGAACTCATGAAAGTCTTAAAAAGGGCAAAATCTGAGGATATTGTTGAATTAACAGTTGATGAAGGTAATTTAATACTTACCTTTGAAGATGAGGCAAGGCGTACCTTCAAAATCAGACTTATAGATATAGAGTACGAGGCACCAAGCCCACCTGAACTTGAGTATCCAACTGAATTTGAAATACCTTTTAATCTTCTTAAAAACTCTATTCAGGACATAAGCATAGTTTCTGATAAAATTGCGCTTATTGTGGATTCTGATAAATTCATTGCATCTGCGGAGGGTGAATTTGGAGATGCCAAGATCGAGTACCTCCACGGTGAAAAAATAACTGAAAATGCAAAATCAGTCTTTTCACTGGAGAAAATAAAAGAAATGCTTAAAGCAGATAAATTCTCTGAAACAGCTGTAATGAGACTTGGAAACGATATGCCATTAACCCTATCTTTGAATATGGTTGCAGATGAGGGCGAACTCAGTTTCCTTTTAGCTCCAAGGATAGAAAGTGAGGAATAGGGTTGGATGAATTTTTCCAAAGATTGAGGGAGATCCAAAAAAAAGAACGTAGTGTAAGTGGTCTATCCAGTGTTGGGGACAGCTTTTACACAGACGTTTCAAACTACCTCAATGCCTTAATGAGGAAGATAGACGACAATCCATTTTCCTTTGAATCCTATCTTTTAAGGGATGCTCAGAGGATAGTTGAGGAAATATGTGAGAGAAGGGAGCATAAAATTGCAAACAGTGCAGTTATGAATGTTCAAAGGGCACATCAACTCTTCAAAGAATCCAAGGGTAAAAAATCACGGATTAAAAAGGAGAACCCTATTACAGTCCCAGTGAACTCCACTCCCGAGGAAGAAAACCTTTACTTTGAAATTGTTGATTCTCTGGTTAAGTACAGGGCGAGGATGACCGAGCCTTTACGTTCATATCTCCATAAGAATCAAGAAAAGTCGTTTGGAGGTCAAGGGGAGGATCATGGGGAAAGTTCACAAGATCTGGGATCTGCAGGTGCTGGAGGGTTGGAAAAAATTGGAGAACTGGATACAGCACTGCCAGAAGACTCAGTTAATGAAGGGTTGGCTTCAGAGTCTGGGTCTCGTAGGAAATCTAAAAAATCAGTTAAGGGATTTGGTGATGAAGCTGCCTCTGGATTTGAGGATCAGATATATGAGATATACGGTTCAGAACCCTCAAAGCAGGCTTCAGGAAATAATGATCTGAAGGGGGCTGATCTTGGGGGTTCCAAGCAAAGGACTTCTGAAACACGTGATGCTTTAAATTCTGATGAGGGGGCTGTTGGAAGTTCAGCTGTTTCAGATCATGGAAATTCCATTACAGTTGGGATGAATGAGCCTTCAGATAAATTAAAATCTGATAATTCAGTTGAAAATGGGCCAATAAAGACGTTGCTTATACTTGATGAGTTACCTTCCATTTTAGGTGTTGATAAAAATGTTTACGGCCCTGTTATTCCCCAGGACATTGTTACCCTGCCTGAAGCAAATGCAAAAATACTAATAAAAAACAGAAAGGGCATGGCCATCCAAAGATATAAATAAGCAATGAATAATAAATTAACATTAATATAAATTAGACTTTTTATCAAACAAGTTTAATGATCAGTAGTTTAAATAAGTTTCAAATATCAAAATAACTTATTTTTACATTTAAGAGGTGATTATATGAAAATTCCTAAAGAAAGGAGAACTTACTGTCCAAGTTGCAAAAAACATACAATTCACGAAGTATTCGAATCAAAAAGAAGGAAAGCAAGCGAATTAAAATGGGGTCAGCGTCAGTTCAGAAGGGTTACAGCAGGTTACAGGGGTTACCCAAGGCCGCTACCATCAAGGAACAAACCAATTAAAAAACTTGACCTCAGGTACAAATGCAAAGAATGTGGAAAGACCCATATCAAACGATCCTCATTCAGAGCTGGAAAAGTAGAATTTAAAATGTAGGTGGTTTTCATGGCAAAGTTCAGAACTCAAAAAAGCAATTTTTTAAGGGTTAAATGTGTGGACTGTGGAAACCAGCAAGTGGTCTTTGACCATGCTGCATCCAATGTTCAGTGCATAATCTGTGGAAAAACTCTTGTAAAATCCAAGGGTGGAAAATCCGAGATAAAAGCCCAGATAACAGAAGTGCTGGATTAAATCCAGTAAAATCAAATTCAGTAGCAATACAGGGATCTCAGGATCCCGGGATTTTAAATCCCAATTACTTTCATACACTAATTCATGCAATACTCACTTAAATTCAGTTAAAACTTTTTTATGCAATTTTTCATGGCTAATGGAAAGTTATTTGAAGGGTGTTGTAATTAATTTATAAATTAATGATGTACTTACATATCAAGTATATTTATTAGACATATTAGGTGTTCTAATGGTAAGAATGAGAAAACAATGGCCAGATGAAGGAGATCTTGTGGTTGGAACTGTCCACAAGGTTTTAAACTACGGGGCCTTCGCAAGACTCGAGGAATACGAGGGAAAAGAAGCTTTTATCCATATATCCGAGGTTTCCTCTGGTTGGGTGAAGAACATAAGGGACTACGTACGTGAAAATCAGAAAATCGTTGCAAGAGTCCTGCGGGTCAACCCAAAGAAGGGACATGTAGATGTTTCCCTTAAAAGGATAAGGGAAGATCAGAGAACAAGGAAGATGCAGCAGTGGAAGATCGAACAGAAGGCAGAGAAGCTCCTGGAATTTTCTGCAAAGCGCCTGGACAAAGACATGGAAACTGCCTATGAAGAGGTTGGATATCCTCTCATGGAGGAGTTTGGAGATCTTTACGGCGCGTTTGAGCTAGCTGCAGAAGAAGGTGTAAGTGCACTTGATGAGAGCGCCATAACTGATGAATGGGCCGAAGCAATCACAGAAGTTGCCAAGAAAAATATATCCCCACCTGAAGTCCACATAACAGGGTACGTTGATCTGAAGTCCTACGCACCTGAGGGTGTTGAAGTTATAAAAAAAGCATTAAGTGTTATAGATGAAGAAGAAATTTCAGTACAATGTGTTGGAGCTCCAAGATACAGGTTAATGGTCAAATCATCGGACTACATAACAGCAGAAACCATACTCAAAGAAGCTGCAGACAGAGCAATAGCTTTAGTTGAAGAAGAAGGTGGAGAAGGTAGTTTCCACCGTGAACTGGAAAAACAATGAAGATGAGAAAATGCAAGTCCTGCAGGGAGTACACTCTGAAGGATGTTTGCCCACACTGTGGTGGAGATGTGGGAGTTATTTACCCTCCTAAGTATTCTCCTGAAGATAAATACGGGAAATATAGAAGAATACTCAAAAAACAGCTCTTAGAGAGCGAAGGAGTTGGTTAGATGGATGGAACTTTCATAAAAATGATCAAGGACGTTGAACTAAATGAGCCCATATTCATAGAGGCACTCCCTGGAATTGGACACGTGGGAAAACTGGTTGCAGAACACATGATTCATGAACTGGATGCAGAAAAATTCGCAGAACTTTACTCAACCTCATTTCCACCCCAGGTTTTTGTTAATGAAAATGGAATCATAGAGCCAATGAACAATGAGTTTTATTTCCTTAAATCACAGGGAGAATCAGAAAGAGATTACATAATCCTTGTTGGAAACACTCAGGGCCTCAGTCCAGAGGGTCAGTACGAGATATGTGGAACCATAATGGATTTTGTGGTAGGGTACGGTGTTAAGGAAATGTTCACCCTTGGAGGTCTTGGAACAGGACAGCCAGTTGAAAATCCCAAGGTTTTTGGGGCTGCAACCACAACGGAACTTGCAGAAAAATTAAAGGAACATGAAGTAACCCTAAGATCTGCAGATGGTGGAATAATAGGTGCATCAGGATTATTATTAGGTCTTGGAATGTCTAAAGGTATTGCTGGTGCATGTTTAATGGGTGAAACCCCTGGATACTTTATAGATGCCGATGCATCAAAGGCAGTTCTTACAGTACTTCTTGATCTGCTTAACATGGAGTTAGATATAGCCAAACTTGAAGAAAGAGCTGAAGAAACCAGAAAAATGATATCTAAAGCTCAGCAGATGGAAAGAGAAGTATCTGAAAGGAGTAACATAGTTCCAGGTGAGGAAGACCTCAGATACATAGGATAAATATACTAAAATATGAGAGCTTCAATTTCAGAGCCTTTCCTATTTCTCTAATCTATTTTTTTAAATAAACCTTAAACATGCTTTAATTAACGATTTTTTTATAGTCAAATCATTTATTGAAGTTTTAAACATTTTTAATCAAATATTTTTTTTAATAAAATTTTTTTCACTGGGATCTTTTTTTTTATCTATTCAATGAAAAAAAATCTTGAAGTTCAGTGGAGTTGATCTATTTTAATGATTATAAACTATCAGAATCAAAGGTAGAAACATGATAGTAAACGCTGATCTTCACATACATGGCAGGTACTCCATGGCAACATCCAAGAACATGTCGCCTGTTACCATGGCGCCCCAGGCAAAACTCAAGGGCCTGGATATTGTGGCAACTGGTGATGCACTGCACCAGAAATGGCTTCAGATCATAGAGGAAACAACAGAAGAAACGTCTGACGGAATATTCTCATTAAAAGATGGAATGATCCCTGAAGAGGGATCTGATAATCAAATTAAGGTTTCAGATGATGATTTATGTAAATTTATCTTAACAACCGAGGTTGAGGATATAAAAAGGGTTCACCACGTTATAATATTTCCCTCATTGGAATCTGCCTATGCCCTGCGCAGCAAGCTCAAGGGGAACATGGATGCAGATGGAAGGCCCAGAGTCCGAATGAGGGGTGATGAAATTATGGATGCAGCCCATGGGGAGGGATGCATAATAGGTCCATCACATGCCTTCACACCCTGGACAAGCATATACAAGGAGTATGACAGTGTCTGTGACTGCTACGGTAGGAGGCCAGATTTTCTTGAGCTGGGACTTTCAGCCGATACTGACATGGCAGACAGGATTGAAGAACTTCAGGACATACCCTTCTTAACTAACTCAGACGCTCATTCTCCGTGGCCCCACCGTTTGGGTCGTGAATTTAATGAGATGGAAATTAAAGCATTAACCTTCAATGGGGTTAAAGATGCAATTTTAAACAATGACATACACTGTAACTATGGATTTGATCCACGTTTAGGCAAGTATCATAAAACAGCATGTTCCAAGTGTTACAGAAAGTATGAAATTTCCGAGGCAATAAAACTGGACTGGCGCTGTCCATGTGGAGGTAAAATAAAGAAAGGTGTGGACTACAGGATCTACGAACTTTCCAAGTGGGATGAACCACACCATCCTCTGGAGAGACCTCCTTATGTCCATATACTGCCCCTTGCAGAGATAATAAGCTCAACCTACAGTAAGGGCGTTACAACTGTTTTCGTGCAGAAGATATGGAAAGAACTGGTTTCGAAGTTTGGAACTGAGATAAATGTCCTTATTCACACGCCACTTGAGGAAATTGAAGTTGTGGATCCAAAGCTTTCAAAGGTTATAAACGCCTTCAGAACCAACACCCTCCACATAGAAGCAGGTGGTGGTGGAAAGTACGGGGAGATAATGTTCGAGCAGGACACCCTGGACAGCTACTTATAAAAGAGTTTTTAAAAGAGTTTAGATTTAAAAGGACTTATTGAAAAACTTAAAATTTGAAATCATTTTTTATTTTTTATCATATTTAAGGGTTTGAATGCAGGAATATTATGTATTGCGAACTCTTGGGGAATTTTAAAGCCGTAATCAGTTCATTTAAAAAAATGTGTCCCTATGGCATTTTATTGACTTCAACATCTTCCTTATTTCTCCCATTTCACTGGCGGGAACAATTCCAGTAGCTGTAATCGTCAGTTTTGATTTATCACAGTACCACTTAGTTTCAAAGAGGTCTATTAAAACTCCATTGATATTTATTTCTTCTCTGTCAAGTTCTACAGGATGATCATCAACGGTCATGTTTTCCTTTACAATAATGAGATTAGCACTTTGGGTGGTGGTGTTGTTGAAGGAAGATTTGATACTTTTTATTACCTTTTTATCAGGATCCTTAGTTGCTCCAACAATGAATAAATCCAGTTGGGATGATCCTTGGTAAAGGAGGAATGTTGAATTTTCTGTTGTGTTGTTACCAGATAGTTGATAGTTTGGTGGAATGTAACCTGGTCCATTAAAGTCTTCCAAGCTATCATGTGATAGGTACATGTTCACTGCAACTGAACCTAAAAGTAAAATCACTAAAATTCCTGCAATGTAAAACAACTTCCTCATTAAAACTTCTCCAATTCATAAAAATTTTATCTTACAAAATTTGTTCTTATTAAACTTAAATTTCCTAAACCTCAAATCAATTTATTATTTAATTAAAATAGCCCCATTTTAAGTTATACATCTACTTCATATATCCTTTTCGATTTTTAGGATGATATTAAGCCAGATTTAATGGATATCCCCATGAACAAAATATATAAAGAATGAATTAGTACATCTTTATAGATCGAAATTACATTGTAAGAAACATTTTAAGTTGGTGTAAAACATGGAACATACAAGTTTAATTATAACAGTTATCGTTGTTGGAATGGTTTTAGTTTCTCTCATGACACAGTTACTCAACAAAGATGCTGTGGACTGATGGTATCATAATCTATTTTTTAAAAAAATTTTATAAAAATTATTTTAACTCATTCTAATTCATTTTTCTAGAAATTTAAAATAGAGGGTAATCACAGTCTTATTTTTAGAAATAACGCTTTTTACAATTAAATGTTTAATTGATTTAAGTTTTTAAATTTCTGAGATCTGAAGTTTAAAATCAGGTAATTATAATATTAAACAAAACTAAAATGAGATAATTACCATTTAACTGGCAATATTATAAAATTAACGGACCCGGAGGGATTTGAACCCTCGACCCTCAGATTAGGAGTCTGATGCCCTGTCCAGACTAGGCTACGGGCCCTTTTGAGTTTTTACAGTTACATTAAATACCTGTAAATTAATTTTTTTGTTGTTCCACTTTCATGGTCAACTTCAATAATTTTTTGATGCTACATGAAAATTTGATACAATATCTATGTATCTGTAGATAGTTCTACCTATCTGTATGCAATTTCTATAAAAGAAGTTTACATTAACGGACCCGCCGGGATTTGAACCCGGGACCTTCGGATTAGAAGTCCGACGCCCTATCCAACTAGGCTACGGGCCCCTGTAATTACATGTATATTGGAGTCTCTGGCTCTCCTTGAACGTGTTTTGCAAGTTCCTTGAGTCTTGCTTCGATCTCCTCTGCTTCTTTTATGAGTGGGTCTGCATTCACTTCTATATTCAACATGGTATTTAAAACATTCACTACACCTGCTGCAGCTCTTGGATCAGGGTACTGATTCAAGACCTCTGCGAAGAGACATGATGCCGGAATATTTTTTGAGGCAGTTTTTGTGAGTAATGTGCCTGAAAGACCTCCAAGATTTCCAAATGGAAGGATTGGTAAGTCCATATCAGCTAATCTCTGCAGCGCTTCCTGAGAATTTGCAGCACCTGCAACTCCACTATTTTTCTGGGGTACAACCATGCTGTTGAATGTTATAAGTTCTTTGCTTTTATTTCTATTCATCCAATCAACTATAACATTTGCCATGTCGTAGGTAACATTTGGTGGAACTATGAAATCTGAGAGGAATAAAACTATTCCCTCTGAACTGTATATTCTGAATGGATGTATTGCAACCCCTTTGTAGAGAACTGCCAGTGGTGGAAAGTACTTTGAAGTTATATGGCCGATCTGTTTCATCTTAAGCTCTTCAACAAGGAGCCATCCAACGATGTTACCTATAAGACCTAATCCTGGTGATCCTTCAAGAACCACAGCATCTTCCACATCTTCTGATACTATTTTACAGCATTCCACTTCTGTTTCAACCATTTTTACCATTACGCAGTACCCCCTGTGACAACACCGGTTTTAGCATCTACTTCAATTTCACCGGTTACTTTTCCATTGTCTATAACAGGTACGGTGTAATAGGTTCCATCGGAAGATAATTTTGGTGTACCTGCTTCTGCACCTTTTACATCTATAGCATTTTGTGCCGCTGTTTTAGCTGCACTGGATGATATCACGTTACTACCTCCTGTCTGGCTTTCTCCACTTGAAGTTCCTGTACTCTGAGATTGAACATCTCCTTGACTGGATGATCCAGCACTGGTCTGAGATGAATCGTCTGTTGAACCTTGACTCTGTGAAGTTGAAGTTGTGGGCTGCCATAAACCAGGAGTTTTAGTGGTAATCTGATAACTGGCCGCTGCAAATCCTATTAAGAGCACGATTACTACTGATAGAATGATTTTTTTATCTATCACAGTTTCACCTTTTGCATTTTACCACATCATAACTTTATTTTACATCATCACTATCTATGCCATTTCAATTATATGTATGTTAATCATCAAAGATATAATTGTTTATGATGGATATATTTAACTTTGAGCCTTTTTCCAATCTGATGACTCTCACAGATATTCATGTCAATTTACATGAATCTCCTAACCTCACATAACCAATATATATTTAATTAAATTAAATACAGGTACATAATGGGTTTATCTGCATTTACAACAGTTAATATAGATTACAATTCTAAATATTGATTTTTTGTAAAGATGCACCCTTTTTAATTCCCATAAAGGAATTTATAGTTTAGTTATTCATTATATATATATTTTTCATTTTATCTTCCAAAGAAAAGTTTATAATAATGTATATAATCAATTGAAATAATGATGTTCATTATATAAAAATAAGAGGTGATACATTTGAGCGAAACTATTGTGATCTCGCCTACATCACGGCAGGAAGGACACGCAGAACTGCGTATGGAAGTCGATGATGAAGGGATTGTAACTAAAGGTCAATACCTTAGTATAACTCCAGTAAGAGGGCTAGAAAAAATGGTTACCGGTAAGGTACCAGAAACTGCACCAGTAATGGTACAGAGAATATGTGGTGTTTGTCCAATACCCCACACTTTAGCTTCAGTAGAAGCTATAGATGACTCTTTAAATATTGAAGTGCCAAAAGCAGGTAGACAATTAAGGGAGCTTACATTAGCAGCACACACCATTAATAGTCACGCTATTCACCACTTCCTCATAGCAGCCGACTTCGTACCTCCAGAACTTTTCGCAACCGCTGTAAAATCAGTTTCCGAAATAAGGAAAACAGTACAGACTGTTGTTGACACAGTTGCTGGTGAAGGTATACACCCATCCGATGTAAGGATCGGTGGAATGGCTCAGAACATAAGCGAAGTAGCCCGAAAAAGGCTCTATGCAAGGTTAAAAGCACTTAAACCAAAAGTAGATGAACACGTAGATCTCATCGTTGGTTTAGTTGCAGATAAAGGATTACCTGAAGGTTTAGGTGTCCACAACCAGCCAGTCTTTGCAACACACAGGACATACGGTGACAGGACCAAATTTGACATGGACAGGTTCACAGAAGTAATGCCTGAAAGCTGGTACAACGACCCAGAAGTCGGTAAAAAAGCATGCTCAACCATACCACTTTACGACGGTGTAAACATAGAGGTAGGTCCAAGGGCAAGAGCAGCAGTCTTTGACGGTTTCAAAGGTCAGGGAGTTGTTGCACAGCACGTAGCAAGGGCAATGGAAATGAAAGTAAACCTTTCAAAAGCAATAGACTTACTTGCAGAGTTAGACACCTCCGCACCTGTAATGGCTGACTTCGATGTTAGGGGAACAAACAAACTCGGAATTGGTTCTGTAGAAGGACCAAGGGGATCAGACACCCACCTGGCAACAGTCAATCCTGACGGTAAAATTGGATTTTACAGTGCACTCGTACCAACAACCTGGAACATCCCAACAATGGGACCAGCAACTGAAGGTTTCCATCATGAATTCGGACCACACGTAATAAGGGCATACGACCCATGTTTATCATGTGCAACCCACGTTATAGTGGTGGATGATGAGGATAATAGCGTTTTAAAGAACGAAATGGTCAGAATTTAAGGGGATAACATGCCATACGAAGCAGAGATAATGGTTGTTGGTTGTGGAAACGTCCTTTTTAAAGATGACGGATTCGGACCGGCAGTCATAAAGGCCTTAGAAGAATACAAAGAGAAACACGGTTTACCAGAGAACACGATGCTTATAGACGCAGGGACCGGAGGTCCACATTTTATATTCACACTTCCAAACGAAGCTTGGAAAAAGATGATAGTCGTGGACATTGCACAGTTTGGAGCTGAACCAGGAACAGTAAAAAAATTCACTGTTGATGAGCTACCAGAAGGTGCCTATGAAAACGCACATTCATGGCCAGTAAGCCAGCCTTTGCATGACCTCAGCAAGCAATGTGAAGTCATGGTCATAGGTTGTCAACCAGAATATGTCTCTGCTCCTGATGTTGAACTGGGTTTAACAGAAAGTGTGGAAAATGGAATTCCTAAGGCCATAAAAATGATTTTAAGGGAAATAGGGGTTTAAGCCAATGTTAGCCCGGATAAAAGAATTTTTAGGAATGGAAACAAAGCCTAAGGAAGTTGTTTCAAAAGAGGAGGTTGAAAAAGTGGCTGAAGAAAAAACCAAACCAAGGATCGGATACATCCACCTCTCAGGATGTACCGGAGATGGAATGTCGTTAACTGAGAATTACGATATACTCGCAGAATTACTAACAGAAATGGTGGACATAGTCTACGGACAAACACTGGTAGACCTATGGGAAATGCCAGAAATGGACCTTGCATTAGTTGAAGGTTCATGTTGTCTGCAGGATGAACACAGTCTACATGAATTAATGGAAGTAAGAGAAAAAGCAGGATTAGTTGTTGCTTTCGGCTCATGCGCTGCAACTGGATGTTTCACAAGATACTCCAGGGGAGGCCAGCAGGCACAGCCAAACCACGAATCCTTTGTACCAATTGCTGATCTCATAAAAGTTGACTGTGCAATACCAGGATGCCCACCATCCCCAGAGATAATTGCAAAAACAGTTGTTGCCGTCATAAACGGTGACATGGACTACCTGCAGCCAATGATAGATCTTGCAGGTTACACAGAAGCATGCGGATGCGACTTACAAACAAAAGTCGTGAACCAGGCATTATGTATCGGATGTGGAACATGTGCAATGTCTTGTCAGACCAGAGCAGTCAGTATGACCAACGGAAGACCAGAGATCAACAGTGCACGTTGTATTAAATGTGGTATATGCTACGTCCAGTGCCCTAGAAGCTGGTGGCCAGCTGACAGGATTAAAAAGGATTTAGGGTTATAGGAGGATGAGAAAATGGTATTAGGAACATACAAAGAAGTTGTCACCGCAAGGTCAACTGATAAACAGATCCAAAAAGTTTCACAAGATGGTGGAATAGTATCTGCTCTCTTCTGCTACGCCCTTGAAGAAAAACTCATCGATGGTGCAGTTGTTGCTGGACCAACCGACGAATTCTGGAAACCAGAACCAATGGTTGCAATGAGTGCAGATGAAATAATAGCTGCAGCAGGAACCAAATACACATTCTCACCAAACGTTTTAATGCTAAAACAGGCAGTAAGGCAGTACGGTCTTGAAAAAGTCGGTACCGTTGCAATTCCTTGCCAGACCATGGGTATAAGGAAAATGCAGTCTTACCCGTTCGGTGTAAGGTTCCTTGCAGATAAAATAGCACTACTTACAGGTATATTCTGTATGGAGAACTTCCCATTTGTATCTCTTGAAACCTTCATTTCAGAGAAAATGGGAATTAGCATGGAACTCGTTGAGAAAATGGACATAGGAAAGGGAAAATTCATAGTAGAAACCCAGGACGACGTCCTAACAATCCCACTCAAAGAAACCCACGGATACGAACAGGCAGGATGCAAAGTCTGTCTTGACTACGTTGCAGAACTTGCAGATGTTTCAACAGGTTCAGTTGGTTCCCCAGACGGCTGGTCCACAGTTTTCACAAGGACAGAAGGCGGAGAAACAATATTCAAAGCTGCAGTTGAAGCTGGAGTCATAGAAACCAAACCTGTAAACGAGGGTAAATTCGGTCTTGAGATGCTCACAAAACTCGCAACTCAGAAAAAAGAGAAAGCGATGAAGGAGATCGACAAAAGGAAAGGAATGGGCTTACCTGTTCCATTCAAAGCAAGCAGCGAAAAAGAAGACCCACTTGCAAACGTATAAAATCTGTAAATGGGATGAAACATTCCCTTTACAACATTTATTTTTTTTGATGAGTTTGTTAAATTTTTGATTCTTCTAACTTTAACTTAAAGTTCAAATTAGAACTGAAAATTTGATTTTAGTCTAATTTTTATGAAATCAGCTTTTTTCATGAATATTTTTTTATGAATAAAAATTAATTAAAAAAATCAATTAAAAATAAAATTCTGTATTCAAACAAATTTTAGAATTATTTCTTGAATAAAAATTAAAATAAAAAAAGTTTTTAAAGTTTTTTTTAAGATGAATCACTCAGTTATGACCTTGCATCCATCAGCTTCAACTATGACTGTGTGTTCAGATTGGGCAACCCTTGCACCACTTTTCTCCCTGAGCACGTGGTATGGATAAACTGCCCTTGAGGTTATGAGTTTCCTCATGGCCATTTTGAATTTAGGATTTGGAGCGTCATTCACAAGCCATCTCTCTGCAAATGGAAGGCTGCTGTAATTTTCTTCTATGGTGTTCAGGAGCTTTCGGGCCTGGTTCATACGTAACGGTCTTTCTCGGATGAATTTGAATATGTAAGTTTCCTTCATATCCACAACCCTTCCTACTCCATTGGTTACGAAGGGTTCTATTGCAAGAACATCTCCCTCTTCAACTACGTGATCATTTTTTTCCCTAACATTTGGAATTGAAAGCCCAGAGTGAAGTATCCACTGTTCCATGCTGTGACCTGTTAAATTGGAAACCGAGTTAAATCCTCTGGCATTTATGGTGTCTTCAATTGCAGTTCCAATGGCTCCAAGGGTAGCACCATCACGTACTGTACTGATGGCACTTTCAAGTGCTTCCTGGGATGTTTCAATGAGATTAAGGCTTAATTCAAGCTCTTCTTCACTGAGGGGCGAGTTTTCTGGTGAACTGTCTGTATCCATTCCAACCAGCACACTCGCAGCTGAATCTGCGATGTAACCATCAACATGGGCACCAAGGTCTATTTTGACAAGATCTCCCCTTTTAAGAAGGGTTTCATCACCGAGAGGTGATGTGTAATGGGCTGTAACCTCGTTTATGGAGATGTTGCACGGAAAGGCAAGCATCCCTCCAAGTTCCTTTATGTTTCCTTCAACAAATTCCACAAGGTCTAAAACCTTCATATCTTCTTCAACATAATCCAAAGCCATTTTTCTTACTTTTGATACAATTTGCCCTGATTTTTCGTACATTTCAATCATATAACCACTATAAAATACTTTTAGATCTATTAAAACATAAAAAACATTATTTTGGGTTCTTTTTTTTTGTTTAATGCGAAACCACACAAAAATTTTCATAAATTTAAAATAATATCATTACAATTTAACTATATAAAAACCATAACTTATATTTGTGTAGTGATTCATTAACCAAATTAGTAAGGGAATTAATGAAAAGGCAGGTCATGCTTAGAAGGGGAGTGTTTAGACATTCAAAAAAGAATAAAAAAAGATGCAGAATACATCACGCCTGCATTTCTGCCAACGATCCTATTCACAGGAAACACAGGAATATTCATTTGCTTAGTTTTTCTTTTAGTTATTTTAACAGCAGTTTTAATAGTATACCGGGCATATGAAAAGAAAAAATCGTCTGAAAAAGTTGAAAGGCGCTTATCAAATATTAAAACACAATTTGCAGGTCTAAGTGATGATTTTGATTTTGATGAGGAGGGTGGATGGTTGAACAACAGGGCTGATGATTCATCTGATTTTGATGAAAAAATGTTTAGGAAGTAATTTAAGGGTTATTCCAACTTATTTGTGGTAGGAATCAGTTAAACATCATCATGGTTTTAAGGGGAATAGAACGTGCTCGAAATGAATTATAAAACATCATGCTTATAATAAAGAGTTTTTATAAATAATAAGGGGGGGATTATATGCAGACAATTCCGCAAAACGTGTTTTATGTAATTATTGCTGTGATAGTGGTTGTGGGGCTTATTGTTGTGCTGATGCAGTGGAGGCGTGTTAGGGAGGCTCAGAGTAATGTGGAGTTCCTGGCAAAGCAGGCAGAGCTTAGAAAGGTTGAACTTGTTGAGAAAGACCTTGAATCCAAGCGTATGATGGGGAACATTTCCCTTACAAGGGAAGAACAGGAAAAACTATCTGGAATAAGGAAAAACACATCAGATCTCATGCAAAAAGCAGGATACCTGCACAGTGAAATCAACGAAAGAGTGAACCGCCTCGAAGTCCAGACAGAATATGCAAAACTCCAAAAACTACTCACAGACATAGAAAAAAAAGAAAAAGAATTAGAAAAGAAGGGTAAAATCTGATATGGGGGAATTAATTCATGGACGCACTTGAATTATTCGCTATCCTTGTACTTGCCGGTGCAGTTGTTGTACTCCTTTACTACTACTTGCAGGATGCTAGAACTGGCTCTCTTTCAAGAATAAGTTCAAAGGTTACAGGAACAAATATAACATCAGGATTTGATGAAACAGTTTCTGTAGTTGGAGAAAAATTCAAAGGAGCAGGCTCAAAGGTTACAGGAACATCTGAAACATCTGAAGGCGGAACAATGGCTGGAATGAGTGAGAAAATGGCTGGAATGAGTGAAAAGATAATGGGAAAAGTTAAAGAAGTTCCAATAAGCACAGACGTCCTTTCAGCAAGAATAGAAGTATTTCTGGATGAAAAAAGCGACCAACTCATAAAGGACTGGGATCTTGCAACCAAATCAGACGTAAGGGACCTTGAAAAAAGGTACAGTAAGGTATCAAGGGATGTTGGAGAACTTGAAGGCAGGTTCAATGAGTACAGGGGTTACACCAACAAGAAGATCAAGACCATTGAAACAAGGCTTGAAAAGCTCGAGTCTGAAGAATAAAAAAATCGAAGATGGATTTTAAATGATTTGAAGGTATGAATGGAATTCTTTAACCCCTTAATTTATTATTAATCTTTCAATTTCATTTTTATTTTAAAAAATGGCGTTTAACTAAAAAAGATAATATTATAATAAGTATGAATGGAAAGCTTTATATACTGTGAAATGTAAACAGTAATCTACAGCGGGGTGGGGTAGTCTGGTGATCCCGCGGGGCTCATAACCCCGAGAGCCCTAGTTCAAATCTAGGCCCCGCTATTACTTTTAACTCATTTTAAAATTAACTTATAGAATTAAATTCATTGTTAAATCAAGTATTTAATTCGGGATATGGTGTGACAAACTTTAAATTGAACCATCTCCATAATATTATATTGAACGTTAAATGGCAAGCCGAAGGGCAGCCAACGGTTTTTACATTCACTTCTTGTGGTTGTAATCAAACTGAGGAAACTCCACACATCCTACAGAACCGTGGTGCTATAAAGCACAAGCCGAGAGGCATGACACTGGAGCAGAAACGACACGTCTTCTGGTGAATGAACATGATGCGCAAGCTGAAGACACCAGAAGGAACGGTGAAACGGCCATTCCGCGGGATGCAAGGGCAAATACTGTCAGTGAATCCTGTATGAGGCAGAGGTAGCTCGCAAAGATGAATGCTGCTGGAACAGAATGTGGGTTATTCTCGGCATGCCTTTAACCTTCAAATTATTTTTAACATTATCATTCCCACCCAAATATTTCTAAGAATTGGATACATCAAAAATAATTAATACAATTAGAAATTTTTTTATAGATTCTACAAGAAATATAAAGTCACGATGGGAATTTACAGCTTATCATACAAAAATCTTCGAAGAAACAGGATGAGAAACCTTTCAACCCTTCTGAGAATAACCTTTGGAGTGCTGGTTTTAACCCTCCTTCTGAGTTCGGGAATAGGACTCAACAGCACGGTTAAACAGGTTGAAAATTTAACAAGTGATGTTATAGCTCCTGAAAATCAGAATCAAAACACCAACACAGTTGAAATCATACTGAACTCCGCAAAGGATGCTGTGAACTCTGTTTTTGGAACCCAATTCACAAGCTCTGAATTCTCAAAGGGAGTGGCAGACATTTTAATGAACCTTATCTACTTCCTGGATTTTCTTGCAAGCTTAGTGTTCCTTGTGGGATTACTGGGTATCCTGAACGCCATGAACCTGAACATGCTTGAGAGAAAACGTGAATTTGGGCTTTTAAAGGTTATGGGATTTACAGAGAATCAAGTTATCCTCACCACAATCCTGGAAGCCGGGATACTGGGCTTAATTGGAGCAGTTGCAGGAATTATTATTGGTTTTGGTGGAATAACCTTAGTCTCCAAGGTACTCAACTTCAACCAGCTCTCCATCCTGGTACCATGGTACCTTCCCCCAGGAATTATCTTTATAACAACCCTCATGAGCATGTTGATAGCGTTTTATCCTGCATGGTACGGCTGTAGAAAGGATATTTCGAATTCGCTGCGTTATGAGTAACCTTCATTTTACAATTATAGTTTCAATAACTGATTATAATTTGTAGTTTAGGTTGCATAGAATGTGTAAAGGGTGGTTATTATTATAAAAAGTAGACATGTTTTACACGCCCTTAAACTCATCATAAACCCTTAAAGAACTTGCTAAAGCTTTAGTCTCTGTTATGAAGGCACCCATCATTATTGTCAGAAGGATCTGTTCATCCGTCGCTCCAAATCCCCTTGCAACCTCCACATGTGTTTTAAGGCAGTGTTCCGCTCCAAGTGCAGATGCAGCGCCTATTGAGATAAATTCCTTGGTGACTGGAGGCAGAGAATCATCCTCCATGAAACACTCTAATTTTTTAAAATAAGCATTTAAAGCACGTGGATTTTCACTCAAAACCTGAAATATCTTCGGAACAAAACCGAAGTACGTCGTTATTTTTGCAAGTATCTCCTCAACATTTATATTGTTTAAATTCTCTTCGTCTTTGCTTTCCATGGTGGACATTAGATCATCTCATTTCTTGGATCATCATTCAAACTTCAATCTAATGATAGTATTCCTTGATAAAATAAATAGTTTCCCTATATCACATTGTTATATTGATCTTAGCTTTAATTTAATGAAAAGTACTTTTGAATGAATTGTTACAATTCAAATGGAAGTTGAGGGAACAATCAATAAGAATAGAATTCAGTTTAAAAAAAAATTTAAAAGAAAAATTCAAAGGATTTTAATGAAAGTTCAGTGACTGATTACATCCTTGAACTTATCGAACAATCCCTTCTGCTCCTCGTAGATCTCGTCCCCACTGACTTCAGCAAACTCCTGCAGAAGTTCCTTCTGTTTTGGGCTGAGCTTCTTGGGTGTTACAATTTTAACCTTAACGTAAAGGTTTCCCTTACCATTCCAGCGCAGATGTGGCATTCCATAACCTTTCATACGAAAAGAGGTTCCTGTTTGGGTTCCTGCAGGTATTTTAAGGTCTACAGCACCGTCAAGTGTTGGGGCTTCAACTGTGTCACCAAGGGATGCCTGAACAAAGCTTATTGGCATTTCGTAGGTGAGATCTGAACCATCCCTCTGGAAGAGCTTGTGCTTTTTGACCCTGATCATCACGTAAAGGTCTCCTGGAGGTCCGCCCCTGACACCTGCATCTCCCTCACCTGGAACACGTAGGCGACTGCCGTCCTCAACTCCTGCAGGGATGTTGATGTGTATGGTACTTGTCTTTTTGATTATGCCCCTACCGTGACATTCACTGCATGGTGTTTCAATGATCTTTCCCTCACCTTTACACACGTTACATGGCCTAACAGTTGCGAACTGGCCTAGCGGAGTGTTGTTCACGTGTCTGACCTGACCACTTCCTCCGCAGGTTTCACAGGTTCTGGTGCCTGTTCCAGGTTCTGCTTTTTCTCCGTGGCAGTGGGGGCAGATCTTCTTGTGGGGAACTTCTATGTCCCTTTCAACACCTGTTGATGCATCTTCAAGGGTGATCTTCAGTTCGTAGCCCACATCATCGCCCTGGCGGGGTCCGTTTCTACTTCCCCCTCCAAATCCGAAGAGGTCGAAGATGCTTTCAAAGCCACTGCCTCCTCCACCTGCACCTCTGCTTCCTCCGAATCCAAAACCTCGGAATATGTCTTCGAAGTTCACGTTGTTGAATATGTCTTCCTGGCTGAATCCTCCCATACCTGCATGGCCGTACTGGTCGTAGGTCTGCCTTTTCTCTTCATCTGAGAGTACAGCGTAGGCTTCGCTTATTTCCTTAAATTTTTCAGTTGACTCAGGGTCGTCACTCACATCTGGGTGGTACTTCATGGCCATTTTACGGTAGGCTTTTTTAATTTCTTTTTTATCTGCACCCTTTTCTACTCCAAGGACGTCGTAATAATCACGCTTCTCTGCCATTATAATCTTACCTTCAATTTTTAGTTTAAGGCTGACGAACTGTCAAGCCGTAATGAATTTTATGAAATTGATACAGCTAAAAGGATTCTTTTTAATATGAATCTTAACTGACAAATGATTTTGAATATTAGAAAATTAAACTTCATCCCTATTTAATGGTACGATTATCAACATGATTGAAATGATCTTATCAATCTCTCATTTTTGAAATGAATATTTTATAAAAATTTTAATGAATATTATAAGTAAAAATTCTATTTCTAAATATGATCTTATGTTAAGGTTCTTAAAATAAATTAAAATAGGGAGATGGAATTAACCAACTCCAAGTTTAAAACACTTACTTTTTGACTTCGTAGTCAGCATCTATTGTGTCATCGCCGTCATCTTTACTCTGACCTGCATCCTGCTGTTCCTGACCCTGTGCCTGTTCCTGCTGAGCTTGTGCCTGTTGTGCTTCCTGGTATATCTTTGCACCAACTTCCTGCACTGCCTTGGTTAGCTCATCTGTTTTAGCTTTGATGGCTGCAAGATCGTCCCCTGTTGCAAGTTCCCTTAGTTCCTTGACGAGGCCTTCGATCTTGGTTTTCTGGTCTGCCTCAACTTTGTCTCCAAGTTCGTCCAGGGTTTTCTCTGAGGTGTAGATCATTGAATCTGCGTTGTTGCGGACCTCAATTTCTTCCTGACGTTTTTTGTCTTCCTCTGCGTGCTGTTCAGCTTCATGGATCTTCTTGTCTATTTCATCTTTTGAGAGCTTGTTTGGAGCTGTTATTGTGACTTTCTGCTCTTTACCTGTTCCCATGTCCTTTGCAGAAACATTCATAATACCGTTTGCATCGATATCAAAGGTAACCTCAATCTGAGGCATTCCCCTTGGTGCTGGTGGAATTCCAACAAGCTGGAACCTTCCAAGTGTGGTGTTGTCTGCTGCCATTGGCCTTTCACCCTGAAGCACGTGTATATCAACGGATGGCTGGCTGTCTGCTGCTGTTGTAAAGACCTGACTTTTCTTGGTTGGTATGGTGGTGTTCCTCTCAATCAACTTGGTGAAAACTGCTCCAAGGGTTTCAATACCAAGGGATAATGGGGTAACATCGAGAAGAACAAGGTCTTTGACTTCTCCAGCCATTACTCCGCCCTGGATTGCCGCTCCTGTTGCAACACATTCCATTGGGTCAATTCCCCTTTCAACAGGTTTTCCAATGTACTTTTCAACGAACTTCTGGACAACTGGCATCCTTGTTGGACCTCCAACGAGTATGATCTTACTTATGTCAGATTTGCTCATTTTTGCATCGGATATTGCCTGTTCCATAGGTCCTGAACATCTTTTGATGATGGGATCAACGAGTTCTTCAAGTTTTGCCCTTGTAAGGGTTGCTGTAAGATGTTTTGGACCGTCTGCTCCTGCTGTTATGAATGGGAGGTTTATATCGGCTGTGAGGGTTGTTGAAAGTTCAATTTTAGCTTTTTCTGCTGCCTCTCGAAGCCTTTGAACTGCCTGGTCATCATCAAGAAGGTTTATTCCGGTCTGAGATTTGAAGTCCTCTGCAAGGTGTTTCATTATGGAAACATCCATGTCTGTTCCACCGAGTTTGGTGTCTCCGCTTGTTGACTTAACCTCGAAAACTCCTCCTCCGAACTCCATCACTGTAACGTCAAGTGTTCCTCCACCTAAATCGAATACCATTATTTCAAGTTCTTCATCTTCTGCTTTGTCTATACCGTAGGCCAGACTTGCTGCTGTTGGTTCGTTAACGAGACGCACTACTTCAAGGCCTGCAATTGTACCTGCATCCTTGGTTGCTGTTCTCTGGTTGTCGTTGAAGTACGCAGGAACTGTTATAACTGCTTTGTTAACAGGTTCGCCCAGGAAGGACTCTGCATCTTTTTTGATCTTCTGGAGGATGAATGCAGATATTTCCTGGGGTGTGTACTGTTTTCCAAGGACAGTTACCTTGTGGTCTGTACCCATACTCCTTTTTATAGCGCTTATAGTATTTTCAGGGTTGGTTACTGCCTGTCTTCTTGCAGGTTCTCCAACAAGTTTTTGTCCCTCTTTTGTGAATGCAACGTAGCTTGGGAAAGCTTTACCGTACTGTGTTGCTCCTTCTGCACTTGGTATGATGGTTGGTTTACCACCAACAAGTACAGCAGCTGCTGAGTTACTTGTACCCAGGTCTATACCAATTATTTTTTCTGTTTTAGCCATAAAATTCACCTCTTCTTATATAATTAAATTACAAAATGCATATCATAAAGAAATCATTGTACATAAGTTTCATGTACAACTCATTCTGCATTTTTTGATTAATTCATAATATTGATTTTAATTCATTTTTTAATTTTTTATGAGTTTTAACTTGATTTGGGCGGTTTAAAACCATTAAGATTTTTTTTCATGTCTTAACTTAATTCTTTCACTTCTTCTTGCAGACTTTGACTTTCGAGTATTTTATAACCTTGGAATCTAATGTATAGCCCTTTGCAAGTTCTTCAAGGACGGTTCCATCTTCAAAGTCATCGTTGTCTTCAACCATCAGGGCCTCGTGTTTGAAGGGATCGAATTTTTCTCCTTCGCACTCGATTTTACGGAGGCCTTCTCCCTCAAGGATCTTTTTGAGCTTTTTATAGATTATTTCAACTCCCTC
This sequence comes from Methanobacterium aggregans, assembly GCF_017874455.1. Taxonomy (NCBI): domain Archaea; kingdom Methanobacteriati; phylum Methanobacteriota; class Methanobacteria; order Methanobacteriales; family Methanobacteriaceae; genus Methanobacterium; species Methanobacterium aggregans. Next base: position 12,924 of record NZ_JAGGLN010000003.1, on the reverse strand, counting down.
CTTGAGATCATCGGATTTTTCAGTTTCAAGGGCCCTTTCAAAGTCCTCATAAACATCCAAAATCTTCAGTATCAATCCCTCATTGGCGTATTTGATGTACTCCTTAATATCTTTCTCAGACCTTTTTTTAAAGTTTTCAAAGTCAGCCTGGAGGCGATGAGTCTGGTCTCTGTAATCCTCGATATCGTTGTCCTTTGTTTGGATCTCCTCAACCTTCTTCTGGAGTTCATCATCCTTTGCTTGAATCTCCTTATCTCTATCCTGGATCTCAGATTTTAAACTGGCCAGATCCTCTTTTAAATTCTTTACTTCATCTTTATCGGTCATTTATTCACCTTTCACATGGTATAAAAAGAACAGTAACCTTTAACTATTATAGTTACCAAAGGTTATATAAACCTTTCGCACAACTTTAAAGTAGGAAGGATTCAAACATTCAACAAATATCACTAATATATAATCATAAATTTAAAGGGAGTAAAACATGGATCTTGAAGCTATACTTGATGTAATGGGTTGTAAAACCCGAAGGGACATATTAGATCTTTTAAGGGATGAACCTCGTTTTGTAAGTGAGATATCACGTGAACTGGAGGTTGGACAGAAGGCAATAATAGAGCACCTCCGTGCAATGGAGGACCTTGGACTTTTAAGTTCATCCTTCAGGAAGATAGAGAGGGGAAGACCCCGTAAGTACTACGATATCTCCAAGGATATAGAGATTCAGATATTCATAGGTCCCGGCACAATAAAGATGAACATCATAGGGGATGAGTTCTCAGAACTCCAGAGGATACAGAACAAAATCCAGATGGGAGATGTTGAGGTTGCAGACGAACTCATAAACCTCATCAAGAAGTATGCAGAGGCTAAAAACTACGCAGAGTACCTCTTGGCTGAAGTTGTGAGGCGTAAACAGATCAAGGCCCTTCAGGAATATAAATAATAAATACAGGGATATACATTATCAAATAGTTGAATTAATGGATTAAAGATTAACAATCAATAAAAAAGAATTCATTATTACCTTCAATATAAATTCAGTTTGATTTTATTCATGATTATCCCCTATAACAATTTTATAATTCAATTAAAAATTATACTTAAATTTTAATCCTTTTAATATTATTTAAGATTATTCTAATAAAATTAATATTTAATGAAGAAGTTGGTCATTCAAAGGATCCAAACTTATTATGGTGCCATGCAGCTGCAGCGGCCTGTCCCATGGATACAGAACCGTCACCTGCACAGCTGTCACGGTGCTGGAGGAACTTGTAGCCTTTAGATTCAACAAAATTTTTTATGGTCATACTCACAGCTTCGTTGTAGAAAACACCGCCGGAACCACCTATAAATTCCACACCAGTTTTTTCTGCGCTGCGTACCGCAAGATCTGCAAGTCCAAGGGACACAGCTCTCTGAGCAGCCTGCGCTATATCTGCAATTGGCTTATTTTTATGCTTCAACTCAAGAACGTTCACGAGTATTTTTGGGGTGTCCAGAACTTCCATGCCATCCTCTTTTTTTATTTCATATGGAATTTCAATGGAATCACTGCCCTGATGCCCAACTGACTCAAGTTTCATGGAACACTCCCCCTCATAGGTACGTTCTCCACAGATTCCAAGTGCAGAGGAAATTGCATCAAGAACACGACCGGTACTGGTTGTTTTAGATAGGTTGAAGCTGCGTTCAAGCTGTTTGGAAACAAGTTCCACCTCCCTCTCACCGTGCTTGAAGTAATCAAGATAGTCACGTTTCATGAGTTCTACAAGCTCCTCTGGATCGTAGTGATCGTGAAGCATGGACATGACCATTCTAATTGGGTACTTGGTTGTTAAATCCCCACCAGCCATCTTCTGGGGCATAAGGCTTCCAAAACGTTTATATTCATCCCTATTTATGTGGAGTATTTCCCCTCCCCATGCAGTTCCATCAGAACCGTAACCAACACCGTCCGCTGCTATGCAGATCATCTCCTCAACATGGTTGTCAACACAGAGGGCAGCTGCATGGGCATGGTGGTGCTGAACATTGAAAACAGGACATCCAAACCGTTCACCCAGCTCCTCTGCAAGTTTGGTTGTGAAAAACATGGGATGAAGGTCTGAGGCAACAACATCAACAGAATCGGTCTTGGTTATTTCCATGAGGTGATCTACAGCGTCCTTCATTGAAAGGAAGGTTTCATATTTGGTTGTGTTCCCAATGTACTGGGAAACGTAGCAGTTACCCTCCTTGAGTATTGAAAAGGTCACATCTATCTCAGGACCCAGTGCAAGAACGTTCAGATCCTTGCTTAACCATGAAAAATCGTAGGGCTCAGGCACGTAACCCCTTGAACGCCTTATGAATGCCATTTCACCTCCCCGGAATCTGACAACAGAATCATCGCACCTGTTAACGATCCTGCGGTCATGGAGTAGGTAACAGTCTGCAACACCCTCAAGCTTCTCAATTATGTCCCTGTTGTGAATTAACATAGGCTCTCCAGGCATGTTAGCAGAGGTCATGATGAGCCCAGGTTCCTGAGTGTATTTGAAGAGGAGATGGTGCAGTCCAGAGTAGGGAAGCATAACTCCAAGGTTGTGGAGTTCCGGTGCAACTGAGGGGGCCAGATAATAATTATCATTTTTATTCAGAACAACTATGGGGCGCCTTCTGGATATTAAGGCTTTTTCCTCAAAATCTGCAACTTCTGCAAATGTTCTTATGGTTTCAAGGTCAGGGGACATGCATGCAAAGGGCTGGTTAAACCTTCCAAGCCTTTTCCGAAGCTCTGAAACAGCATCATCATCTGTTGTTTTCACAACGAGGTGTGTACCTCCAATACCCTTAACTGCAAGAATTTTACCATCATCTATGAGTTTTACAGCCTCTTTTATTGGATTTTCCACATCAAGCCGTTGATCTTTGTAGATGAAGACTTCAGGTCCGCATTCTGGGCAGCAGGTTGCCTCTGCATGATAACGTCTGTCTTCAGGATCTTCATACTCGGCTGTGCAGTCTGGACAGAGTGGGAAATCATCCATAGAAGTTCTCTCACGGTCGTAGGGCACAGACTCGATCACCGTGAACCTGGGGCCGCAGTCTGTACATGCCGTGAATGGGTACTTGTAGCGCCTGTTATTGTCATTTAAAACTTCTTCAAGGCAAGTATCACATGTTGCAAGGTCTGCAGGTATCACAGATGATCCTGAGAAGTTTTCAGAACTTGAGAGTATGTTGAAATCAGCAAATTCTCCTGAAACATTTGAATCCACCCATTCCAATTCAAGGGAATTTATCACGGAAATTGGGGGTTTATTCAGCTTCAGATTTTCAGCAAAATCTTTTATACTATTTTTATCTCCCTCAAGAACGATTTCCACGATGTTTCCAAGGTTCCGAACGTAGCCCGCCAATTCCATGCTCTTTGCTATTCTGTAAACTGTGGGTCTGAATCCAACTCCCTGAACTATTCCCTGAACTAAGATCCTGGCTCTTTCCAACTTCACACCCCACATATTTCTGTTCTCATGATTTCAATGCTTTAAACGGCTTTCTGGTTCATGCAGCCAAAAGCTTTTATTATATCATTTTATATACTATAGAATTCTTTTTAACACTCCAGATTTATATATTCTGAATAGATAAGATTAGTGATACCATGAAGGAAATACTTCAAAAACTTATGAAAGGAGAAATCTCCACAGAAGAAGCGGAGAAAATGCTTAAAACCATGCAGATCCGCGAGTTGGAAGATTTTGCAAAGATCGACACAGGCAGGGACATCCGTACCGGTGTTCCAGAGGCCATCTTCTCAGAGGGTAAGAGCAACGAGGAACTCATTAAGATAGTACTGGGATTTGCAGACAAGGGTCATGTAATTCTAACCCGCCTTGAAAAGGAGAGATACGATATCATAAGGGCTGATCTGAAAGTTCTGGAGGATCAAGGCCTGGAATTGGATTACAATGAAAGGGCAAGGATACTGGTTGTTCGGGACCATGAAATAGAGAAGAATGGTAAAATCGGCGTAATAACCGCAGGTACATCAGACATTCCAGTTGCAGAGGAAGCCAGGATAATAGCTGAAGAAGCAGGATGTGAAGTCATAACCTCCTACGATGTTGGAGTTGCAGGAATACACCGTCTTTTTGGCCACGTTCGCAGAATGCTTGAAGAAGATGTTAAGGTCATCATAGTGGTGGCAGGAATGGAAGGGGCACTGCCATCAGTGGTTGCAGGCCTTGTGGATGTTCCAGTTGTGGGAGTACCAACCTCTGTAGGGTACGGGGTAGGTGAAGGGGGATTTACAGCCCTTTATGCAATGCTTCAGTCATGTGCACCTGGAATAGCGGTTCTGAACATTGACAATGGATTTGGTGCAGGCGTATTTGCAGTTACAATTGTTAAACAGGTCTGTAAGTCATGAAAATCTGCATCAGACCTTGAAAATTCTAAAAGATTTTTTTTGTAATTTTTTATAATATTCCTTACAAAAAAAGTTAATTTAATTTTAATAAAAATCTAATTCAGCACTTATTTTTATCCCAATAACTTTTATTTCATTCCATGGGGGCATGCGTAGATGCACATTCCACAGACTCCAGGTTTATCCATCTTCTCAAGGTCCTGGAGGTACCTTTCACATCTGCGTGCATCGTATCGTGATTCACGGGCCTCTTCTGGATTGAACTGTGTCCCTGTGAATGCGTTGACTGGACAGGCATCCACACAGTCTGTGCATTTACCGCAACGATCCTCCATAGGGGCTTCTCCAGCTTTAAATGGTGCATCTGTCAGAACAGTTCCCCACCGAACCCTGGGTCCTGCTTCAGGGGTTATTAGAAGACAGCTTTTACCTATCCATCCAAGGCCTGCAAGGTTTGCTGCAAGCTTATGGGAAAAAGCTGCTGCAATCTTTTTATCATCCACACGCTTAGATGAGGGTATTGGAAGTGCCCTATAACCCTCATTCTGGATCAAACTTGCAATGCGTGAGGTTACAAGGTCCAACCTGAGATTTATAATATCGTGGGCATGGTGGCGGTAGTTCACTGAAACTGAAGGATCGTGACTGTGGGGCAACTCATCCACGATGGTGTCAAGAAGTCTTATACCAACTGAAACAGCCCGCGGATACCTTGCAATATTTTTACCGCCGTATTCGAGCATGAAACTACGTGCACTGCTCAGATCTGCCACTCCAAAGAAATCTGCACCCAGTGCCCTTGAAAATTCATCCATTCGTTCGTCCAGAAGCAATTTTTAACCTCCAATTGGATAAAATCAATTTTAGCTTTTAGTCTTTAATACAACCTTTATATCTAACAAATTCCCTATTGAGGATTATTTACTTTTAGATGTGCACTTTACGCCCCGCAATAACACAGTACTCGTAGTACTTGTAAAAAACATCCACATCCCCAAAACCAATTTCATCAAACCATTTAAGTGTGGTGGCCAGTGTTGCAGGATTATCAAGCTGTCTGCGTTTATAGATGGTTGCTTTCTGTTCTTCTGTTAATGGTTGGCTTTCAAGGTTTTCGTCATGTTTTCGTTGATACTCACGTTCTGCCCTGCCGGTTGAACCCCGTACTTCATCTGCATTTATGAAAATACCTCCCATGTTCAGGTTATCGTAAACCTTTTTGTAGAGAAATTCCTTGTTTTCATGGCTCAGGTGGTGGATGGAAAGGGATGAGATCACGATATCGTAGGTACCCTCAAAATCCTCTTCAACGTAATCCTCCTGGATGTACCTGAAGTTTGAATGTCCTTCAAATCGCTCCCTTGCAACTGCAAGCATCTCACCAGACAGATCCATTAGGGTGAACTCTGCCTCAGGGTACCTTTTGAACAGGTACTCTGTGAGAAGGCCTGTTCCTGCCCCGAGGTCCAGCACACGGGGCTTCTCATTGGAGCTGTGTGCAAGGTCCGCTGTTACCTCGTAAAGTTCGTCTAAATGGGGGATAACGGCTCTTCGGTGCTGGTCATAGTCACGTGCAGCAGCATCAAAGCTTTTTCTTATCTTTTCATGTGGCAATAATCACCCTCCCTACACTTTTAAATCAGTACATGGATTGTCAGCAGCTGCCGGCAATTTCACTGAAAGTACTGATAAACCTACTAATTAGAATGTTTTATAATCTGTGATTTATATAATAAAATATATTGGATATACGATATTTTGTTCCTTAATGGGGGTAGATTATATGGATGTATTTGAAGCGGTGAAGGAAAGGAGGAGCATCAGGAAATACAGGGACGCTGAGGTTGAGGAAGAAAAGCTTCAGAAAATACTGGAATCTGCAAGGCTGGCACCTTCAGCTGCCAACAGACAGCAGTGGAAATTCCTGGTTGTTAAGAGTCAGAAAACACGTGAAAAACTTGTTGAACCCGCCCATGGTCAGCAGATGGTTGCCCAGGCACCAGTGCTTGTTGTGGCATGTTCAACAGAATCTGAACATGTGATGCCATGCGGACAGCCAGCTTACACAGTTGACCTGTCAATTGCAGTTTCATTCATGATTCTGGAAGCTCAGGAACTTGGACTTGGAACCTGCTGGCTTGGAGCCTTCAGTGAAGATGCATTCAAGGAGATACTGGAAATACCTGATGATATAAGGATCGTTGCTGCGTTCACACTTGGTTATGCAGATGAAGATCCCGATCCAAGGCCGAGGAAGGCAATTGATGAGATAACGTCTTACGAGAAGTACGAATAAATAATGAAGGCCATAACTCCAGGATATTTTAAACTGGATGTTTTAATTTTTTTTTAAAAACTTTTTAATCATTCATAACACTTTTTCATGAGTATAAACGTATTTTTCGGCTGAAATGCCAAATCTCTCACGTATATCAATCTATTACTTGGTACCACGATCGTTAATATTTTAAAGGATCAACTTCATAAATATAGGATGAAACATGATTAATTTTATCTGAAAATTCAATTGAAGTTCACAGTATCTTGTTTAAAAGGTTTCAATGGATTTAATATCTTTAATAAGATTCTGAAACGTGATGTAACCTTTAATTCAGGAGAATTATTGACTATTGAAATTTATTTTTTGGCACGTAAATCATTGAGGGGGCCAAAAACTTCTAAAAGCCTATTCAAAAACCTAAATTAAATGAATGGTTATAAGGAGGGAATTCAATGTCAGATCTTAAATTAAGTCCAGGTAATGACGTGGAAACTAGTGATTCTAAGTGGGCTTGGCTCTATAAAATTGGGGGAATTGCTGCACTGGTCATAGTGGTAATTATTCCCATACAATCTTTTATATTTGTCACCTGGCCTCCACCAACCACAGTATTGGGTTACTTCACCTTATTTCAGAACAAATGGTTCATTGGACTCTTAGACATGGATCTTCTGTACCTCCTTGTCAGTGCTCTTATGCTACCTGTATATCTTGCACTCTACCTTTCTCTAAAACGAATCAATGAGTCTTTCATGGTAATTGCTTTGGTTTTGGGACTTGTAGGGATAGCAGCCCATTTTTCATCCAACACTGCCTTTGAAATGCTTTCTCTCAGCAACCAATACGCGGCTGCAACAACAGATGTGCAGCAGTCTATTTTATTGGCGGCAGGACAGGGAATGCTTACCACATTTCAGGGTACTGCCTTTGACGTGTATTACATCCTCAACGCAATCACACTTATTATAATCTCATTTGTCATGCTAAAAAGCAATATTTTCAGTAAAAAAACTGCTTATTTGGGGCTACTGGCTGGTTTATTGATGTTGGTGCCGTCCACGGCAGGGACCATAGGTGTTTACTTTGCATTCGCATCTCTCGTTCCATGGGCGATATTTTCAGTCCTGGTGGCAAGACGGTTGTTCCAGCTAGGTAAAAGTTGAAATAAGGTGGGCGTTCTTTAAATAGACTAATTTTATCATTCTTGGATAAAGAGATCAAACATGAATGCCTTTAAGGTCACTCTGGACATGGATATAAGATTAGGGATGATGCTTGACTTAATAATGCTCTTCTTTGATACATTTTTCTTTAAAATTTTAGAAAAGGATTTTAAAAAAATTATATGGGGTGTTTAATTTTCATCTGAAGGCTCGAATGTAGCATAAAAACCATCAGTATCCGCATAAATTGCCCTGAAACCGTATTCCTCAGCATGTTTCATGGTCTTTTTAATGAAATCCCTTCCCCATGCAGTTACAGCTTCAGCACATTCTATTCTGTACCACCTGAATCTGGAGTATCCGTAAACACCGTACATGGAATTTGCAAGTCTTTTAAGGGCCTGCTGCTGCACGTCCAGTATCTGCTTCTCCCTGGGATTCTCTGAAGCCTTCATCATGGTCTTGATTCTAACACGTTCCCTGAGTATGTTGCCGATTATGGAGGGAACAAAGCCTACAGGTTCTTTCAGGAATTTATGGCCCACCTCAGGTGCGATGTAGCATTCATCCTCACTGCACTCTGAAACCAGGGTGTCTGGAGAAACGTTCTTTGAGATTATTATGCTGGGGTACAGGCTCCTGAAGTCGAAGGAAACTATGTTCTCATGGAGTCCCTTAACAGGGTCTTTAACGTAGCCTCCAGCAGCTCTTTTACCCCTTCGCTCTGAGTACTGTGTTGAAGAGGGTTTGTTAGGCACTATATCTCCGTATTCATATGCCTTCCTTATGAGGTACCATTCAACCATTTGTCCCGTGGTCATACGTGCTATATCAAAGAATGGCTGGCCAACTATACGTGTAAGCTCCAGGCTCAGAGGCAGCATCTTCTCTCCGATCTTGGTAACTGCCACAGCATCGTCCAGGGAGTATCTGAACAGGGTGTCCAGCTTTTCTCCACCATCATCCCAGTACTGGTAGATCTCATCACCTGGAACATCCTCCTTCTCCTCATCGAAAAGTTCCCTGTAAACCCTTTCAAGGGTGTAACGGTCCAGTGTTAAGTAACGGCGCATTAAAAGGTAAAGATCAACGTGTATCCTTCCCTTGATAAGCCCGGCGTTTGCAAAACCCCTCCTCATGAACTTCAACTTGGAGCCGTCAGTTCCCATATCCATTTTAACCCCGATTTTATCAGCCCTGTCATTTATGTAGGGCATGTCGAAGTTGTCTGAGTTGTAACCAATGAGAAGATCAGGGTTTTCAGACTTCACGATCTCAACGAACCTTTCAAGCATTTTCTCCTCGTTCTCTACGGTTTCAACAAAATCAAGTTCTGATTCCTTGGTTGAAACCACTTTCTCCAGTCCCTGATTGCTAGAGAGGCTTATCATTATGATCTTATCAACTTCAGCCTGTGGCATGCCCTCAGGGTTGTAAACCTCTATGTCAAAGCTCAAAATCTTCAGATCCGGAAATTCCGATTCAACTGGACGGGCTTCACCCTCAATTTCGAATACGCAGGTGTCATCTGCACATCTGAAACTGCAATCTTCCTCACCCACAAATTCACCATCCACCTCAACTTCTGCCATTGGAAACAGTCCCTTATCTATAAGGTAACGGCGGTAGAAAGGTATGTCATGCTCCCTGATGTCATCCACAGAGTCCAAATTCCTTATTTTATCCCTTAACTTTGGAACGTCCTGGGGATGTTTCAGCGTAACCTTCAAAAAGTCTTTAACATGCCCTATGTCATTTTTACGGGTCCATTCAACACCCTCAACATCCAGTTCATTGATATCATTCACACACTCCTCTGGTTCATGGGGGAGAACGTAAATGTAGGGTTTGAAACCCTTATCAACTGCTATAACAGATCTTCCATTTTCATTGCCTTGTAGTTTGCCGAATAACCGGACAACTGCTCTGTCGTCTTCTGTAATGTAATCAATGTCCAGAAGCACGAATTTTCTGGTTTCCATAGGCTTTTATTTATATTGACGTCTGTATATATTTGTTGAATAATAAGATCGCAGATCTTACCATGAATTTCAAATGTAAAAATGCATTGAAAAAAATCATATTTGGATTGTGTTATTAGTAAAAATTTTATTAGTAAAACTTGTTTAATCATTTTAATATTTCAAGGAACGTTTTAGAGATGAACATTGAAAAACTTGACACAGGAAGGCATGACCTTCAGCTGGTTTCAGAACTGATCTATGAAACAGATACGGACCTCTTCAGAATATTCCTGGATGAAGACAGGCAAAAAGCCATTGAAAAGCTTCAAAAACTCATAGTGGCTGGAAGGAATCCCTATGGTCATGAGAACATCCACGTTGCAGAGGATGAAAATGGGCAGGCCGTGGGTATTTTAGTTGCCTACAGAGGGGATGAAATAAAATTCAGGGATGAAGCAAAGGTATACATGGACACTATGAATTTTTTACAGTTTTTAAAGCTAACACTTGTGAAACCCATCTTTGACAGGATTTCAGCCTCATCCATAAAAGGGGATGACTATTATATAGGCAACATAGCAGTTAATCCTGACGTAAGGGGTAAAGGAACTGGAACCTTCCTTTTGAAGCAGTCATTCCAGATTGCAAGGAAAAAGAACTGCAAAAGAATGGTGTTGGATGTGCTTTTCTACAACAGGAAGGCTCGTGCATGGTACGAGAAACACGGGTTCACTGTTTACGGTGAAAAAAACTTCAAATGGTTTGGTCTGGAGGATGGAACCTGGGGAATGGAATGTTTGCTCTGAAAAATTTAAAAATAACATTTAATCATGAATTAAGTTATTTATGGGCTGATTTTTTTTGAATTCAATCATTACTCCTTATTTAATTTTTAATTTCTAATTTTAATTCATTTCCATCTTCAGTGATCATGATACAAATCTGAAACCCTCAACTCCCCTCCAAACAAACCCAAATTATAAATAGTACCTTGCAATATACAGTACCTTGTAAAAGTACAGTGATACCATGAACACCCAATTTAAGAAAGGAGTGCTGGAAATCTGCGTTCTGGCAATACTCGACAAAAAAGACTGTTACGGTTATGAAATGGTCTCTGAGATATCCGAGAACATCGCAATCTCAGAGGGAACCATTTACCCCCTTCTTAAAAGGCTAAAAAAGGAAGAGCTAGTGACTTCTTACCTGGAAGAGTCCCAAGGTGGTCCTTCAAGGAAGTATTATAAGCTCACAGATTTAGGAAAACAAAAAAAAGAGGAATTAGTTGCAGAATGGGATAATTTCTCCGCAGGTGTTAATAGATTACTGTACTCTAAAACTGCTGATATTTTGGAGGAACTTAAGGATGAATAAATGGGAATATCTTGAAAAACTCGATGAACTGCTGAATGAACTGCCAGAGGAAGACAGGGAAGATATACTTTCAGACTACGAAGAACACTTCCAGATAGGTCTGGAAAACGGTAGGACTGAGGAAGAACTTTCAAGGGCCCTTGGAGATCCGAAAACAGTTGCAAAACAGATTAAAGCAGAGTACATGATCACTAAAGCTGAAGATAAACCTTCAGCAGGCAGTATGCTGGAAGCAGTGTTAGCTGCGGCAGGATTGGGACTTTTCAACATGATATTTGTGGCAGTGCCTGCTATGGGATTTGCAGCCATTATGGTTGCGCTGTTCGTTGTAGGACTGGCAGTGGTTTTCACAGGGATTTTGGCAATATTCTCACCACTCCTGAATGTGATCTTCCCAAACTACATCCACCTACCTGTGAGTAAGGGGATATTCGGCACACTCATAATGATAGGTGGAGGCATGGGTTTAACTGTTCTGGGCACAGTCTGGGTGGTTATCATGGCCTACGTGTCTAAGTGGTTCTACGATCTTGCAATTAGATACTTGAAATTGAACTTGAGGATTATAAAAGGACGAGAGGCTTCAAACAGCTAATAAAAATAAGGGTAGTGGATGTTATGGACAAATTTCTTTGGAAAATAATCGCCAGCACGAAGGGAGGAAACAACCGTGCCAGGATAATAAAAGAACTGGAAAATCGACCATACAATATTAACAAACTTTCTGAAAAACTTTCCCTGGACTACAAAACCGTTAAGTACCATATAAATGTCCTGGAGGAGAATGAACTTGTCACATCACCTGGAAAAAACTATGGGGCTCTTTACTTCCTCTCGGAGAGAATGGAGGATAGCTACGATTCATTCCTTGAGATATGGGATGAGTTTAATGGGGATTGATTGAGGTCATGGATGATGTTGATCTGGAGATGGATTCAACTCCGGGATGAGGTTAGTATTGATAGGGATGTACCATCCAGGATCCTGAATAATTATAATTTTTGTTCATAATTAATTTAGCATACTACTTATTTTTAATACTCCTTTAGAATCAAAAATTGTGCAAATTGGCATGAAATCATTAAAATTTTTGTTAAGGGCCAATTCTTGAATTTTTAGTTATTTTTTCACGATTTTTGAGGGTTTGAAGGTGTTGGGTACTATAAATGGGGATCCTTGATTGAGAAAATTCTAATATCTTTTAATTTATCCATATAATTATTAAAAATGAGTGTATTCAATGTTTTAATGGATTATTGGAGGTTTTTTAGGCTTTTTTTATATTTTACTTTCTATTTGCTTGCTGTATCATGTAACTCTCCTTTTTACTTGTTTTTTCCGGAATATTTATATACTACTTTCTTTAATTCATTTTATTATCGTATTATTGTAGTATTGTTTTTGTTGATTTGTAATAATTGTTTGTGGAAGGTTTTTAATGATGGATGGGAAGTTTAATGTAATTTTAGTGTTGGTTCTGGTTGTTGTGGTTTTGACTCCGGTTGTTTATGCTGGTAATTTAACTGGTTCCTGGAGTGGAACTGTTAATAACGGTGGTAAAAGTGCTACTGTAACGTCTCAGGCTGGTAACGTTACTGTTACAGGTGTTGTGAGTACTGTGGGTAATATCTTAAAATGGTGGTAATAAGATGGGAATTTTTGATCCTTTAAGGTCTATTGATAGTTTGAAGAAGAGTTTGGTTGATGAGTTTGGTTATGTTG